>JADFDN010000060.1 GCA_018262815.1 Thiobacillus sp.
AAGTGCCGGCGAGCCCGGTTTTCCTACTGTTTCTGCGACAGCCCGTAGACGTAGGCAGTCAGCAGGTGAAGCTTGGCTTCCTTGTTGGACGTGGTGCCGAGCGTTTGCGCCATGGCTGGCATCACGCCATTGCGGCCCTTGGCGATGCTTTCGATGATGCTCGCTTCGGATCCGCCATACAGCCAGACCTTGTCTGTGAGGTTGGGCGCGCCCATCGCCTGCATGCCGGTGCCGTCGGGCATGTGGCAGGCGGCGCAGTTCTCCTCGAACTTCGGCTTGCCTGCGGTGGCCAGCGCGGCGTCGTGCTGGCGGCCCGACAGCGACATCACGTAATGGGCCACTTCCTGCGTGCCTTGCGCGCCGAGGACCTCGCCCATCGCCGGCATCACGCCGGCGCGGCCGTCGGTGAGGGTGGTCTTGATGGTGTCGGGATCGCCGCCGTAGAGCCAGTCGGCGTCGGTCAGGTTGGGGAAGCCACGTGCGCCTGCCGCATCCGAACCATGACACTGCGAACAGTAGGTCAGGAACAGGTTCTTGCCGATCGCGCGCGCATCGGGGTCGGCGGCCACGGTGGCGACGTCCTGTTTCATGAACCCGGCGTAGACCGGCTGGAATTTGGCTTCGGCCTTCTGCACTTCTTCCTCGTATTCGCCGAGTTGCGTCCATTTCAGCAGGCCGGGGTAATTGCCCAGGCCGGGCCACAACGCAAGATACGCCAGCGAAAATATCAGCGTGCCGTAGAAGAGCCCCAGCCACCAGCGCGGCAGCGGGTTGTTCAGGTCCTGCAGGTCGCCGTCCCAGGTGTGCTCCATCAGCTCGGCCTTTTCGCCGGGTGCGAGCTTGCGGGTGGTCTGCGATTTGAGAAACACCCAGGTGCCGATGATGCTCACCAGGGTGAGGACGCTGATGTAGATCGGCCAGAAGCCGTGTGTGAAATCGCTCATTGCTTGTCTCCTTGTTTGGGAGGGGTTTCATCGTCGAAGGGCAGCTTGCCGGCATCCTCGAAACGCTGCTTGTTGCCCTTGCTGTAGGCCCACCAGACGATGCCGATGAACACCACGATGAAGATCACCGTGACGATGCCGCTGAGGGTTCCGCTGTCCATGACTGCGCCCTCAGTTCTTCGGTGCGTGGACGCCCAGCACCTGCAGGTAGGCGACGACCGCATCCATCTCGGTCTTGCCTTCCAGCTCGGCCGGCGCACCGGCGATCTCAGCCTCGCTGTAGCCGTGGCCGACCAGGTTCAGCCTGCGCATCTTGGTCTGGATGGCGGCGTCCTCGAGCGGGCGGTCGAGCCAGGGGTAGGCCGGCATGTTCGATTCAGGCACCACGTCGCGCGGATTCATCAGGTGAGCGACATGCCAGGCATCGGAGTATCGGCCGCCGACGCGCTGCAGGTCGGGACCGGTGCGCTTGGACCCCCACAGGAAGGGACGGTCGTAGACGAATTCGCCGGCGACCGAGTAGTGGCCGTAGCGTTCGGTTTCGGCGCGGAACGGACGCACCATCTGCGAGTGGCAGCCGACGCAGCCTTCGCGGATGTAGATGTCGCGCCCCGACAGTTGCAGCGGAGTGTAGGGCTTGAGGCCCGCCACCGCCGTAGTGGTCGAGGTCTGGAAGAACAGCGGCACGATCTGCACCAGGCCGCCGACGCTGACGATGAGGATGGTCAGCACGATCAGCAGACCGAGGTTCTTTTCGATGGTTTCATGCGAAATCATGTTCGGTCTCCTTAGGCGTGGACAGCTTGCGGGATGGGTGCGTCATTCACCACACGCCCCTGCCGCGTGGTTTGCCAGACGTTCCAGGCCATCATCAGCATGCCGCTGAAGAACAGCGCGCCACCCAGCAGGCGGATGCCGTAGAACGGATACATGGTATTGAGCACCTGGGCGAAGCTGTAGGTCAGCGTGCCGTCGGCGTTCGCCGCGCGCCACATCAGGCCCTGCGCGACCCCGGCGATCCACATCGAGGCGATATACAGCACCACGCCGATGGTGGAGAGCCAGAAATGCCATTCGATCAGCTTGGTGCTGTACATCGACTCGCGACCGAACAGTCGCGGAATCAGGTAGTACATCGAACCGATGGTGATCATCGCCACCCAGCCCAGCGCGCCGGAGTGCACGTGGCCGACGGTCCATTCGGTGTAGTGCGACAGCGCATTGACTGTCTTGATCGACATCATCGGGCCCTCGAAGGTCGACATGCCGTAGAACGACAGCGCGGTCACCATGAACTTGAGGATGGGATCGGTGCGCAGTTTGTGCCACGCACCCGAGAGCGTCATGATGCCGTTCATCATGCCGCCCCATGACGGCGCCAGCAGCATCAGGGAAAACACCATGCCGAGGCTCTGTGCCCAGTCGGGCAACGCGGTGTACTGCAGGTGGTGCGGACCCGCCCACATGTAGATGAAGTTGAGCGACCAGAAGTGGACGACCGACAGGCGGTAGGAGTAGATCGGCCGGCCGGCCTGCTTGGGAATGAAGTAGTACATCATGCCGAGGAAGGCGGTGGTGAGGAAGAAGCCCACCGCGTTATGGCCGTACCACCACTGCACCATCGCATCCTGCACGCCGGCGTAGGCCGAGTAGGACTTGGTCATCGACACCGGCAGTTCGGCGCTGTTGACCAGATGCAGCAGCGCGATCACCAGGATGTAGGCACCGAAGAACCAGTTCGACACATAGATGTGCTTGGTCTTGCGCTTGACGATGGTGCCGAAGAACACCAGCGCGTAGGACACCCACACTACGGTGATCAGGATGTCGATCGGCCATTCCAGTTCGGCGTATTCCTTGGAACTGGTCATGCCCAGCGGCAGGGTGATGGCCGCCAGCACGATCACCAGCGTCCAGCCCCAGAAGGTGAAGGCCGCCAGCTTCTCGGCCCACAGCCGTACCTGGCAGGTACGCTGCACGATGTAGTAGGAGACCGCGAACATCGCCGAACCGCCGAACGCAAAGATCACCGCATTGGTATGCAGCGGTCGCAGGCGGCCGTACGACAGCCATTCGATGCCGAAGGTCAGATCCGGCCAGATCAGCTGCGCGGCCAGGATCACCCCGACCAGCATGCCGACGATCCCCCACACCACCGTCATGATGGCGAACTGGCGGACGACCTTATAGTTGTAGGTTGTCGCTTCCATACACGTCTCCCGTGATTGATGACTGAATTAGCACATGCGAATGTGATGATGTTTTTCGCATAAGCAGATAAATATATCTATTTATATGGTGTGTCAAGTTGACGCACCCGGAAATGCGCGGGGCCGTGGAGCCGATGTTGTTTGCTTGCGAAAAACGACGCCATCCCTGTTTTTTGTGCCAGATTGTGATTTTGTATAGATCAGATCGCATGTAATTGATATGCATCACATTCCAAAACCGGTCGGGACCCGCATCTGCATCATCCGCCATGGCGAAACCCGCTGGAATGCGGAGGGGCGCATTCAGGGCCATACCGACATTCCGCTCAACGAGACCGGGCGGGCGCAGGCGCTGGCGATGGCGTTCAATGCGGCCCATCACCGCTTTCATGCGATCTACAGCAGCGATCTGCTGCGGGCAACCGAGACGGCGCAGGTGCTGGCGCAGCGCGAGGACCTCGAGGTGAAACTGCTGCCGCAATTGCGCGAACGTCATTTCGGTCTGTTCCAGGGCCTGACCGCCGCGCAGGGCGCCGCGCGCCATCCTGAGGCGTATGCGCACTACGTCGCGCGCGACCTCGATTACGATTTCGTAACGGGCGAGTCATTGCGCCGCTTCGCCGAACGCGTTGCCGACGGGATCGACTGGCTGGTGCGGCATCACGGCGGGCAGACGGTCGCGGCGGTCAGCCACAGCGGCGTGCTCGATGTGGTGTATCGCCGCGCCACCGGCAGGCCGCTCGACACGCCGCGCGATTTCAAGATTCCGAACTGCGCGCTCAACTGGTTTCACTTTGATGGACAGGGCTGGCATCTGGATGCCTGGGGCGACCGCCATCACCTGCAGGACGTGCTCGCCGAGCCTCCCGAATGAATATGCACGCCGCATGGATGGTGCTGCTGCGCCACGGTCACAGCGAATGGAATCTGAGCGATCGCTTCACCGGCTGGAGCGATATATCGTTGACCGACGTGGGCCTTGCCGAAGCGGCCGCAGCGGGGCAGCGGCTTGCGCAGGCAGGCTATGCGTTCGACGAGGTGCATGGCTCGGTCCTGCAGCGCACCCGCCAGACGGCCGAGGCGCTGCTGGCTGCAATGGGCACGCCCGATGTGCCGCTGTTCACCACATGGCGCCTCAACGAGCGGCATTACGGCGCGCTGCAGGGCATGAACAAGCGCGACATTTTTGTGACCTGGGGCGAAGCGGCATCGCGGCGCTGGTGGCGCGGCTATGTCGAGCCGCCGCCGCCGCTGGACTGGAACGACCCGCGTCATCCGCGCTTCGATCCGCTGTATGCCGCCATGGATGTGCGCGACCTGCCGGCCAGCGAGAGCCTGCGCGACTGCCAGCGCCGCCTGCTGCCATACTGGCATGACGTGCTGGTGCCGCGCCTGCGCGCCGGACGACGCCTGCTGGTGATCAGCCACGGCAATACGCTGCGCGGGCTGGTGATGCATCTGGACCGGCTCAGCGCCGAGGCGATGGAGCAGGTGGAAATCGCCTCGGGCGTGCCGCTGGTGTATCGCTTCGATGCAGCAGGCCGTGTGCTCGGGCGCGAATGGCTGGAATGTTCGGCACCTGCGCCGGCCGCCTGAATCAGCGGCTTTGCAGGTCCAGCGCCAGGCCGGCGTGAATGATCCTGCCGTCCTGCACATGGAGGCCCGCTTTCAGCCCCGCATCAGCCTCCAGCGCCGCCAGACCCTGGGCCGCCAGCGCCTGCACGTAGGGCAGGGTGGCATGGGTGAGCGCCTTGGTCGAGGTGCGTGCGACCGCGCCGGGCATGTTGGTGACGCAGTAGTGGACAATGCCGTCGGCCACGAAAAAAGGATCGCTGTGCGTGGTGGGACGCGAGGTCTCCGCGATGCCGCCCTGGTCGATCGCGACGTCGACCAGCACCGCGCCCTGCGGCATGCGTGCGAGTGCGGCGCGGCTGATCAGGCGCGGTGCGTGACGGCCGGGAATCTGCGCCGCGCCGATCACGATGTCGGCGTACTCGAGGCTGTCGGCGACGGTGTCCGGAGAGGAGAAGCGCGTCTCCACGCGTGCGCCGAACTGCGCCTCGGCGTGCGCGAGCTTGTCGGCCTGGCGGTCGATCAGGGTAATGCGTGCGCCGAGCCCGACCGCCGTGCGCGTGGCGCTCATGCCCACCACGCCGGCGCCGATGATGAGGATGCGCCCGGGCGGCACGCCGGGCAGGCCGGTGATCAGCTTGCCGCTGCCGCCGTGCGAGGTATGCAGCCCCAGTGCGCCCATCTGCGGCGCCAGCCGTCCCGCGATGTCGGACATCGGCTGCAGCAGCGGCAGACCCCCGTCCGGTCTGCTCACCGTTTCGTAGGCGATCGCCGTCACGCCGCGCGCCATCAGTTCGCGTGCCAGTTCGGGCGCGGCGGCCAGATGCAGGTAGCAGAACAGCAGCTGGCCTGCGCGCAGCCGCTTCACTTCGTCCGGTTGGGGCTCCTTGACCTTGACCACCAGCTCGGCTGCCCAGGCCTCGGCGGGCTGGCCCATGATGGCCGCGCCGGCGGCACGATAGGCGTCGTCGGCGAATCCCGATGCCGTGCCGGCGCCCGCTTCGATGCTGACGCGGTGGCCGGCCTCGGTCAGGGCGCGCGCGCCTTCCGGGGTGAGCGCGACCCGGTATTCGTGGTTCTTGATTTCCCTGGGAATGCCGATGTGCATGACGGGCCTCGCGGAAACGGGATTCCCCGCAGCATAACCAAAGCGGCGGTTCGCCAGAAGCCCGGCCTTACCGTGTCGGTGTCGCGTCGCGGCGCACGAAGCGGTAATACGCCGGCGGAATCCGGCCGAGCCGGATCTCGCGCGTGCCCCGGCCGACCGGCAGGCGGCCGACGCTGCGGTAGGGCCCCATCATCGACGGGGCGGCCTGCACATCGTAGAGCCCGGGGGTGAGCAGGCGCGCCGCGATCGTCATGCCGCCGTCGCCGACGTGCTGGCGGATGCCGGCGAACGGCCGTGCCAGCGGCTCGCCGATGAAGAGTCCCTGGCCCGGCATCTGCACGCTCTTCCAGTAGGCCTCGATCAGGGTTTCGCCCTGCAGGTAGTGCGCCATGACGATGGCGGGCACCGGAAACTTGGCCGGGAAGTTGCACGGCTCGACCACCGCGCCGTAGCTGCCGGTGGCGCCGGCCTGCAGCCAGGCGAGGCTGCTCATCTGGCTGCCGCCGAACAGCACGCCGCCGGCTGAGGTGAGATGGTCGCCGACGGCGCCGGGCAGGAAGGTGTTGCGGTCGAGCGCAGCCACGTGGGTCAGCCCGGTGAAATAGAACATCACGTCGGTCCTGTTTTCGAGCGCGTTGGCTTCGACGATCTCGACCGGAAGAATGCGCTGCATCTGCGCGCGCAGAGCGGGGTAACTGGCGGCACGCACGTTGCGCGCCTTGTCGGTCGTGCTGAGCAGGTACGCAGTGCCCGCGGGATTGCTGCCGTCTGAGGCCACCCCGCGATCGATCAGCCGTTTCGCTTCAGCGACGCTGGCGGCGGCCAGGCTCATGGCCGGGCGGATCGCGTGGGCGTCGAACGGGCGCGCTGTCGCGCCGTTGAAATAGGGGCTGGGCCGGGTCGGCTTGCAGCTGCTGGCGCAATGGGCGGGATCGAAGCCGAAAGCGAAGGCTGCGGTGATGGCCATGCAGTCGACCCGGTACGGCTGGGCCCAGGTCAGCGCATACGCCTGGACCTGCCTGGGCGTGATCTGGTCGACGTGCCGCTTGATGGCGTCGAATTCCTCGCGCGGCAGCGTGCTGCGCCCCGGCTTGAAGCGGACGTGGATCAGGTTGGCGGCGGGGATGCCGCGCTTCTCCCGGTAGTAAGCGGCGATGGCCACGCTGTCGGGGTCGTCGTCGTTGACGATCACGCCCAGCTGGTCGGCGGTGAGGCCGGGTTGCGGAAAGTGGGTGACGACCGGCTCCGCCGGCGCGGCATGCGCGGCCGCCTGCAGCAGCAGGACCGCCATGCCCAGCCAGCGAACGATCAGCGGGCGAGGCTCAGCACGCATTCGCGCACCAGTTCCGGACCGCGATAGATCAGACCGGAATACAGCTGTACCAGCGAGGCGCCGGCGGCGATTTTTTCCTGCGCGTCGGCACCCGACAGGATGCCGCCGACGCCGATGATCGGTACTTCGTTCTTCAGGTGGTGGGCCAGCGCTCGGATCACGCGGGTGGAGGCGTCGCGCACCGGCGCGCCGGACAGTCCGCCGGTTTCCCCGGCATTCGGCAGGCCGCCGACGGCGTCGCGTGCGAGCGTGGTATTGGTGGCGATCACCGCGTCGATGCGGTGCATCATCAGCAGCGCGGCAATCGCGGCGATCTGCGCCTCGTCGAGGTCGGGCGCGATCTTCAGTGCAACCGGCACATATCTGCCGTGCTGCTGTGCGAGTTCGGACTGCCGGTGCTTGATTGCCGAGAGCAGCGCGTCGAGCGCTTCGTCCTTCTGCAGTTCGCGCAGGTTCTGCGTGTTGGGCGAGGAAATGTTCACCGTCACGTAGCGGGCGTGCGCATACACCGTGTCGAGGCATGCCAGGTAATCGTCCACCGCCTGTTCGTTCGGCGTGTCCTTGTTCTTGCCGATATTGATGCCGAGTACGCCGGTGAATCCGCTGGCCGCGACGTTCCTCACCAGATTGTCGACGCCGAGGTTGTTGAAGCCCATGCGGTTGATGATCGCTTCCGCCTGCGGCAGGCGGAACAGCCGCGGCTTCGGGTTGCCGGACTGCGGGCGCGGCGTCACCGTGCCGATCTCGATAAAGCCGAAGCCGAGTGCGGCCAGCGCGTTGATATGCGCGCCATCCTTGTCCATCCCGGCGGCCAGCCCCACCGCATTGGGGAAGTCGATGCCCATCACGTGCACGGGTTTGCCCGTCGCGCGCGGCAGCAGGCCCAGCAGGCCGAGGCGGTGCGCGACATCGAGACCGGCGAGGGTGAGGCCGTGGGCGTCTTCGGGATCGAGCGAGAAGAGGGCGGGGCGGATCAGCGGATAGAGCATGCTTCAGGAAGCCGGTTGGGAAGGAAGGGCATGGCGCGTGGCGTCTTCGACCGAGCCTGCATCCGGGTCGTCGAAAACGGCCTGGTCGAAGGCGTTTTCACTCTTGGCGACGATGCAGCTCACCGCGCAGTCGCCGGTGACGTTGGTCACGGTGCGCATCATGTCTAGCAGGCGGTCGACGCCGATGATCAGTGCGATGCCCTCGACCGGCAGGCCGACCTGGCTCAGCACCATGGTCAGGGTGACCAGGCCGACCGCCGGGATCGCGGCGGTGCCGATCGAGGCGAGCGTCGCGGTCAGCACCACCAGCAGATAATCGGTGAGCGTAAGGTCGATGCCGTAGACGTTGGCGATGAATACCGTGGCCACGCCCTGCATCATGGCGGTGCCATCCATGTTGATGGTGGCGCCGAGCGGCACGCTGAACGAGGCGACGCTCTTCTGCACACCCATTTTCTTTTCCACGGTGTGCAGCGTGACCGGAATGGTGGCGCCGGAACTGGCGGTGGAGAAGGCGAACGCCGCCGGGTCGCGCATCTTCTTCAGGAAGGTGAGCGGGTTGAGCGACCCGAGCAGGCGCAGCAGCAGCGGATAGGTGCCGAACAGCTGGATCGCCAGCGCGGCGGTCAGCGTCAGGAAATAGGCGGCCAGCGGCAGCAGGATGTCCAGCCCCTGGCTGGCGAAGGTTCGGGTGATCAGCGCGAACACGCCGTACGGGGCGAGCCGCATGATCCACTCGACCATGTGCATGATGACCGCGTCGAGGTCGTTGAACAGGTTCAGCACATGCTTGCCGCGCGCCCCCGACATCGTCACCGCCACGCCGAACAGCAGGGCGAACACGATGATCTGCAGCATGTTGCCTTCGGCCATCGCCGCCACCGGATTGGTCGGCACCATGTCGATCAGCACCTGGCTGAGCGGCGGCGCGTCCTTGCCGCTGAAGCTGGCGGCAGTTTCCCCGGCATCGAACCCGTGTCCGGGACCCACCAGGCTCGCCAGCGACAGCGCAATCGTCACTGCGATCGCGGTGGTCGCCAGGTACAGTCCCAGCGCCTTGGCGCCGATGCGTCCCAGCGCCTTCAGGTCGGACAGCGCGGTCACTCCCACTACCAGCGAAACGAACACCAGCGGCACCACCATCATTTTCAGGGCGGACACGAACACCGAGCCGATCACATGCAGCAGTCCATCCACCAGAAAGGTCTGCAGCCAGGGCCCGGCGCCGAACCGGTTCAGCGCGACGCCCAGCGCGATTCCCGCCAGCATCGCGATCACGATCTGGCGGGTCAGGCGGTGGGTTTCGGGTGCGGCCATGCAAATGCCCTGCGATCGTCGAGATGACGCGAGTTTAACAGGACGCTGTCTCCGGGCATGTCACCGGGCGGCGTGCGGTGTTATCCTGATCGTGTGCGTGCAGCGCGCGTCTGTCCGATTCAATGTCCATTCTGTTTGCCAACTCATCGACGACCCCATGACGACCCCGTATCTAGTGCAACGATTCGTATTGCTTTTCAGTATTCTGATCGCGCCGGCCGCGTGGAGCGCCGACGTCGTTCCGCCGCCGCCGGAGCTGGCAGCCAAATCCTGGGTGTTGATGGACGCTGCCAGCGGCAACGTGCTGGTCGATCACCAGGGTAGTCAGCGCCTGCCGCCCGCCAGCCTGACCAAGCTGATGACCTCGCATGTTGCGGCGCTGGAACTTCAGCGTGGCCGGATCAAGGAGAGCGATCTCGTCACCATCAGCGAAAAAGCCTGGCGCATGGGCGGCTCGAAAATGTTCGTCAAGGTCGGCAATCAGGTCGCGGTGAGCGACCTGCTGCGCGGCATCATCGTGCAATCGGGCAACGACGCCAGCATCGCGCTGGCCGAACATCTCGCGGGCGGCGAGGACACCTTCGCCGCGTTGATGAACCAGGAAGCGAAGCGGCTGGGGCTGGCCGATACCCATTTCGTCAATGCCACCGGCTGGCCGGCCGACGGCCATTATTCGAGCGCGCTCGACATGGCCAAACTGGCGCGGGCCATCGTCATCGAGGACCCCGAGCACTACGCGCTGTATGCCGAAAAGGAGTTCGTCTGGAACGGCATCAAGCAGCCGAACCGCAACCTGCTGTTGTGGCGCGACCCGAGCGTGGACGGCCTCAAGACCGGCCACACCGAGGAAGCCGGCTATTGCCTGGTGGCATCGAGCAAGCGCGACGGCCAGCGCCTGATCGCGGCGGTATTCGGCACCGACAGCGAAGCCGCGCGGGCAACCGAGACGGCCAAGCTGCTCGCTTACGGCTTCAACTTCTTCGACAGCAAGGTCTTCTTCAAGCAGGGTGCAGCGGTGCAGACCGTGGACGTCTGGAAAGGTGCCGCACGCACGGTCAAGGCCGGCGTCGCCAACGACTTCGCCGCGGCCTTGCCCAAGCGCACCAGCGGCGAGTACCAGACGCGCATCACGCTGGCAGAGGAGGCGCCCGTTGCCCCCATCGCCGCCGGCGCACCGCTGGGACGCGTCGAACTGGTGGGCGGAGACGGCAAGGTCGTGATGCAGGCGCCGCTGGTCGCGCTCGAAGCGGTCGAAGAGGGTGGCTTCTTCCGCCGTGTGTGGGACAGCATCCGCTTGTTCTTCAGGGGGCTGTTCGGCTGACGGGCCGCTTTCTTTTGGCCGCCTGCTGCCGGACGATCGCGGTCGGGCCTCAAGTCGGTCCCGGTCGTGCCGCAATACTTGCATCGATGCGCGGCCAGCCTGAGCAGGCGACGGTTGCGCTTCCCGTATGCCAGGGTCAGCCATGTCGAAATCGCTCAAAACGCTTTTCCAGGTCGTCGGTGCCGTCGTTGGCCTCCTGCTTCTCGTCGCAATCGTCCTGCCGCTTTTCCTGGATCTGAACGCCTACAAGCCCCGGGTCGAATCTGCCGCCTCCGAGGCTTTCGGAATGGAGGTGCGCATCGCGGGCGACCTGGGTATCGGCCTCTTTCCCGGCCTGCGGGTCACGCTCGAGGATGTGCGCATTCGCAACCGGGGAACGGAACTCCTCAAGGCTGAAAAAGTCGGGATCGGGCTCGATATGCTCGCGCTTTTCAACAAACGCGTGCGGATCAGGACCGTCGTGCTCGGGCGGCCGACGCTTTCCATCGAGCGTGACCGCAATGGCCGGTTCAACTTCGAAAAATCGGAGCAGGCCCCGCAACCCCTGCCCAGGCTGACCCTGTCCAGGGTGTCTTTTTCAGACGGGACGCTCAGCTATGTCGACAGACAATCCGGCAGAAATATCGAGGCCGCCGGGTGCGGTCTGGACGCCCATCGCCTGCAGATTTCTGACTCGGGACGTCCAGGCATCCTGAGGAACCTGGATATCGCGGCGGAAATCGTCTGCGGGACGGTCCGGACTCGCGAGCATGTTGCCTCGGACTTGAACGTGACGGTTGACGGACAGAACGGCGTGTTCGATCTCAAGCCGTTCACGATGCGGGTCTACGATGGGCAGGGCACGGGCAGCGTGCGGGCGGACCTAACGGATGCGGTGCCCCGTTACCACGTCAGCTATACCCTGTCGCAGTTTCGCGTCGATGCGTTCCTCAAGACCCTGTCGCCCCGACATGTCCCGGAAGGGTCGATGGATCTCTCGGCAAACCTGTCGATGCAGGGGAATACCGTCCAGGACATGAGGCCGACCCTGCAGGGCCAGGTCACGCTGCGCGGCAAGAACCTCATTCTCAATGGCCGCGATCTCGATCAGGTGTTCGACCGGTTCGAGTCCAGCCAGACCTTCAATCTTGTCGATGCCGGCGCCTTCTTCTTTGCCGGGCCTGTCGGCCTGGCAGTCACCAAGGGCTATAACTTTGCGAGCATCCTGCAAGACTCGGAGGGACGCAGCGAGATCAGGACGCTCGTCTCCGACTGGAAAGTCGAGCGCGGCGTTGCGCGATCGCAGGACGTGGCCATGGCGACGAATCAGAACCGGGTTGCCCTTCGGGGCGGGCTCGATTTCGTCAACGAGCGATTCGACGACGTGACCGTGGCGCTGATCGACGACAAGGGCTGTATCCGGGTCAAGCAAACCATCCACGGCGCCTTCAAGAAACCGGTGGTTGAAAAGCCGAGCACCCTCAAGGCGCTCAGCGGGCCGGTGGTCAAGTTGTTCAAGCAGGTCGGGAGGCTCTTTCCGGGTGGGGAATGCGAGGTGTTTTATGCGGGTTCGGTCGCATCGCCGAAATAGGGTGCTGCAACGGTATCGGCCTCACCCCTCCCCGCGACCGGCATTCAGCCCCGAAACTCGCTCCATTTCCGGAAAATCTGTCGGAAAATTTTACAGATCCATCTGGGTGACTTTTTCAACCTGTTGAATAGCATGGTAAAAAAATACTGGAATGCTTTTTGCTAAATTGCTGATCGCGCATGCGTCCATAAACATATTCTTGGCGCAAATAGCGTTGCAATAATTAAATTAAATGTGGCGGAGGAGATCAGCAATGAAAAGGCACACACAAAGCCTGGCAGCTATCCTGCTGGGCACGTTGGTTATGGCTTATCAACCCCTTGCGGAAGCAGCCTCCACGACCTACGGCTTTTACAACATCACGCATAACAATGCCGCGGCGGAAATGGATGGCGAAGCCAATCTCATGGTCGAGGTGATCGACCTGGGCCCCCAGGTGCAGTTCAAGTTCACCAACAATTCGACTTCGTCGCTGACGGATGTGTATTTCGACGATGGCACGCTGTTGGGAATCGCTTCCATTACCGACTCGGGACTCGGGGTCGCATTTTCCGCAGGTGGCAGTCCTCCCAACCTGCCCGGCGGTAACACCGCCTCGCCCTCATTTAATACGACAGCGGGCTTCCTCGCCGACTCCGATCCTGCAGTCAGCCCCAATGGTGTGTCCAGTGGTGAGTGGGTGGCCATCACCTTCGACCTGATCAACGGCAAAACCTACGCCGATACGATTGCGGCGCTTTCGCTGCCTAACGGAGGGGGTACCGGTGATTTGCGGATCGGCGTTCACGTGCAGAGTTACGCGGGGGGTAGCGAAAGCTTCATCAACAATCCCGCGCCCGTTCCCGAAGCCGAAACCTACGCCATGATGCTGGCCGGGCTGGGGCTGGTGGGTTGGGCGGCACGCCGGCGCAGACAGTCCCGTTAGGCAAGGCTTACGTAATACGTGACAAGGGCCGCATATGCGGCCCTTGTCACGTGCGGCAATACGGGAAGGATTACTTCTTCGCCGTCCGCCGCAGGCGGTTCAGCAGCCGCCGCGCCAGTTCGCCGAACAGTTCGGTCTGCGTCGGGTGCGGGAAGATCGCTTTCGCCACCTGGGTCAGCGTCATCTCGCCGGCCACCATCATCACGCCGATGCCGATCAGGGTGTCGGTGTGGTCGGCGAGGTAGTGCACGCCGATGATGCGGCCCGTAGCCTTGTCGGCCACCAACTTGATCATGCCCTCGGTCTCGCCGGTGATCATCGCCTTGGCGTCGATGCTCATCGGCATCTTGGCTTCCACCGCGTCGATGCCCTTGGCCTTGGCCTGCGCCACAGACAAACCGACAAAGCCGGCCTGCGGGCGCGAGAAGGTGACGCCGCAGTCCTTGTCCTGGTCGTATTCGGACGCATGACCCAACAGATTGTCGGCCGCGACGCGGCCTTGCGTCGCGGCGGTGTGGGCGAGCATGTAGCCGCCGATGACGTCGCCGACCGCGTAGATGTGCGGCACGCTGGTCTGGCAGCGGGCGTTGACCTTGATTGCCGCGCCGTCGAGCGCGACGCCGACCTTGTCCAGATTCAGTCTGCCGGTATCGGGCCGCTTGCCGGTCGCCATCAGCACGATGTCGCAGTCGAACACCGACTCGACGCCTTCGCTGTTGGCGTAACGCAGCTTCATCGCGCCGGGCTTGCCGGAGACTTCGTTGATCGCGGCGTGGGTGACGACGGTGATTTCCTTCTCCAGCGAGGCGATCAGCGTCTTGGCGATCTCGTCCTCGATTTCGGCGAGGATGCGCGGGTTGCGCTCGAGC
>JADFDN010000061.1 GCA_018262815.1 Thiobacillus sp.
GCTTCTGCGCATAGCCGCGCAGATGAATGCCCTGGCGCAGGTGATCCAGCGCCGACAGATGCTCGCGCCAATGGCTGTCGAGGCTCTGCAGCATGACCGCGCGCTCGAACTGGCGCAGGCCGTCGGCGCCGACCTGTGCTTCCTTCTCCTTGTACAGCGTGTCGGCGGCTTCCATGATCCGCTTGCGCAGACCTTCCTCGTTCAGGGTCTTGTCCTCGTCCAGCCATTGCTGCAGCGGCAGGTCGAGCGAGAACTGCGCGGCCAGGGATTTCTCCAGGCCCGCCACGTCCCACTGCTCGTCCATGCTGCCCGGCGCGATGTGCTGGTCGATCGCCTCGTTCAGCACGTCGTCGCGCATGGCGCGGATGGTCTCGCCGATGTCGGCGCTCGCCAGCAGCTCGTTGCGCTGTTCGTAGATGACCTTGCGCTGGTCGTTGGAGACGTCGTCGTATTCCAGAAGCTGCTTGCGGATGTCGAAGTTGCGCTGCTCGACCTTGCGCTGCGCGTTCTCGATCGCGCGCGTCACCCACGGATGCTCGATCGCCTCGCCCTCGGGCATCTTCAGACGGTTCATGATCGCGGCGACGCGATCGGACGCGAAGATGCGCAGCAGCGGATCTTCCAGCGACAGGAAGAAGCGGCTGGAGCCGGGGTCGCCCTGGCGCCCGGAACGGCCGCGCAGCTGGTTGTCGACGCGCCGCGATTCGTGGCGTTCGGTACCGATGATGTGGAGGCCGCCCGAGGCCAGCACGGCGTCGTGGCGCACCTGCCAGTCTGCCTTGAGCGCCGCGGCGCGCGCATCCTTCTCGCTGTCGGACAGCGCCTCGTCGTTGCGGATCGCGTCGATTTCCTTCTGGATGCTGCCGCCCAGCACGATGTCGGTGCCGCGGCCCGCCATGTTGGTGGCGATGGTGATGCCGCCCGGCATGCCCGCCTGCGCGATCACCTCGGCTTCGCGCGCGTGCTGCTTCGCGTTCAGCACGTTGTGCGGCAGGCCGGCCTTGGTCAGCTCGGCCGACAGGTGTTCGTTCGCCTCGATCGAGGTGGTGCCGACCAGCACCGGCTGGCCATTGGCGTTGCGCGCGCGGATGTCGTTGATCACCGCCTGGTCGCGTTCGGCGGCCGTGCGATAGACCTGGTCGTGCTCGTCCTTGCGGACCATCGGCCGGTGGGTCGGGATGACCACGGTTTCCAGCCCGTAGATGCTCTGGAATTCGAAGGCTTCGGTATCCGCGGTGCCGGTCATGCCCGACAGCTTCTGGTACATGCGGAAATAGTTCTGGAAGGTGATCGACGCGAGCGTCTGGTTCTCCTTCTGGATCGCCACGTCTTCCTTGGCCTCCACCGCCTGGTGCAGGCCTTCCGACCAGCGGCGCCCGCTCATCAGGCGGCCGGTGAATTCGTCGACGATGATGACCTCGCCGTTCTGCACCACGTAGTGCTGGTCCTTGAAGAACAGCGCATGCGCGCGCAGCGCGGCGTAGACGTGGTGCATCAGCATGATGTTGGAGGCGTCGTACAGACTGCCGCCGGGCTGCAGCAGGCCCATCTCGGTGAGGATTTCCTCGACCTTTTCGTGGCCCGCCTCGGACAGCAGCACCTGGCGCGACTTCTCGTCGACCGAGTAGTCGCCTTCCGATTCCTCGTCCTTCTGCCGCGTCAGGCGCGGCGGCACCAGATTGACCTGCTGGTACAGCGCGGTGTTCTCCTCCGACTGGCCGGAGATGATCAGCGGCGTGCGCGCCTCGTCGATCAGGATCGAGTCGACCTCGTCGATGATGCCGTAGGCCAGCGGACGCTGCACCTTCTCGCTCATCTGGTAGACCATGTTGTCGCGCAGGTAGTCGAAGCCGTATTCGTTGTTGGTGCCGTAGGTGATGTCGGCGGCGTAGGCGGCCTGCTTGGCGTCATGCGGCATCTGCGACAGGTTGATGCCGGTGGTCAGACCGAGAAAGCCGTACAGCCGCCCCATCCATTCGGCATCGCGGCTGGCGAGGTAGTCGTTCACCGTCACCACGTGCACGCCCTTGCCGGTCAGCGCATTCAGGTAGGCCGGCAGCGTCGCCATCAGCGTCTTGCCCTCGCCGGTGCGCATCTCGGCGATCTTGCCGTCGTGCAGTACCATGCCGCCGACCATCTGGACGTCGAAGTGGCGCATGCCGAGCACCCGGCGGGAGGCTTCGCGCACCACGGCAAAGGCCTCCGGCAGCAGCTTGTCGAGCGACTCGCCGTTTTCCAGCCGGGTCTTGAATTCGGCGGTCTTGTCGGCCAGCTCGGCGTCGGACAATTTCTCCATCGCCGGCTCCAGCGCGTTGATCGCTTTCACCTTTTGCAGGTATTGTTTGACCAGCCGGTCGTTGCGGCTGCCGAAGACTTTTTTGAACAGGGATTGCAGCATGAGGAATCCGAAATGCGCGCAGGACGCGGTAAATCGTTGAATTTTAACATAGCGCCACAGGCTTCCTGTGACGCCTTCAAGACAGCGTCATGGGCTTCCCATCACAGCTGTATGGCACGCCCATGAGCGCGACCAGCCTCGCCGACCTGCTCGCCAGCCAGCTGCCGAACGGCCTTGCCGTGCGCGCCCGCGCCCTGCTCGGCACCCAGGCCGCCCTGGAGCGTGCCCTGCCCGCCGCGCTGGCCGGCCACGTGCGCGTGATGCAGCTGGAAAACAGCGTGCTGAGCCTGGCCTGCGACAGCGGCGCCGTCGCCAGCCGCCTGCGCCAGCAGACCGATGCGCTGATCGCCCGTCTCGGCAAGCACGGCATCGTGGCGACAAGCGTGCGCATCAGCGTCAACCCCGAACTGCTGGCGCGCTATGTCCACCCGGTCGAAAAACACGGCCTGCCGCCCGCCGCGCTGGAAGGCCTGGCCCACCTGAACACGGAAATCGAGGACGGGCCGCTGAAGGACGCGATCGACCGCCTGCTGCAACATCACCGCAAGCCCTGATTCCGGCGCACCGATCCAGCCTGCCCGCGGCTCAGCACCACCAGCGCGATGCCGCCGAGGATGGCCATCGAAGCCAACATCAGCCGCAGCGTGACCGGCTCGTCGAGCAGCAGCGTGCCGCCCGCCGCTGCAATCACCGGCACGGCGAGCTGCACCGTCGCCGCGTGGGTGGCGTCGAGGCCGCGCAAGGCCGCGTACCACACGGCATAGCCCGCACCGGAAGCCAGCGAACCCGACAGCACGGCATAGCCGGCTCCGATGGCGTCCACCTGCATCCATGGCAGAGCCGCCCCACTCACACACAAAGCCAGTGGCACCGCGCGCAGGAAATTGCCGGCCGTCGCGCCGAGCGGATCGGCCGTGCCGCGCCCGCGCAGGGAATACACCCCCCATGCGATGCCGGCCGCCAGCATCAGCAGCGAACCGCCGAGCGGCGGCGCCGACAGCCCCGGCAGCAGCAGATACCCCAACCCGCCCACAGCCAGCGCCAACCCGGCACCCTGCCGGCCGTTCAAGCGCTCGCCGGCGCGCAGCCCGGCAATAATCATCGTCGCCTGCACCGCGCCGAACAACAGTAGCGCGCCGACGCCGGTCGGCAGCGACACATAGGCAAAGGAAAACGCCGCGGCGTAAGCGAATAGCGCCGTCGCCGACGGCCAGCTACCCGCGACACCGAGCGCCGACCTACGCAACGCCACGATCAGCCACAGCGCCAGCGCACCGGATAACAGACGAATCGAAGTGAAACTCGCGGCATCGATGTCCGAGCGCTCGAATGCCAGACGGCAGAGGATGGAATTGGCCGCGAATGCGATCAGGGCGATCAGCGTCAGAAGCAGCACGCGGGAGCGGCTCATGGGCAGGCAGGAATGGGCGCATTGGATGCGCGCCATTATGGCGGGGGAGGCTCGGTACTGACAGGTTGGGCGACAAGGAATTTGGCACACTTTGAATGATCAATGGCCAAAGTAAGCTGAGTAGGGAAAAAGGCTATCCCCAGTACGGAAAGAATAAATGTGGTCCAGTTATCGAAGTGGACATCGGCATGGGCCTTCAAAAACCAAATACCAATAGCGGTCTCCGCGGCGGCAATACCGAACAGAAGCCAGAAATTCCATCTTTGAATTCGGAGGTTCCTTGAAGCGGCCAAAATTGCTATGAATACTGCCCAGAAGACTAGAAATGAACAACTGAAGATAACTCCGTCACTCATTCCAATGAACAAGGCAGGAGTTAGTGACAGGGTTCCAGCAAGGAGTATGCCCGTCAGGAAGTAGGCTTCCGTAGGAGTCTGTGTAGTGGTATTTACCAGAAGGCGAGCGATGAGTAGCGCTAGTGGGGCGAGAAGAAAGCCAACGAGGATCGCTGCCACAGCCACTATCAAGATCATGTTGTCGCCCAACGTTTGAATTAAGGGGCGCGCTTTAGTGCGTCCCGGTTGAATGATGGGTTGGGCGGCAATTTATTTTTCCAACTCGGCACAGACGTTCCCGAGCCACGCGCTGAAAGTTGGCCCACCAATGTCAGGACGCGGAGTGTAGTAGCAGCCCAGTTCTTGAAAAAGGTGGGTTGCGAGGGCTTCCTCCGAAGTTGACTCGGCAACCAGAGCTCGTATCTCACCCGCGATAACACACGCAGTAGCTTCGCCCTCATCTTCGCGATAGCGCTGCACGATGGCCGCCCAATTCGGATCATCTAGCAAGCAATCTTGGTGGAAGTAGCCACCAAAGAATTGTTTTAGGGATTCAGTCGATCGCATTCCATGTGGCCCAACGTTGAAAGTAACCGGCGCCGGAGCGAAGCGGAGGGAACCCACCAGCGTAGCTGGTGGGCGTCCGGTTGACTGCCGTGTTAGGTGTGTTTTTCATTGCGGCACCAGCACCAAGCGAGGAATATCACCCGCGGAAATATACCGCTGATTTACGAAAGCCACAGTCTCCGAGAGAGCTTGGCATATCTCGGGCTGGCACTTCGAGAAGTTCTCGAAGTGCAGCAGGTTTATGAATAGCCGCTCAGTTGGACCAAGAACAAAACGAGACATGCCATCACCCTCTGGCAAGTAGGCAAGACAATCAATCCAGGCATCAAGATTTTGGCCGTAGAAATCGGGAAACCCAAATACCTCAGCAGACTGGGCATGAAACGAGGTCCAGTCATTTATCTTCGCTGTGTCTAGTGTGGCCTCGGCCATATACACTAACGTAATTTAGGCGGCATAACCCGCCGAAATCGATGCCGCCTAAATCTGAGCATCACCTTAACTCACCATGTTTAACAATCACTTAGGCACCTGTCTTGGCATTAGACACGCCTAAAAATCGGCGGACAGAAGTTCAGGCGGTTTCTCATCGCAACACCACCCTCTCCACCACGTAGAACAGCGCCGCGACCACACCGACCACAAGCGCAAAACGCAGCACGCGACCGATGTAGCCCAGGTACTTGCGGTTGCCGGTGAACAGCCATGCCAGTCCGAGCGCCGCCACGGCAATGAGCAGGGCGACGATCAGCAGGCGGATGACGATCATGCAGCGAGGGGATGCAGACGGAGGAAGGCAGCGGGGACGTCTTCGTCGTGTTCGAAGCTGACGAATTCCCACGATTCCTGGTGCTGCAGCAGTTCGCGCAGCAGCGCATTGTTGAGCGCGTGGCCGGACTTGTAGGCCTCGAAGGCGCCGATGATGGGGTGGCCCAATAGATACAGGTCGCCGATAGCGTCGAGCACCTTGTGCTTGACGAACTCGTCGTCGTAGCGCAGGCCGTCCTGGTTCAGCACGCGGAATTCGTCCATGACGATGGCGTTGTCGAGCGATCCGCCCAGCGCGAGGCCCTGGTTACGCAGGTATTCGACCTCGTGCATGAAGCCGAAGGTGCGCGCGCGCGCGACCTCCTTGGTGTAGGCGGTGTCGGCGAAGTCGATGCTGACGGTCTTGCCGCTCTTGTCGAACACCGGGTGCTTGAAGTCGATGGTGAACTCGACCTTGAAGCCGTTGTGCGGGACGAAGCGCGCCCACTTGTCGCCGTCATGCACCTCGATCGGCTGCTTGATGCGCACGTAGCGCTTCGCCGCCTCCTGCTCGACGATGCCGGCGGACTGCAGCAGGAACACAAACGGCGATGCGGAACCGTCCATGATGGGAATTTCGGGGCCGGTGAGGTCGACCAGCAGATTGTCGATGCCGAGGCCCGCGAGCGCGGACATCAGATGTTCGACGGTGGACACTTTGGCGGGGCCGGATTCGAGCATCGAGCACAGCCGGGTATCGGTGACGAGATAGGGATCGGCCTTGAGTTCGGCAGGGGGGTCGAGGTCCATCCGCCGGAACACGATGCCGGTATCGGGGCCCGCCGGGCGCAGGGTCATCTCGACCTTGACGCCGGAATGCAGGCCGACGCCGGTCGCCTTGACCGGCGTTTTCAGGGTGCGTTGCTTGATCATGCCGCCATTTTAGCCGCTCGCAGGGACGGGCGGCCATACACATGAGACCGGAATGTGACCCGGCCCCATGCAAACGGTTCGCACGTCAAGACGACTCAGTCCGCCTGGCGACGCAGGAAGGCCGGGATGTCGAGCGTGTCGATGCCGGAATCGCTCATCGCCTGGATGGTGCGGCTGCGGCGGCTGGTCATCACGCTGGGCACCTCTTCGCTGTTGCCCACCATCATCGGCGCATCGTCGGTGCCGGTGCGGATGATCTGCATCGGCTTCGGCTGCTGGCGGGCGACCGGGCTGCCCAGGCCGGTGGCGACCATGGTGACGCGCAGGGCGTCTTCCATGCTGTCGTCGAGCACCTGGCCGACGATCACGGTGGCCTCCTCTGCGGTGAAGCTCTTGATGGTGTTCATCACTTCGTGGATCTCGCGCATCTTCACGGTGGACGAGGCGGTGATGTTGACCAGCACGCCGCGCGCGCCGGCGAGGTTGATGTCTTCCAGCAGCGGGCTGGCGACGGCCTGCTCGGCTGCAATGCGTGCGCGGTTGTCGCCGCTGGCCTGGGCGGAGCCCATCATCGCCATGCCCATTTCGCTCATCACGGTGCGCACGTCGGCGAAGTCGACGTTGACCAGGCCGGGGCAGTTGATGACTTCGGCGATGCCGCCGACCGCACCGTGCAGCACGTTGTTGGCGGCCTTGAAGGCGTCGAGCATGGAGACGTCGTCGCCCAGCACCTGCATCAGCTTCTCGTTGGGGATGATGATCAGCGAGTCGACGTGGCGCGCCAGCTGCTCGATGCCGGCGTTGGCGGCGCGCACGCGCTTGCCTTCGAACATGAAGGGCTTGGTGACGACGGCGACGGTGAGGATGCCGAGTTCCTTGGCGACTTCGGCCACCACCGGGGCGGCGCCGGTGCCGGTGCCGCCGCCCATGCCGGCGGTGATGAACAGCATGTCGGCGCCGTCGATCAGTTCGGCGATGCGCTCGCGGTCTTCCAGCGCGGCTTCGCGGCCGATGTCGGGGTTGGCGCCGGCGCCCAGGCCCTTGGTCACGCCATTGCCAAGCTGCAGTTGCAGCTTGGCCTGGTTGCGGTTCAGCGCCTGCGCGTCGGTATTGATGGCGATGAATTCCACGCCATTCAAGCCCGAGCTGATCATGTGATCGACCGCATTGCCGCCGCAGCCGCCCACGCCAATCACCTTGATCACTGCATCCTGGGTGTCTACATCCATCAGTTCAAACATGTTGCTCTCCTCATTTGCCCAAAACAAAAACCACACTCAAAAATCCTTTGGCGTGTCTGCCGCATGGGGCACAACCGCCAAATCCCGTTTCGACATCGTTCGCTCAGCTTCAGCGGAACGGCGTCAGAAATTCCCTTTGAACCAGCTCTTCATGCGTTCGAAGATGTCCTTGAGGTTGTTGCCGGACAGCTTCGGCGCATCGCGCCCGCGCGCCTCCAGCCCCGCCAGCAGCAAGCCCATGCAGGTGGCGTAGCGCGGGTTGCGCATCACGTCCGCCAGCCCGCCTTCGTAGCGCGGCCAGCCCATGCGCACCGGCATGTGGAACACCTCCTCGCCGAGCTCGACCATGCCCTGCATGCCGGCCGAACCGCCGGTGATGACGATGCCGGACGACAGCAGCTCCTCGAAGCCGCTGCGGCGCAATTCGGCCTGCACCAGCGAATACAGTTCTTCCATGCGCGGCTCGATGAATTCGGCCAGCGTCTGCCGTGACAGCGTGCGCGGCGGACGGTCGCCGATGCCCGGCACCTCGATCATGTCGCGCGCATCGGCCAGTTGGCGCAGCGCGCAGCCGTATTGCACCTTGATGTCCTCGGCCTCTTTCGGCGGGGTGCGCAGCGCCACCGCGATGTCGTTGTTGACCTGGTCGCCCGCCACCGGAATCACCGCGGTGTGGCGGATCGCGCCGTTGGTGAACACGGCGATGTCGGTGGTGCCGCCGCCGATGTCGACCAGGCACACGCCGAGTTCCTTCTCGTCCTCGGTCAGCACCGCCATCGCCGAAGCGAGCGGCTGCAGCACCAGGTCGCCGACTTCGAGGCCACAGCGGCGCACGCACTTGATGATGTTCTGCGCCGCCGACACCGCACCGGTGACGATGTGCACCTTCACCTCGAGGCGCACCGCGCTCATGCCGAGCGGGTCGCGCACGTCTTCCTGGCCGTCGACGATGAACTCCTGCGGGATGGTGTGCAGGATCTGCTGGTCGGTCGGGATGTTCACCGCACGCGCGGTTTCCACCACGCGGTCGACGTCCATCTGGCTGATTTCCTTGTCCTTGATCGCGAACATGCCGTGCGAATTGAAGCTCTTGATGTGGCTGCCGGCGATGCCCGTATAGACCTCGCGGATCTTGCAGTCGGCCATCAGCTCGGCCTCTTCCAGCGCACGCTGGATGGCGTTGACGGTGGCTTCGATGTTGACCACCACGCCGCGTCGCAGGCCGCGCGAGGGATGCGTTCCCATGCCGATGATCTCGAGTTCGCCTTCATCGTTGATCTCCGCAACGATGCAGACGATCTTGGAGGTGCCGATGTCGAGGCCGACGACAAGGTTCTTGGGGTCTCTGGGCTTACTCATATTGCGTGGCACTCATGTTGCACTCGGTTTGAAAGGGGATGCGCCATCCGGCATCCGCACGGCAAAGCCGTCGGGATAGCGCAGGTCGACAGTGACGGGCACGGCGACCGGCGCGGCGGCGACAAGGTCCTGCGCCGCCGGCTGCGCGCCGAACAGGCGCGGGTAGAGGGCGACGAAACGCGCCAGCCGCGCGTCGGTCTGCTCGCGGCCGAGCGCCAGCTGCATGCCGTTGTCGAGGCGCATCCGCCAGGTCTGGCGCGGCGACAGCCGCAACTCCTCGATGGCCATGCCGAGCGGTGTCAGTGCTGCCTGGTGGCGGTGGTAGGCCGCCACCACTTCGGCAGCGCTGTCCTCCGGCCCAGACAGGCGCGGCAGGCGCTGGTTCACTGCGGCCACGAAGACGTCGCCCGCCTCGTTCACCAGCGCATCGTCGTTCCAGCGCGCCAGCGGCGTATGTTCGACCAGCGATACCACCAGGGTGTCGGGCCAGCGGCGCTCGACGCGCGCCTCGCGAACCCAGGGTAGTTTTTCCAGACTGCCCCGCACGCGCTCGAGATCGACGGTAAAGAAGGTGCCGCGCACCTGACGCTCGGCCACCAGACGGATCTGCGCCTCGGTCACGTGCGCCACCGGGGTTTTCACCTCGATGGCATGCAGCGCGAACCACGGCTGCGCCGCCACCCAGCTGGCCGTGCCATAGGCCAGCAGGGCGAGCGCCCCCCAGGTCAGCACACGGGCGACCTGGGTCAGCGGATGGGCGGCGAGCTCGGGGGATGTCACAGCGTCTGCTCCAGAATCTTCAGGCACAGGGTGTCGAAATCCATGCCGGCCACCCGCGCAGCCATCGGCACCAGGCTATGGTCCGTCATGCCGGGCGAGGTGTTCGCCTCCAGCAGGTAGGGGTTGCCGAGACTGTCGGTCATCACGTCGACCCGGCCCCAGCCGCGCCCGCCGAGCAGACGGAAGGCATCGAGCGCAAGCTTGCGCAACGCCGTTTCCTGCGCCTCCGGCAGACCGGCCGGGCAGTGATACTGGGTGTCGTCGCGCAGATACTTGGCTTCGAAATCGTAGAACGCCTTTTCCTTCGCCGGCTCCAGGCGGATGACCGGCAGCGCGACATCGCCGAGGATGCCGATGGTGAATTCGGCGCCGTCGATGAACTTTTCCGCTAGCACCAGCGCGTCGTGCTCGGCGGCGAGTTCATACGCCGCCTGCAGCGTGCCCGGGGCGGTCACCTTGCTCATGCCGATGCTGGATCCTTCGCGCGCGGGCTTGACGAAAATCGGCAGGCCGAGCTTTTTTTCCACCGCTGCAAAATCGCTTTTCGCGGTGAGGATTTCCCAGTCGGCGGTCGGCAGACCGGCCGCGCGCCACAACAGCTTGGTGCGCCACTTGTCCATGCCGAGCGCAGACGCCATCACGCCGCTGCCGGTGTAGGGCACGTTCAACAGCTCCAGCGCGCCCTGCATGCAGCCGTCCTCGCCGTAGCGGCCATGCAGCGCGATGAAGACGCGGTCGAACTCGCCGCTGATGAGGTCGCCCAGATTGCGGTTGGCCGGATCGAACGGATGTGCATCCACACCCTGCCGCTGCAGCGCCGCCAGCACGGCTGCGCCGCTGTTGAGCGAGACCGGACGCTCGGCCGAGGTGCCGCCCAGCATCACCGCCACTTTCCCGTATTGTTTAGCTGATTCAAGCGGGCTCACTGCCGTTCTCCAATAATTCGTACTTCGCGGATCAGCCGCACGTTGGTGCGCGCCTCCACGCTGTCTTCCACATGTTCGATCAGGCGTTCGATGTCGGTGGCCGTCGCATTGCCGACATTGACGATGAAATTGGCGTGCTTGTCCGACACCTGCGCGCCGCCGATGCGGTAGCCCTTGAGCCCGCAGACCTCGATCAGCCGCGCCGCGTAATCGCCGGGCGGATTGCGGAACACCGAGCCGGCATTGGGCAGGTTCAGCGGCTGCGACTCGATGCGCTTTTTCAGCAGGGTCTTGATCGTCTCGCGGGCCGCCGCGCCATCGCCGCGGACGAGACGGAACCAGCCGCCGATGAACCACTCCTGCTGCGGATGCTTCAAGGCCACATGGCGATAACCGGTGACGTATTCGTCCGGCAGACGCTCGTTCAGCTGGCCCTGACGATCGAGCGTCTGCACCTGCACCAGCCGGTCCCAGGTCTCGCTGCCGTAGCAGCCGGCATTCATCGCGATCGCGCCGCCGACGGTGCCGGGTATGCCGGCCCAGAACTCGCCGCCGACCAGGTCGTGATTCGCCGCGAAGCGCGCCAGCTTGGGCGAGGCGACGCCGGCCTGCGCATACACCAGCGCCGTGTCGGCATCCTCCGGCGCCGGCGGCAGGCCATGGGTGCGGCTTTCGATCGCCAGCTTCTTCAGCACGCCGTGCAGCAGGATGACCACGCCGGCCACACCGCCGTCGCGCACCAGCAGGTTGCTGCCCAGTCCCACCATGTGGATGGCTTCGCGCATCGGCACCGAACGCACCAGCCAGATCAGATCCTCCAGATCGGCCGGGATGTAGACGCGCTGCGCCGCGCCGCCGGCGCGCCACGAGACGTGCTTCTTCATCGATTCGTTGTAGAGGAAGCGCCCGCGCAGCACCGGCGCGGCGCCACCGCCCAGATCCATCTCGCTCATCCGGTAGTCATGCCGCATGGCTGTTCCCCAATGCCGGCGCCACCTGGCCGATGCTGCCGGCGCCCATCACCAGCACGACATCGCCCGCCTGCGCCAGATCGCGCACCGCGGCCGGCACGTCGGCGACGTTTTCCACGAACACCGGCTCGACCTTGCCGGCCACCCGCACCGCGCGCGCCAGCGCCCGTCCGTCGGCTGCGACGATCGGCGCCTCGCCGGCGGGATAGACATCGGTCAGCAGCAGCACGTCGGTTTCCGACAGCACTTTGACGAAATCCTCGAAGCAGTCGCGGGTGCGGGTGAAGCGGTGCGGCTGGAACACCAGCACCAGCCGCCGTCCCGGGAAGGCACCGCGCGCCGCGGCGAGCGTCGCCGCCATTTCCACCGGATGGTGGCCGTAGTCGTCGACCAGGCAGTACTTGCCGCCATCCCGGGCGGGCTGCTCGCCATAGCGCTGGAAACGGCGGCCGACGCCGTGGAATTCCGCCAGCGCCTTGACGATGGCGGCGTCATGCGCATCGACCTCGGTCGCCACCGCAATCGCCGCCAGCGCGTTCAGTACGTTGTGCATGCCGGGGTGATTCAGCACCACGTCGAGATCGGCCATCCCCTCGCGCCTGACGGTGAAATGCATCCGGCCGTGCTCAAAACGCGGGTCGACCGCACGCACCTGCGCCGCTTCGTCGAAGCCGTAGGTTGTGATCGGTTTGGTGATGCGCGGCAGGATCTCGCGCACATGCGGGTCGTCGATGCACAGCACCGCCATGCCGTAAAAAGGCAGGCGCTGGCAGAAATCGACGAAGGCCGTTTTCAGGCGCTCGAAGTCATGGCCATAGGTGTCCATGTGATCGGCGTCGATGTTGGTGACGATCGCGATCACCGGCGTGAGGTAGAGGAAGGACGCGTCGGACTCGTCGGCTTCGGCGACCAGGAAGTCGCCCTGGCCCAGCCGCGCGTTGGTGCCTGCCGCAGTGAGCTTGCCGCCGATGACGTAGGTCGGGTCCATGCCCGCCTCGCCGAGAATGCTGGCGACCAGGCTGGTGGTGGTCGTCTTGCCGTGCGTCCCTGCCACCGCGATGCCCTGCTTCAGGCGCATCAGTTCGGCCAGCATCAGCGCGCGCGGCACGATGGGAATCTTCTTCTCGCGCGCGGCGATCACTTCGGGGTTGGACTCCTGCACCGCGGTCGAGGTGACGACCACGTCGGCGCCGGCGATGTTCTCGGCCGCATGGCCGCGATGGATGCGCGCACCCAGCTTCGCCAGGCGCTGTGTCACCGCGTTGTCGGCCAGATCGGAACCTGATACCGCGTAACCCAGGTTCAACAACACTTCGGCGATCCCGCTCATGCCGACGCCGCCGATGCCGACGAAGTGGATGTGTTTGACGGCGTGCTTCATCGCTGTCCCTTCCGCTTCGGCAAGCTGCAGGTCGGCATCCGGCGCTCCTCGCGGCCGGTCGCATCCCGCAAGCGGGAACCCTGCTCCCTGCTCGGATCGACCATGCCGACGAAGTGAATAGGTTTGACGGCGTGCTTCATTTCGCCAGCGCCTCGCAAATATCGGCGACCTGCCGGGTCGCGTCCGGTTTGGCCAGCTCCCGGGCCTTGTCCGACATGGCGGCAAGCGTGCCACGGTCGAGCCCCGCGATCAGTGCGGCGAGTTTTTCCGCGGTCAGATCCTTCTGCTGCATCAGCCAGGCTGCGCCCGCCTCGGAGAGAAATTCGGCGTTGCCGGTCTGGTGGTCGTCCACCGCGAACGGGAAGGGCACCAGCACCGCGGGCACGCCGGCGCAGGCCAGTTCGGCCACGGTCATCGCGCCGGCACGACAGATGGCGAAGTCGCAGGCGCGATATTCGTCGGCCATGTTCTCGATGTAGTCGCGCACGCCGGCCTCGACGCCGACGGCGGCGTAATTGGCACGCAGTGCATCCAGATGCTGGCGGCCGGACTGGTGCACCACCTGCGGACGCCTGTCCGCCGGAAGCAGCGCAAGCGCCTGTGGCACCAGCTTGTTCAAGGCGGTGGCGCCGAGGCTGCCGCCCACCACCAGCAGGCGCAGCGGCCCGGTACGTGCGGCACGCTCACCCGCCGGAACCGCCGCGATGTCCGTGCGCTGTTCATTTGCCAGAGCGGCGATGTCGCTCCGTACTGGGTTGCCCACCCACTCGGTTGCCACCTGGCGGCCGGGGATGGGTTTGTCGTGCGCATGCGTGAACACCTTGGG
>JADFDN010000062.1 GCA_018262815.1 Thiobacillus sp.
GGTTGAGGTCGAGCACCAGCGGGCCGTATTCGACCAGCAGGTATTTGTCGCCGGCGCGGCGGTAGACGACCGCGACGGGGTTGTCGGTGTCGGGGGTGCGATGGAGGATGGGTTCGGCGAGCGCTTCTCCCCTCCCCCCTCGAGGGGGAGGGGTGGGGGAGAGGGGGGAAGTGGTGAGGGCGTTGGACATGTCTTCACCCTCTCCCCAGCCCTCCCCCCTCGAGGGGGAGGGAGTAAGCGTGGCGATTGCGGCATCCTGCGCCGCTTCCATCGCTTCGGCCTGCGTCTGCGAGAGGCGCTTGAAGCGCACCGTGTCGCCGGGACGCAGTTGGCCCATCTTCCACAGTTCGGCCTGCACGATGGTGGCCGGGCAGACGAAGCCGCCGAGACTGGGGCCGTCCGGTCCGAGGATCACCGGCATGTCGCCGGTGAAGTCGACCGCGCCGATGGCGTAGGCGTTGTCGTGAATGTTGGACGGATGCAGGCCGGCCTCGCCGCCGTCCTTGCGCGCCCACTGCGGGCGGGGGCCGATCAGTCGCACGCCGGTGCGGCTGGAGTTGTAATGCACTTCCCAGTCGGTGGCGAAGAACATGTCGATGTCGGCGTCGGTGAAGAAGTCCGGTGCACCGTGCGGGCCGTAGAGCACGCCGATTTCCCAGGCGTGGGCGTAGGCGGGAATCAGCGCGGCGGGTAGCACGCTGTCGATGTTCGAAGCATTTGCAGCGGGGATGTGCAGCACGTCGCCAACGCGCAGCGTGCGCCCGGCGTGGCCGCCGAACTGACCCAAGGTGAACGTGGCCTTGCTGCCGAGGTAGTCCGGCACGTCGAAGCCGCCGCGCACCGCGAGGTAGGTACGGCAGCCGGTGTCCTTGATCGCGCCGAGTTTCAGGATCGAACCGGCCTTCACCGCATGCGCCGCCCAGTTGGCAAACGGTTGTCCGTCGAGTTCAGCGCCCATGTCGGCACCAGCCAGGGCAATCACACTGTCGCAGTTGAAGCGCAGCGTGGGGCCGGCGACAGTCAGTTCCAGCGCGGCCGCGCCTTCTGCGTTGCCCGCAAGCTTGTTGGCGAGCCGCAGGGCCAGCGCGTCCATCGGCCCAGACGGCGGCACGCCGACGTCCCAGTAGCCGGTACGGCCCGGCCAGTCCTGGATGCTGCTCTGCACGCCGGGTTCAATGACGTCGATCGTCGCCGGGCGGTAGTGGAAGGCATTGAGGTAGCGCGTGGTCTGGCGCCCTTCCCTGAATACCGCGTCGCGCACGATCTGGCCGAGGTAGCCGAGATTGGTCTCGATGCCGGCAACGTGGGTATTCGCCAGCACCTGCTGCATTTTCTGTAAGGCTTCAGCGCGGTCTCCACCCTTGACGATGATCTTCGCCACCATCGGATCGTAGAACGGCGGCACGTCGCTGCCGCGCTCGACCCAGGTTTCGATACGCGCATCGGCCGGGAACACGACTTCGGTCAGCACGCCGGCGGCGGGCTGGAAATCCTTGCCCG
Organism: Thiobacillus sp.; assembly: GCA_018262815.1. Taxonomy (GTDB): domain Bacteria; phylum Pseudomonadota; class Gammaproteobacteria; order Burkholderiales; family Thiobacillaceae; genus Thiobacillus. The sequence continues at coordinate 1,501 of JADFDN010000062.1, forward strand.
GGTCTTCGGCATAGAGGCGCACCTGCATCGATGCGCCCCTGGGTTCGGCCTTGAAGCCGGCAAGGTCGAGTTCGCCCGCGGCTTCCTTCACCATCCACTCGACCAGGTCGACGCCGGTGACTTCCTCGGTGACGCCGTGCTCGACCTGTAAGCGGGTGTTCACTTCCAGGAAATAGAATTCTCCGCTCAAGGTGTCGTAGACGAACTCGACCGTGCCGGCGGAACGGTAGCCTACGGCTTCGCCGAGGCGCACGGCGGTGGCGAGCAGGCTCGAACGCTGGGCATCGGTGAGGCCGGGCGCCGGAGTCTCCTCGATGACCTTCTGGTTGCGTCGTTGAACGGAACAATCGCGCTCGCCCAGCGCGACCACATGACCCTTGCCGTCGCCGAAAATCTGCACCTCGATGTGGCGCGCGTGCTCGACGTACTTCTCGAGAAAAATGCCCGCCTCCTTGAAGTTGGCGCGCGCCAGCCGCTCGACCGACTGGAAGGCTTCGGCCAGTTCATCTGCGCTCCAGATCAGACGCATGCCGATGCCGCCGCCGCCGGCGGTACTCTTCAGCATCACCGGGTAGCCGATGCGCGAGGCCTCGGCCTGCGCGTGGCCGGCGTCGGAGAGCAGGCCGGAACCGGGCAGCAGCGGCACTTTGTTGTGCTCGGCCAGATCGCGCGCGGTGTGCTTCAGGCCGAAGGCGCGCATCTGGTCCGGGCGCGGTCCGATGAAGGCGATGTCGGTCGCCGCGCAGTCCTCGGCGAAACCGGGGTTTTCGGACAGGAAGCCGTAGCCGGGGTGGATGGCCTGGGCGCCGGTGGCCTTGGCCGCTTCGAGAATCTTGTCGGCGCGCAGGTAGCTCTGCGCCGCCGGCGCCGGACCGATCTCGACGGCTTCGTCGGCGAGGCGCACGTGCAGGCTGTGGCGATCGGCCTCGGAATAGACGGCGACCGACTTCACCCCCATCGTGCGCAGGGTGCGGATGATGCGGCAGGCAATGGCGCCACGGTTGGCGATGAGAACCTTGTCGAACATATTGGCTTCCTTGCGGGTCGTCCCGCTCCGGAGAGGCTGAATAACCTACTGCGCGAACACCGGGCGGCGTTGCGCGGTGCTCGGAATCCTCATGTACTTGCATGTACATTCCGGTTCCTGCGCGCCGCGCGCCTTGCCCAGTGTCCGCTCGCTACGGTTCTTCAGCCTCTCCTTTCTTGCGGCCCGGGTCGTCCCGAGCCGGCTGTTTTCATTGTTCCGGTGCGTCCCAGATCAGGACGCGAACCGGCGTCGGGTTGTAGGCATTGCACGGATTGTTGAGCTGCGGGCAGTTCGAGATCAGGCACAGCACGTCCATCTCGGCGCGCATCTCTACGTACTTGCCGGGCGCCGACACGCCGTCGGCGAAGGTGAGGCCTCCCTCGGGCGTCACCGGCACGTTCATGAAGAAGTTGATGTTGCTGGTGATGTCGCGCTTGGTCAGCCCGCCGTCGTAATGCGCGAGCGCATGCAGGAAGCTGTCGCGGCAGGAGTGCATCGGCCGCTTGTTCAGTGCGTAGCGCACGGTGTTGCTCTCGCACGAGCAGGCGCCGCCCAGCGTATCGTGGCGGCCGCAGGTGTCGGCGGTGATGGTCAGCATCACCCGGCCTTCGGTCGACATCAGCTGCGTGCCGGCGGTGAGGTAGAGCGCGCCCTGCGCGCGCACGGTGTCGACGGCGCTGTAGCGCTCCTCGGGATCGCGCGCGTTGAAGAACAGGGTGTCGACCGCCTGGTTGCCTTCGAGGTCGAGGATGCGGAAGACCTGGCCCTTCTTGATTTCGTGGATCCACGGGTCGCCGGCGTCGACGACGGCATCGACGACAGCCTGTTGGGGATCGAAGGGACTTTCGACGAGGTTGAACGTGCTCATGATTTCACCTCAACGGAACAGGATTTCAGTTTGATAGAAGCCGCGCTGGTTTTCCGCGCAGGCGTTGCGGCACGCGTCATCTGCGCCTGGCGCACCGGCCTTCCACGCGGTCAGCATGACGTCGCCCGGCGCGTAGTCGGGGCGCGGATCGAGCGGGTGCGGCGCGGCGGACAGCACCACCAGCACGTTCATCTCGAAGCGAATATCGACGTAGGCGCCGGGACGCGAATTCGTCTCGTCGAACTGCAGCTTGCCCGCATCGTCGGCGACGACCTTGCTGAAGAAATTCACGTTCGGCACCACGTCGCGCTTGCCCAGGCCCCACTTGCCCAGCTCGACCAGCAGGCCGTCGCGGCCGTTGCGGTACATCGCGTTGCGGTGGGTCTGGTAGGTGGCTTCGCCGTACTTCGCCTTGACGATCTCGGCGTTGCTCGCGCCGCACACCGTGTCGTGCCAGCCGCAGCTGTCAGCGATGACCGAGCACAGCACGTGGCCCATGTCGGAGTAAAGCGCATGCCCCGTGGTCAGATGCGCGGTGTGCTGCGCCTTCAGCGTGTCGGGCATGTTGTAGCGCTCGAGCTTTTCCTCGGCGTTGTAGAACAGTGCCGAGACGTTGGCGCGGCCGGTGAGGTCGGTGAGCCGCAGCGCGTTGCCGCGGCGCAGGATGCCGGACCAGTGGCAGCCGCCGGGAAGCAGCTCTTCCCACAGGAACAGCTCGGGCGGGATGGGGTTGAGGTTCTGTGCCATGACGATTCGATTCAAAAGAACTTCAGATAGCGGTCCAGCTCCCACTGCGACACATGGGTGTGATACGCCTCCCATTCGTCGCGCTTGAACCGGACGAAGGCGTCGGCCATCAGCGGGCCGAACACCTGCCTGGTCAACGGATCGGCCTCGAAGGCGTCGATCGCCTCTTCCAGCGAGCGCGGCAGGTGCGAGACGCCCATCGCCCGTAGTTCTTCCTCGCTGTGCTGGTACATGTTCTCGCCGTGCGGCTTGCCGGGGTCGAGGCCCTCGCGGATGCCTTCAAGTCCGGCGGCCAGCATCAGAGCAGCGGCGAGATAGGGATTGCACGACATGTCGACCGCACGGCATTCAACGCGGCCGCCGGCGAGCGGCACGCGCAGCATGTTGGTGCGGTTGTTGCTGCCGAAGGAAACGTGGATCGGCGCCCAGGTGAAGCCCGACATGTTGCCGCGCCGCACCAGGCGCTTGTAGCTGTTGACCGTGGGGGCGATCACGGCGGAGATCGCGTGCGCGTGACGCAAGACGCCGGCGACGAACTGGTAGCCGAGTTTCGACAGCTTCAGCCCGTTGGCATCCGCCGGCGCATCGAACAGGTTTTCGCCGGTTTCAATGCTGGCCATCGACATGTTGAAATGGGCGCCGCTGCCGGTGCGGTCGGCAAAGGGCTTGGCCATGAAGGTGGCGAAATAGCCGCGCTTCTTCGCGATTTCGCCGAGCATCAGGCGGAAAAAGGTGAAGCGGTCGGCCATGGTAAGGCCGTCGGCGTACTGGAAGTCGGTCTCGAACTGGCCGTTGGCGTCCTCGTGGTCGAAGGAATAGACGTCCCATCCGAGGCCGTCCATCGCCTGCACGATCTCGTCGAGCAGGCTGTAGTTGTCGAGGAAGCCGCGCACGTCGTAGCAGGGCTTGGCGAGCGTGTCGTCCGCGCTGGTCGGAACGATGCTGCCGTCGGCGTTCTGCTTGAGAATGAAGAACTCGGTCTCGATGCCGAGGTTGAAGCGCAGGCCGAGGTCGGCCGCGGCCTTGATCTGCTTCTTCAGGATGCCGCGCGAGCAGGCTTCGAAAGGCTGGCCCTTGAGATGCAGGTCGCTGGCGTACCACACCACTTCCGGGGTCCACGGCAGGATCGCGGCGGAGTCCAGATCGGGATGCGCCGCCACTTCCTCGTCGTTGACCTCCTGCGGCACGCCGTCGAGCGCGGCGCCGGTGTAGAGCTCGGAGCCGCCCACCATCTGTTCGAAATGGCTGATCGGCACCACCTTGCCCTTGGACATGCCGTGCACGTCGGCAAAGCTGGCGAGCGCGTATTTGACGCCGGCGGCTTCGAGCCTGGCCTTGGCCGCCTGCGTTTCGACCGCGAGGGTTTCGGGTTGGGAATGACCGGTCATGATGACTCCTTAAAACGGGGGTGGGGTGATGCCGGCGCGTTCGAGGGGTGTCGTCTCGGTGAGCGCCTGGGTGAGTTGCTGCGCCAGTTCGCCGACGCAGAGGTCGAGCAGACTCTTGCCGGCGGCCGCTTCGGCCTGACTCGGCGTGCCGACGATGCCGTGCACGCTTTCGTCGCTGACGCGGTAGGCGAAGAAGCATCCGGCCGAGCGGTCGGGCTCGTCGACGACCTTGTCCATGCGCACCAGTTCGGGGTGCAGCGCGAGCATCAGCGAGGTCTCGGCGCAGTTGGCGTGGAAGTTGGCGGCGTCGGCGTGATAACGGCGATGCGCCTCGTCCGAGATGTCCCAGATCGAGCGCAGCGCGACGCGCATGTTCGGGTAGGTATGGCGGATGTTTTCCAGCCCGCAGCGCAGCGGCGCCCAGTTGGTGACGTGGCCGTTGAGCAGCAGCAGGCGGTCGAAGCCTGCCGTGCTGAGCCACTCGGCGATTTCCAGCACGATCTTCGACAAGGTTTCGGGACGCAGCGAAATCGTTCCCGGCCACTTGGGCGAATGTCCGAGCGAACAGCCGTAGGCGAAGCTGGGCAGCACCGGGATGCCGGTCAGCGCCGAGGCGCCGTGCGCCACCGCTTCGGCCGACAGCGTGTCGACACCAAGCGGCAGATGCGGGCCGTGCTGCTCGGTGGCGCCCACCGGCAGGATGGCCATGGTGATGCCTTGGTCGCGCAGTGCCGCGACGTCTTCCCAGGTGAGGTTCTGCCAGAGGATGGGCGCACTCATGCGGCCGCCTCCGAAGGGTTCGAGAGAATGCTGAATTCCGCGCCTCGGCGGCAGGCGGCACTCGCCGTGCCGTCGATCCCGCTACGCGGGGCCCTCGCCGGGTGGCTCATACCGACCCCTCCATGTTCAACTGGTCCAGCATGCCCTGGTCGGTCTTCATGCCCGAGGTCTCGCGGATGCGGGCAAGGATCTCCTTCTTCAGGTGCAGGAATTCCGGCGTGTGCTTCATGTCCTGCTCGCGCTCGGCGGGCAGCGGAACCTGGTAGATGGTGTCGATGCGGCCGGGCCGCGGCGCCATCAATACCACGCGGTCAGCGAGATAGATCGCCTCCTCGACGTCGTGGGTGACGAAGGCGAGCGTGGGCTTTTCCAGCCGGTGCACATGCAGGATGAGGTCGTGCATGACCTCGCGGGTCTGCGCGTCGAGCGCACCGAAGGGTTCGTCCATCAACAGGATCTGCGGCCGCCCCATCAGCGCGCGGGCAATGGCGACGCGCTGCTGCATGCCGCCGGAAAGCTGGTTGGGCCAGGCCTCGGCGGCAGGCGTCAGCCCCATCAGCGCGAGCAGCGCATCGGCGCGGCCGGAGGCGGCCTCGACATCGGCCTCGCTGAGGTTTTCGCGGCCGTGCCTTAGGCGACGGCTGAACTTGATGTTCTCCATCACCTTGAGCCACGGGTAGAGGCTGTAATGCTGGAACACCATGGCGCGGTCGGCGCCGGGGCCCATGATCGGCCGGTCGTCGACCAGGACCTCGCCGGCGGTGTGGTATTCAAGTCCGCCGATGATGCGGAGCAGCGTCGACTTGCCGCAGCCGGAGGCGCCGACGAAGGTGACGAACTCGTTGTCGGCGATGTCGAGGCTGACGTCCTTCAGGGCCTCGACGCGGCGGTGGCCTTCGCCGAACACCTTGCCGACCTGCTGGATGGAAATTTTCGTCGTCATGCTCACGACCTCAGGTGAAGCCAGGGGAAGGCCTTGCGGTGCGCAAGGCGGAACAGCTGGTCCATGACCAGGCCGATCAGCCCGATCAGGATGATGCCGACGAAGATCTTGTCGGTTTGCAGGAAGCGCTGCGCCTTCAGGATCGAATAGCCGAGGCCGGAGTTGGCGGCGACCAGTTCGGCCACCACCAGATAGGTCCATGCCCAGCCCATGGTGACGCGCAGCGTGTCGAGCAGCGCCGGCTTGGCGGCCTGGAAGATCACCAGGTTGATGGTCTCGCCCTTCTGCGCGCCCATGGTCTGCGCCGCCTCGATCTGCGCCAGCGGCACGCGGCGCACGTCCTCGGCCATCATCAGCACCATCTGGAAGAAGGTGCCGATGAAGATGATGGAAATCTTCGACGATTCCTCGATCCCCACCCACAGCATCACCAGCGGAATGAAGGCGACCGCCGGCATGTAGCGGATGAAGTCGGTGAGCGGCTCCAGCACCGCCTGAACCGGGCGGAAGGTGCCGATCATCAGCGCCAGCGGCAATGCGATCACCGCCGAGAACAGGAAGCCGGTGGTGACGCGGTAGATGCTGATGCCCATGTCGGACAGCAGATCGTCTTCCGTATACCAGGTGACCAGCCGCTTGAACACGTCGACCGGACCCGGCAGGAACACCTTGTCCACCGCCGCGCCGCTCGACACGATCCACCACAGGCCCAGCGGCACCAGCAGCCCGAGCGCGGCGAACATCCAGTACTGCCTGCGGGACAGCGGCCCGCGGATCGCCCACATGCCCGGCCTGCCCGATTTGGGCCTGGCGCGGCGCGGTCGGGTGCCGGGTCTGGTCTGCATCGTCATGTCTCCCCGCTGCTTACTTGACGCCCGCCACTTCCTTCACCAGCGAGGCATCGAGACCCTTGGCGAAGTCGACCTTGCCTTCCATCAGCTTGTTGTCGAGCAGGAATTTGGAAATGGTCGGCGCGACGCCCATCAGCGAAGCCGGATCGGTTGCCGGTCCGAAGGCCCTGAGGTTGGCCTTCTGGTCGAAGAACTTGGTGCCCGGCAGGAAGACCTTGTATTCCGCGGCACCCAGACCGACGACCTTGGCCATGATCTTGGTCGCCTCGTCCGGATGGGTGCGCAGGAAGGCTTCGACGTCGTACCAGGCCTTGACCATGCCGACGAAATCCTTGCGCTTGGCCTTCAGCGATTTCTCCTGCACCACCAGCAGGTCGGGCACCAGGCCGGGAACGTCGGCGGACGTGAACAGGGGCTTGCCCTTGCCGCTGGTCTGGATGGTGTTGACCCACGGATTCCACACCACGGCAGCGTCGACGCGGCCGGCCATGAAGGCTGCAGCGGCGTCGCCGGCGGAGAGGTTGACCACGTTGACGTCCTTCAGCGTCATGCCGTGCTTGTTGAGGCCCATCGTCAGCAGAAAATGCGACACGCTGTATTCCTCCAGCGCGATCTTCTTGCCCTTGAGATCCTTGAACGACTTGATCTTCGGGCCGACCATCAAGGCGTCGTTGCCGGCCGAGTTGTCGTTGACCAGAATGGTCTTCAGCGCGATGCCCTTGGCCAGCGGCGCCATGGTGTCGCTCCAGGTCTGCGAGTTGCCGTCGACCTGGCCGGCCGACAGCGCGCTGATCGAATCGGTGTAGTTGGCGAACCAGACCAGCTTGACGTCGGCGCCGTGCTTCTTGAAGAAGCCCTTCTGTTCGGCGACGTACCAGGCCACCCAGCCCGGCCAGTCGGACACGCCGATCTTGACTTCGGCCTGTGCCGTCAGGGGTTGGGCCAGCAGGGCAAAGCCGAGGCTGGCAACGAGGGTACGGGTAAGGCGCGCGATGTTCATGTGTGGCTCCTGTGTGGATGGTCAAAATGACTGCCCGGGAAAGCGTCGCGCGATCGCACTCTCCCGGGCTTTTGTCCCTCCGTGGAGCCCCGCCATCGGCGGTGCCGGCTGCTCTCGGACCAGACATCTCGAACGAGACCGGAACCCTAGCTGCGCATTTGCGGTGATGCGGCGCCAGCCGCTTTCCCGTTGTTCTGTTAAAAGCAACGGCTGTGCCAGCGTCGGCAAAATCGCGCAAGCCCATGTATTGAAATAAGGTTTTTGGCATGCCCGGGCCGGTGCGCACCCGACCACGCCGCGATCCTGTCCGCATTGGTGCAAGCGGGATCCGGTGTGCACCAAAACGGTTCTGCACGATCCGGATGCACGCAAGGCGCGAACAACGCGCAATAAAAAGGGGCGCCCTGCAGAGCGCCCCAGAATCCTTCGGAGAAAGGAAGATGACTTACGCGTTGTAGGCCCGCTCGCCGTGGCTGGCGGTATCGAGACCTTCGCGTTCCTGCTCTTCGCTGACGCGCAGACCCATGGTCATGTCGATCAGCTTGAACGCCACCAGGCTCACCACGCCCGACCACACGATGGTGATCAGCACGCCGGTCGCCTGCGTCACCACCTGGCCGGCCATCGAGTAGTCGTCGACGCCCACGCCGCCCAGAGCCGGCGAGACGAAGATGCCGGTACCGATGGCACCGATGATGCCGCCGATGCCGTGGATGCCGAACACGTCGAGGCTGTCGTCGTAGCCCAGCATCTTCTTCAGGCCGGTGACGCCCCACAGGCAGACCACGCCGGCCACTGCGCCCAGCACGATGCCGCCCATGGTGCCGACCAGGCCGGCTGCCGGGGTGATCGCCACCAGACCCGCCACCACGCCGGATGCGAGACCCAGCATGGAGGGCTTGCCGCGCAGCATCCACTCGGCGAACATCCAGGCCAGGCCCGCCGCCGCGGTCGCGAGGATGGTGTTGATGAAGGCCAGCGCAGCGCCGCCGGTGGCTTCGAGGTTGGAGCCGGCGTTGAAGCCGAACCAGCCCACCCACAGCAGCGAGGCGCCGATCATCGTCATCGGCAGGCTGTGCGGCGGCATCGCGTCGCGGCCGTAGCCGATGCGCTTGCCCAGCACGATGGCACCGACCAGCGCGGCGATACCGGCGTTGATGTGCACCACCGTGCCGCCCGCGAAGTCGAGGTCGCCCTTCTCGAACAGGTAGCCGCCGGTAGCCCACACCATGTGCGCAACAGGCAGGTAGGCGAAGGTGAACCACAGCACCGCGAACACCATCAGCGCAGAAAACTTCACCCGTTCGGCCAGACCGCCGACGATCAGCGCTACGGTGATGGCGGCGAAGGTCAGCTGGAAGGCGACGAAGGTGAACTCGGGGATGACCACGCCATCAGTGAAGGTCGCCGCCGTGCTGTCGCCCGTGATGCCGGCGAGAAACATCTTCGAGAGATCGCCGATCGCCCAGTTCATGCCGCCGCCGTCGCCGAACGCCAGCGAGTAGCCGTACACCGCCCACAGGATCGAGATCAGGCAGAAGATCGCCATCACCTGGGTCAGCACAGACAGCATGTTCTTGGCGCGCACCAGACCGCCGTAGAACAGCGCGACGCCCGGGATGATCATCAGGATAACCAGCAGGGTGGAGACCATCATCCAGGTCGTGTCGCCCTTGTCAGGGACCGGCGCGGCGGCTTCCTCGGCAGGCGCAGCCTCGGCCGGAGCCGCTTCCGCAACCGGCGCTTCCGCTGCGACGGCTTCAACCGTTTCGACCACTGCGGCCTCTTCCACCGGGGCAGCAGCATCCTGCGCCAGCGTCAGGCCGGGAGACAACAGGGCAAACATCAGGCCCAACGAAGCAAATAGCTTTTTCATGTTCAGCTCCTTACAGGGCGTCGGGGCCGGATTCGCCCGTGCGAATGCGCACGACCTGCTCCAGGCTGGTGACAAAAATCTTGCCGTCGCCGATCTTGCCGGTGTTGGCCGCCTTCTCGATCGCCTCGATCACGCGCTCCAGCAACTCGGCCTTGATGGCCACTTCAATTTTCACTTTGGGCAGAAAATCGACCACGTATTCCGCGCCGCGATACAGCTCGGTGTGGCCTTTCTGCCGCCCAAACCCCTTCACTTCCGTGACCGTCAGGCCGGTGACGCCGATGGCCGACAAGGCCTCGCGCACTTCGTCCAGCTTGAACGGCTTGATGATTGCCGTTACGAATTTCATGTCGTCTCCCAAATTAAGACAGGGGAAAAACGGAGCGGCCGCTTGCACCGCTCCGGTGAGTCAGCCGATTAAAAAGCCTTGGAAATCCACACGGTGGTCGTGGCATCGCCCAGGAACTGGTTGTTCGCGTCAGTCCAGTTGGCGCTGTTGGCATCGGTGTCGGTGTACTTCAGACCAACCGTCACGCCTTCGGCGACCTGGATCAGTTTGCCCATGTCATAGGCAGCGCTGACGCTCCAGTCGTCGTAATCCTGGGCGCTGTTGTTCTCGAAGCTGAAGGTGCCCCAGCTGGCACCCAGGGTCAGGCCGGTTTCGCCGACGGGCAGGCTTGCGGACACACCCAGATAGTCGGAACCATCGGCATCGGCGAAGCCGAACACTTCATCGCTGACGTAATACGAGTACTTGACCGTGAACCACTTCCAGCCCAGCGCGCCATACACTTCGGTCGTGTCAGCCTTGGTCACGCCGGCAGGACGATCGCCCGGGAACATGTACTGAATCGCGCCGAGGTCGAAGGTCAGGCCGGTCTTGCCGATGTCGCCGCGGAAACCGCCGTAGACATCGATTTCCACGTTGCCCGAGTCGTAGCCCTGGAAGTCTTCAAGCCAACCCACGTTGGATCCCCAGGTTCCCAGGTAGAAACCGCTGCTGTGCGAATAATCCAGACCGCCCTGAATGGCGGGGTCGCCACCGGTTTGCGAGATGCCGCGGAAGACATAGTCGCTGTAAAGTCCGACGTTGGCGCTCAGGCTATGCGGGCTTTCCTCTTCTGCCATTGCAACGGTGGGCACGCCCACCAGGCCCGTCAGCACCAAAGCGTGTAAAAGTTTTTTCATGAATTTCTCCGAAAGTGAAGGCGCGCAAAATTGCACTCCCGATTCAGCACAAGCCGTGCCAGAATTTTTTACGTTTAAAAACATGGCTTTATATTTGACGCTCGACAAAACTCAGCATAGACCGCACTTTCATGGTGCGCCATAAAATCGTCATGCACCCTCTTTGTGCCGTACGTTGCACTCTGGTGCTTGCTACACTCGACTCTTGATTGGAGGCCGCCATGAACCCGAACTCGAAATTTCCCAACTCCGCATTCATCAACGATCTGGTCAACAAGCTGGGCGACGTGCTGAAGCAATCGCCCGCGAAGGACATCGAGCAGAACCTCAAGGCCGGCGTGACCTCGATGCTGGGCAAGCTGGACATGGTGAGCCGCGAGGAATTCGACGTGCAGACCGAAGTGCTGGCGCGCACGCGCGAGAAGCTGGCGCAACTGGAAGCCCGCCTGGCCGAACTGGAAAAACAGCGCACCGAATAAGGTGGCCGTCGCCGTCGTCAAGAGCCGGGCGCTCGCCGGCATGAATGCGCCCGAGGTGGTGGTCGAGGCGCATCTGGCCAACGGGCTGCCGGCGTTCACCCTGGTCGGGCTGCCGGAGACCGAAGTGAAGGAAGCGCGCGACCGCGTGCGCGCGGCGATCCAGAACGCGCGCTACGAATTTCCGGCGCGCCGCATCACGGTCAATCTCGCGCCGGCCGACCTACCCAAGGAATCCGGGCGCTTCGATCTGCCGATCGCTCTGGCGATCCTCGCTGCCTCCGGGCAGATTCCCGCCGACAAGTTCGAACACGCCGAATTCGCCGGCGAACTCGCGCTCACCGGCGAGTTGCGCGCGGTGCGCGGCGCGCTGGCGATGGCGCTGGCCACCCGCGCCGCCGGCCGGCAACTGGTATTGCCGGTGCCGTCGGCCAGCGAGGCGGCGCTCGCCAGCGGCGTCGAAACATTCGGCGCGACCAGCCTGCTGGAAGTCTGCGCGTGGCTCGCCGGTCAGGGCACGCTGTTCGAACCGATGTCAGACAATACGGCCACCGCGCCGGACTATCCCGATTTTTCCGACGTCAAGGGCCAGGCCGCCACCAAGCGCGCGCTCGAGGTGGCCGCGGCCGGCGGCCATTCGGTGCTGATGTGATATCTATTAACATGCAAATTTCGCCGCTAGCAGCAACGCCCGTATTCGTGCAGCGTTACACAAATCATTCATCAAAAATCTGCATCTAGCAGGCCTTTCCAGCACTCGTCGTCTAATAGTGAACCTCGTCGTATACTGTCAGGGTTTTGCGCCAACGGCGCGCGGGCACGGAAAAGATGGACGAAATGACGAAGGGCATTGGCGATGAAAGCGTGCTTCATCTAGGTATCGAAGAGCCGAAGATTGCCAAGACAGGGCGTGGTCGGCCCAAGAAGAGCGCGACAACACTGAAGGCGCAAGTGGATCCGGTTGGGGAGAAAATCCCCAAAACGCTCGATCCGCGCAATGCCCTAAACGAACTCACCTCGACAGAATGGCTGCCGGAAACTGTTTCCGTCTGGACTCAGCGTGGTCTCGGAGCGAATC
>JADFDN010000063.1 GCA_018262815.1 Thiobacillus sp.
TCACTTTCTGCATCCACATGCGCTACATCACGCGCGCCGGCATTCCGCTGCTGGAAGGCCTGCGCGACCTGCGCGACAGCATGGACAAGCGCGGTTTTCGCGATGTGCTGACCGCCCTCCTGGAGGATCTGGAAGGCGGCAAGGTGCTGTCGCAGGCGCTGGCGGCGCACCCTGCGGTGTTCGGCGCGGTGTTCGTCCACAGCGTGCGGGCGGGCGAACAGACCGGCCTGCTGGATGCGGTGTTCGACCGCCTGGCCGAATCGCTGAAATGGCAGGAGGAAGTCACCGCCAAGGCCAAGCGGCTGATGATCTATCCGGCGCTGGTGCTGGTCGTGGTCGGCGCGGCCATCCTGTTCCTGCTGATCTATCTCGTGCCGCAGGTGCTTTCGCTGGTCGAAACCATGGGCGTGGCGCTGCCGCTGCCGACGCTGATCCTGATGGCGGTATCGAATGCGCTGCGCTCGTACTGGCTGATCGGGCTGTTGCTGACGCTGACGGTGGGAATCGGCCTGCCGCTGTGGGTGAGGCAAAGCGAGGCCGGACGCGAGTGGTGGGATCGCACCCAGCTGCAGTTGCCGGTCATCGGACCGATCGTGCAGAAGATCGTGCTGTCCCGCTTCACCAATACGCTGGCGATGATGTATCGCTCCGGCGTCACCGTGCTCGACGCGCTGCGGGCGGGCGAAATGGTTGCCGGCAACCGGGTGATCGCCAGCGGCATCCGTCGCGCCGCCCAGCAGATCGCCGATGGCCGCGGCCTGTCCGAAAGCTTCCAGTCGCTCGCGCTGTTCCCCCCCCTGGTGATCCGCATGCTGAAGGTGGGCGAGACCACCGGCGCACTCGACGAAGCGCTGGACAACGTGACGTATTTCTACAATCGCGAAGTGCTCGACTCGATCGAGAACGGCCTCAGGGTGCTGGAACCGCTGCTCACCGCCATCCTCGGCCTGCTGCTCGGCGGCATCCTGGTCTCGGTGCTGCTGCCCGTCTACGACCTGATCGGGAACCTGCCATTGTGATGTTCGACCACCAACTGATCCTGCTGGCCACGCCGCGTCAGATCGGCGTGCTCGACTGGCGCCCGGGGCAGATGCACTGGCTGGGCGAGTTTTCCTCCGACATGGCAGGACTGGCCGCTTTCCGGCAGATCGTGATCAGACATGCGCAGTTGCCCACGCTGCTGGTGGCCGACACGGTGGACGAGGATTACCGCAGCGAGGTCATGCCGCACGTGCAGGGGCACGCGCGCGCCGAACTCCTGGCGCGCAAGCTGAAACAGGTATTCCGCAATGCGCGCTTCACCGGCGCCTGGCGACAGGCACGCGAAACCGCTGGCCGCCGCGACGACCGTTACCTGCTGGCGGCGCTGCCCGACGCCGAATGGCTGACGCCCTGGCTGAGCGTGCTGCATCGCGAACGGGTTCCGCTGTCCGGCATCACCCCGCTGGCGATGGCGTGCCAGCATCTGCTGTTGAAACTGCGGGTACAGGAACCGCACGCCCTGCTGGCATGCCGCCTCAACAACAGCCTGCGGCTGTCCTACTATCACAATGGCCTGTTGCGGTTTTCGCGTCTGATCGGCAGCGATACGCCCACCCAGCTGCCGGGCAATGCCGCCGACGAAATCGCCAAGACGCAGCTATATCTCACCGGTCAGCGCATCCTGCCGCGCGAGGCGCGCCTGCATGTGCTGCTGCTGGATCCGAGCGGACAGCTCGACAGTTCGCAGGCGCCGCTCAATGCCGACCCGGCGTTCAGCACGCGACTGATCGACATGCCCAGCCTTGCGCGCGCGCTGCGCATTCCCGATGACTTCCTCGCCGCCACGCCCGAGGTTGCGCCGCTGGCCGCGCTTGCGGGCGAAACCGTTCAGCTGAATCTGGCGCCGCCCGAACTGCTGCAGCGCCATCTCGAATTCCGCTGGCGGCGCGGCCTGAATCTGGCGTCCGGCCTGGTCGCGGCAGCCGGGCTGACGCTCAGCGCTGCGTACTGGCTTCACGCACAGGACCTGCAGGACCAGGCGCAGCAGGTTCAGGCAGAGGCGCAGCGCAGTGACCAGCACCATGCCGCCATCGTGCGGGATTTCCCCGCGCTCGCCATGCGCCCCGACCAGCTCGCCCTGACCCTCGATCTGGCTGCGCAGCTGAGTCGCACGCCGCTCGACGTCAACGCACTGTTTCTGCCGCTGGGGCAAGCCCTGTCGGCCCACCCGGACGTCGTGCTCAAGACCCTGACGCTGCAGGACACCTCGGGGGGCACGGCGGTGATCATGCTGGACGCACGGCTCAGCGAATTCGACGGGAACTTTCGCGCCGCCATGTCGCGCATCGACAGCCTGGTCTCGTGGCTGGCCGCGCAGCCCGGCGTGGCAGCGGTCGAGCGTCTGAGCAGCCCGGTCGACACTGCGCCCACCGCCACGCTGACCGGCAAGACAACAGGTGCAAGCACCCCTGAAGAAACCCGCTTCAGCCTGCGCATCCAGTTACGTCCATGATGACCCGCCCGCCGATCGCCTCGCTCAAAACATCGATCCTGCTGCTGCTCGCCGCTGTGTCGCTGGCGGCTGCCGGCATTTTCTGGAGCCACCTGCATCAAACGAAAGCGCACGCCGAACTGCAGCGCCAGCAAAGCCTGCTCAATGCTTCGCGCGCGCGACAGCAACAGGGCCGCACGGACGCGCGCCTGATTGCCCAGCATCTCGATGCCTATCGCGTGCTGATTGCGCGTGGATTCGTCGGCGAGGAAAATCGCCTCGCCTGGATCGAAGCCGCGCAGCTCGCCAATCGCGACGCTCGTCTCTATGGCCTTACCTACACCCTGTCGCCGCGCTCCGCCGCCCCGCCCGAACTGGCCAGCGAATTGCCGCTCAAGCAAACCCGCATGGTGGTGAAAATGCCCTTGCTGGTGGAAACCGACCTGCCGCATTTTCTCGACGCCCTGCACCTCCGCGCGCCCGGCCTGTTCCGCACCGCCCAGTGCCGTCTCAGCCGCCATGCCGACACGCCGCCCCAGGCCGTCAACCGCCCCGAGCTCGACGCCGAATGCGAACTGCTGTGGTATACCGTGGCGGCCGACGACAAGGAGATGCCATGAGTCTGCGCACCGCCAGCCTCCCACACGTTCTCGCGCTGGCGCTGGCCAGTCAGGCTGCCTGGGGCGCAAGCCTGGCCGCCGACCCGGGCCGTCTGTTCTACACGCCCGCTCAGCGCGCGCAACTCGAAGCTGCGCGCGCGCGCAATGTCACCCAGGCGAGGCCGCCGGCGGCGAGCGATCCTGTCGCGCCGTCGCAGCGTTTTGACGGCATGGTCATCCGCTCCGACGGCCGCGGCACCAGCTGGGTCAACGGCCAGCCGCAGACCGGCGCCACCGGCGTGAGCGGCCTGAAGCCGGGCCAGGTCCGGGCCGATGGCAAGGTCTATGAACCCTATCAGGTGCTGCGTCCCGGCCCGGCCCCGGCGACCGTCAAGGAGCCGATCCCATGAAGCAGGCGCGCGGTTTCACCCTGATCGAACTGGCCATCGTGCTGGTTCTCGTCACCATCCTGATCGGCGGGCTGGCGGTGCCCCTGACGGCGCAGATCCAGGCGCGGCGGATTGCGGAAACCAAGAAAACGCTGGATGAGACACGCGAGGCCATACTCGGATACGCCATGACCCATTCATGCAGCTGCGTCTATGACACGGTGGGACCCACCGGCGTGCTCCAACCCGCACCTCCGAGCACGTGCACCGCCACCTGCCCCGCCACCAACCCGAGTTCGACCGCCGTCACCCTTCAGCACGCGTACTTGCCCTGCCCCGATACCGACGGGGATGGACGCGAAAACCGGAATCTCGCCACGCGAGCCTGCATCGAGCAGGTTGTCGGCAGCAACCTGTCCCATGGCTGGCTACCCTGGGTCGACCTGGGCGTCGCGCAGCAGGATGCGTGGGGAAATCGCCTGCTCTACGCGGTCAGCACGGCCTTTTCAAACGAAGTCCGTGGCTTTTCAAGCGGCACTGCGCTTGCCAGCCCGCTCCAGGTCTGCACCGTCAATACCTGCGCCACACCCGATGTCGCATCGAACGTCGTGTTCCTGCTGGCTTCCCACGGCGCAAACGGCTGGGGCGCGCTCAACGTCAACGGTAATGCGCTGGCCGACCCCACCGGGGCGAACGAACTGGAAAACACCGATGCGGATCCCGTGTATGTCAGTCGCACGCACACCCAGGTCGGGGGTGCCGGGGGAGAATTTGACGATCTGCTCGTGTGGGTCCCGGACAGCCTTCTGAAAGTCCGCGTCTGCCCTACGGGGTCAAGCTGCTCTCCGTAGCCTGCAACCGGAACGTCACCCGCCCGGCATGGTTGTCGGTCAACTCCAGCCGGTAGCCCGATCGCGCGGCCTGCCGCGCCGCCTGATACAAGCCCACGCCCAGGCCGAAATCCGACGCCACCGGGCTCAGGAACAGGTTGCGCGCCACGTGCTCGGGCGCCGGCGTGCCGCTGTCGGTCACCGTTAGGTTCACCAGCGGCTGCAGTTCCAGGCGCACTTCCACTGCGACATCCGGCTGCCCCTGCCGCTTGCGCAACGCATTGGTCAGCAGGTTGTCGGCCACGCTGTCGAACAGATCCTGCGGCAGCGCCGTGTCGTCGATGGCGTCGGCGAAGAACCGCACGTCGTCGTGTTCGTAGCGTGTCTGCAGAGCAGTCCACCAGGCGTGGGCAGCAATGTGCGCGACATCCATTTCGGCCGGCTGCTTCAGCTTGTCGACGGTTTGCGACAGGCGCGCCGCCAGTTGCGGCAGCTGGCGCCGCATCAGGGCGAGCAGACGGTCGCTGTCCTCGGGCGTGGACGTGTCGGCCGCGGCGAGCAGGGTCTTCAGCGATTGCAGGATGTTCTTCACGTCGTGGGTCAGGCGTGCGCCGGTGTCGTGAATCGCCTGACTGTAGGCCTGTTCCCGCAGCGTCTGTTCGCGCACCTTGGAGGCGTAGAAATAACCCAGCAGCTGCGACAGCAGCCGCACATGCAGCGCCAGGGCGGGGGTGAGCGGGCGCGTGGACTGCCAGGTCAGGCTCAGGCCATGGAAGGCATGACTCAAACTATGTTCGGCAGGTTCGCCGAACTGTCCTTCTCCGCGCGCCGCCTGCCAGCGCCCACCCCGGATCCAGGTCAGTTCGTGAAGATCGGACAGGGCGTCGCGCACGAAGGATTCCGGATCGCGCTCGCGTTCGGCCAGCGTCGCCAGCCGTTGCGCCCAGCCTTCGAACGGCAGGCCCACCGACAGCAGGTAACGCGAGGTCACCTGCCCCAGTCCGGCGAAGCCGGCGCGCGGATTCCACAACCACGACAACGCGAGCAGCAGCGCCGCCATCCCCAGCAGGGTCTGCACCAGCGCCCACGCATAGCTCACCTTGGCCACTGCCACCACGGCGAATACCCCCAGCGCCATCACCATGATGAGCAACGACAGCATCAGCCCATAGATGAAATCGAGGGTGGACGATCCGCCGCGTGCCCGCCCGGCGGGCAGGAACAGGATCGCCAGCGGCAGCGCGGCCAGGCCGTAGCGCACCCCCGCCTGCAGCATCTCCGGCAGTGCCGCGCCTCCCAAGCTCTGCGGCAGCACCCAGCCCAACAGCAAGGCGAGCAGGTAGGCCAGTGCCAGCAGGTAGGCCAGCCGCCGGCCCTCGTGTTGCGATGCCGCCACCGCTCCGACCAGTCCGGCCAGAACCGCCAGCCACAGTGCCATCACCCAGGTGCTGTCCACCAGCACCAGCAGCGCCGCCATGGCAAACACCGGCAACGCCAGCCGCGGCTCGATGCGCGCCTCGCTGCGCACCAGCGGCTGCCACAGCAGGAACAATCCGTAATGCGCCAGCAGGAAGGCACGGGTCACCGCCGCATCGGCGTCGAACACCACTGCAGCATGCAGGGCCAGCAGCATCAGGGCCAGCCAGCGCCCCGGAGCCACGCGCGTGAACAGCGCGACCAGCGAGGTCAGCCAGGCGAGGCGGGGCGCCGGCCCGGTGTGTTCAGACATGGGGGAGCACGCGGTTGAAACGGAATCGATTCAGCATGCCAGAGCTATCGGCATTTCGACAGGGAAATGGAGTGGATGCTGACTCCGATGGGATTGCATGAACCTGACGGAATCCCGACGCGGGCGTCGCACATTCGTCAAACCCGCTTCCAATCCGGCGCATAATGGTTTGATTTATTCATCATTATCAATATGTTAAACACTCAGACATAATGGCACGCATTTTGCATTACGCCTCTCAGGCAAAACTATAAACGGAGCGTTCCACCATGCCTCACCTCAACCTACCGCGACGCCAGTCGGGCTTCACCCTGATCGAGATCGCCATTGTACTGGTCATCATCGGTCTGCTGCTCGGCGGCATTCTGAAGGGGCAGGAACTGATCAACAGCGCTCGGGTAAAAAATCTCGCCACCGATTTCCGCAACATTCCTGTGTTCATCTACGGTTATCAGGACAAATTCAAGGCCTTGCCGGGCGACGACTCAGACGCCAACACACATGTCACCGGCGCAACGGTTGCAACCACCCCGGGTACTGCCGGAAACGGGATCATCGAAGGCAACTGGAACAGCGTGACGACCACCGATGAATCCTATCTGTTCTGGCAGCATGTGCGGCTGGCGGGTCTGGCCCCCGGCTCCACTACTGCAGGAGCAGGCGATTATGAGCCCCGGAATGCAGCAGGAGGCCGTATCGGCATTCAGAGCGCCAGGCCTTTCACCAGCATGAACAACGGAACATGGTTCATCTGTTCAGGCGGCATCACGGGGCAATTCGCCAAACAACTGGACGCCCAACTGGATGACGGCGTTACCAATACAGGCGCCATGCAAGCGGGCGCCGCCCCCAATACGAGTGTCGACGCAACCTCTCCACTTGTCGACGCGACGCAATATACAGTGTGCATGGGAGTTTGATCGAATTGCCTCACAACACATAGCCCGCTTTGGCGGGCTTTTTTTCTGCGTTGTTTCGTTATGTGTCGTCGGGTTCAGAGGACTAACCCTGCAGCACCCTGAACTCCGCCGCCGCCAGCCCATCGGCGGCGCCGCGCAGCACCAGCACGTCGCCTGCCTGGATCTCGGTATCGGGCTGGGGGTCCACCCCCTTGATCCCCTGCCGGCGGATCGCCACCACTTCCACCAGTAATTCATCCAGCGCCAGGCTATCCAGGCTGTGGCCGGCCGCAGCCGCGCCCTGCGTGATCAGCACGGTATGCAGGCGCGGCTGCGCATGCTGGTCGAGTTCGTCGTCGGCGTCGGAGGCGCCGCGGAAAAATCCGCGCATCATGGCGTAGCGCGTTTCGCGCACCTCGCGGATCCGCTTCAGCACCTGGGAGAGCGGCACCCCCAGCAGCATCAATGCGTGAGAGGCCAGCATCAGCGAACCTTCCATCACTTCCGACACCACTTCGGCCGCACCTGCCGCTTTCAGCGCATCGATGTGGGTGTCGTCGATGGTACGCACCACCACCGGCAGTTCCGGCCGCAGTTCGCGCACGTGGCGCAGGATGGCCATGCTCGAATGCAGATCGGAATACGTCACCACAATGGCCTGAGCGCGCGAAAGGCCGGCGGCGACCAGCACTTCGCGGCGGCTGGCGTCGCCGTACACCACCGACACGCCGGCCGCCGCCACCGCGCGGATGCGCTCGGGATCGGCGTCGAGCGCGACGAAGCTGATGCCCTCGGCTTCCAGCAGGCGCGCCAGGTTCTGGCCGCTGCGGCCGTAGCCGCAGACAATCACGTGCTGGGTCTTGCCGAAGGTCTTGACTGCGATGTCGTGCACTTCCTTGGCGCGTCCGGCCCATTCGCTGCCGCCGATCAGGCGGGTGATCGCGTCCATGCGATGGATCAGCAGCGGCGCAATCAGCATCGACACCACCATCGCCGCCAGCACCGGCTGGGTGATCTCCGCCCCCAGCAACTTCAGGTCGGCCGCCTGCGCCAGCAGAACGAAGCCGAACTCGCCCGCCTGCGCCAGCCCCAGCGCGGTGCGCAGCGCAGTGGGCCGGCTGCTGCCGAAAGCCATCGCCAGGCCGGCCACCAGCACGGTCTTGCCGATGACGATGGCCGCCACCAGCAGCAGCACGTCGCTCCAGTTCAGCATCACCTGCATCAGGTCGAGCCGCATGCCGATGGTGACGAAGAACAGGCCCAGCAGCACGTCGCGGAAGGGCTTGATGTCGTCTTCCACCTGATAGCGGTATTCGGTCTCGGAAATCAGCATGCCGGCCAGGAAAGCGCCCAGCGCCAGCGACAGACCCGCGCTTTCGGTGAGGAAAGCCAGACCCAAGGTGAACAGCAGCAGGTTCAGCGTGAAGAGTTCGGGCGACTTGCGTCCGGCCACCCACTGAAACCACGGCCGCATCATGCGCTGGCCGACGAACAGCAGGAAACCGAGCACCACCACGGCCTTGAGCATGGCGAGCCCGAGCGTGGCAGCCATTGCATCCGATTCCTTGGCGAAAGCGGGAATCAGGATCAGCAGGGGAACCACCGCCAGATCCTGGAACAGCAGCGCGCCGAAAATCTGGCGCCCGTGCGGCGTCTGGATTTCCAGCCGCTCGGCCAGCAGTTTCGACACGATGGCGGTGGACGACATCGACATGATGCCGCCCAGCGCCAGCGCCGCCAAGAGCGGCAGATCGAGCAGCCAGGCGATGGCGGCGGCAAGCAGAATGGTGAGCACAACCTGCGCGCCGCCGAAGCCGAACACCGTCATGCGCATGGTCATCAGGCGCGGCAGGCTGAACTCCAGGCCGATGGAAAACATCAGGAAGACCACACCGAATTCGGCCAGGTAACGCGCCTCCTCGCTGTCAGGAATCCAGCCCAGCGCGTAGGGTCCAATGGCGATGCCGGTGACGAGATAGCCGAGCATGGTCGGCAGGCGCAGGGCGCGCGCAGCGGCGGCCACCAGCACGGCAACCGCAAGCAGAATCAGGACAAGCTGGAGGCTGCTGTGCATCGGGGAAAAGCAGTCGAACGATCAGGCTTTAGTATACTTGCCGACCATGCGACCCCAACCCACTTCCCCCGAACATTTGCTTGCGCTCGCGCGTCAGGTGCTCGACATCGAAGCCGACGCCCTGCGCGCGCTCTCCGATCGCCTCGACACCGGCTTTGCCGACGCCGTCCGCCTGATCCTGGCGTGCACGGGCCGCGTCGTGGTGTCCGGCATGGGCAAGTCGGGGCACGTCGGCGGCAAGATCGCCGCCACCCTGGCATCCACCGGGACCCCGGCTTTTTTCATGCATCCGGGCGAAGCCAGCCACGGCGACCTCGGCATGATCGCGCACGATGACGTCGTGCTGGCGCTGTCGAACTCGGGCGAAAGCAACGAACTCGTCAGCATTGTTCCGCTGATCAAGCGGCGCGGCGCCAAGCTCGTCGCGATGACCGGCAACCCCGGTTCGACCCTGGCGCGCGAAGCCGACGCCCACCTCAATGCCGGGGTCGACAAGGAAGCCTGCCCGCTCAATCTGGCGCCGACCGCCAGCACCACTGCAGCACTGGCACTGGGAGATGCGCTGGCCGTGGCGCTGCTCGATGCGCGCGGCTTCTCGGCTGACGACTTCGCGCGCACCCATCCCGGTGGCAGCCTCGGGCGGCGCCTGCTGGTACACGTGCGCGACATCATGCACAGCGGCGATGAACTGCCGAAGATCGATCTCGATGCCTCGCTCAAGACCGCCCTGCTCGAAATGACCCGGAAGGGACTCGGCATGACCGCGGTGGTCGATGCCGCCGGCCGCGTGGTCGGCCTGTTCACCGACGGCGACCTGCGCCGTACGCTGGAGCACACGCTCGATCTGCAGCAGGCCAGGATCGCCGATGTGATGACCCGTAACCCCAAGACGATCCGCGCGGACGAACTCGCCGTGGCGGCAGTGGAAAAAATGGAAACCCTGAAAATCAACGGCCTGCTGGTGGTCGAGGACGACAACACCCTGGTGGGTGCGCTCAACATGCACGATCTATTGAAGGCAGGAGTGGTGTGATGACGGCGAACCTGATTGCCCGTGCGCAGAAAATCCGCCTGATCGCTTTCGACGTCGACGGCGTGATGACCGACGGCACCCTGTTTCTGGCCGACGATGGCCAGGAATACAAGGGCTTCAATTCGCTTGACGGCCACGGCCTGAAAATGCTGAAAAACAGCGGGGTCGAACTCGCCATCATCACCGGCCGCAGTTCACGCGTGGTGGAACACCGCGCGCGCAATCTCGGCATCGAGATCGTGCACCAGGGCGCGCACGACAAGCTGGTCGTGTATGAGGCGCTGTGCCGCGAACTGAAGATCGACTGCGAAGCCACCGCCTATATGGGCGACGACGTCGTCGACCTGCCGGTGATGCGGCGCGCCGGCCTGGCCATCACCGTTCCGGCCGCCCCCGAACTGGTGAAAGCCCACAGCCACTACACCACCACGCGCGAAGCGGGACGCGGCGCGGTGCGCGAGGCCTGCGAATTCCTGATGCGCGCGCAAGGCACGCTGGACGCGGCGCTGGCGCCTTATCTGAAATGACCGGGCTTTCGCACCTTGCCCGCCCGTTCACCGCATGATCACGCGCGGCTCGCTTTGGCTGCCGCTGGCGATTCTGTTGCTGCTGGCTGCGCTCAGCTTCTGGATCGAGCAGTCGGTGCAACTGCCCCCCGGCGACAGCCGCGCGTCGGAGGTCGATCCTGAGGGCATCATGGAAAACTTCGATGCGTTGCGCACCGATCCGGCAGGCAGGCCGCACTACCGCCTGTCCGCCAGGAAGCTCAAGCATTACTCCGGCAGCAAGCTCACCGAGTTGGAGTCGCCACGCTTCGTCCAGCTCGACGCCACGGCCGGCGAAGTGCGTGCAGACGCACGCGAGGCCACCGTCTCGTCCGATGGCAGCGAGGTCGATCTGCGCGGCGGCGTCGTCGTTGAGCGCGCCGCCCGGCCCGGACAGTCCGCGATGACCCTGCGCACCGCACAATTGCTGGTATTCCCCGAACGCGATCTGCTGCGCGCGCCGGGCCCGGTGGAGGTGCACGACGCCACCATGAACGTACAGGCGAGCAGCATGGAATACGATGCCGGGCGTCGCCTCATCACACTGACAGGACGGGTGAAAGCCCGTTACATTTCCGGAAAGACATGAGCGCCATGCACATTTTGAAAATAGGTTTGTATGCGGTGCTGTGTACCGCACTGCTGGCCGCGCCCGCCCACGCCGAGAAAGCCGACCGCGACAAGCCCGTCAACCTCGAAGCGGACACGGTCACCCTCGACGATATCCGCAAGGTCAGCGTCTACCAGGGCAATGTCATCTTCAGCCAGGGCACCCTGATGCTGCGCGCCGACCACGTGCAGGTCACGCAGAATGCCGAAGGCCTCGACAAGGTCAGCGCCACCGGGCGGCCGGTGGCCTTCCGCCAGAAAGTCGACGGCCGCGAGGAGTTCATCGAGGGCTTTGCCGACCGCATCGAATACGACAGCGTGAACAGCCAGCTCGAACTGATCGGCCACGCGCGGTTGCGGCGCGGCGCCGACGAGTTGCGCGGCGCGCAGATTTCCTACAACGCCAACACCGAGTTCTACAAGGTCGTCGGCCAGCCCGGCGCCAAAACCCCGAGCGGACGCGTGCGCGCCGTCATCCGCCCCAAACCGCGTACCCCGCCCGCACAACCATGAGCCAGATTTCCGCCCAGGGCCTGCGCAAGACGTATGGCAAACGCACCGTGGTGCATGACGTCTCGTTCGAAGTCAAAAGCGGCGAGGTGGTCGGCCTGCTCGGCCCCAACGGCGCCGGCAAGACCACCTGCTTCTACATGGTGGTGGGGCTGGTCGCCGCCGACGGCGGCAGCGTTCGGATGGATACGCACGAACTCACCCACATGGCGATCCATCAGCGCGCCCGCCTGGGACTGTCCTATTTGCCGCAGGAGCCGTCGATCTTCCGCAAGATGACAGTGGAGGAAAACATCCGCGCGATTCTCGAACTCAAGCCTTACGACGAGGAGGAGCGTACGGAGCATCTCGACAACCTGCTCGAGGACCTGCATATCGCCCACCTGCGCGATGCGTCCGCCATCAGCCTGTCAGGCGGCGAGCGCCGTCGCGTGGAAATTGCCCGCGCGCTGGCGATCAACCCGCGCTTCATCCTGCTCGACGAGCCTTTCGCCGGGGTCGATCCGATCGCGGTGCTCGACATCCAGAAACTGGTGCATTTCCTGATCGAGCGCGACATCGGCGTGCTCATCACCGACCACAACGTGCGCGAAACCCTGGGCATCTGCGACCGCGCCTACATCATCAACGAAGGCCGCGTGCTGATCGCCGGCACGCCGGACCTGATCATCCAGGACGACAACGCACGCAAAGTCTATCTGGGTGAGAATTTCCGCCTGTAGTCATACACCCGCGAACAAATCGCGTTAAACTTGGACTCAAGCCGGCACGATTTTTGCCGTAGTCAAGTTTCATGAAACACAGCCTCCAACTCAAGCTCGGTCAACACCTTACCCTGACGCCTCAGCTGCAGCAGTCGATCCGGCTGTTGCAGCTGTCCACGCTCGAGCTGAATCAGGAACTGGAGCAGATGCTCCAGGACAACCCGCTGCTGGAGCGCGAGGACGAGGACGAAGCCAGCTACGCGCCGGCCGACGCGCCGGCTCATACGGCCGAGGCCGAAGCGCAGAGCACCGACACGCCGCAGCCCGAGAAAACCGAGTCCGAGCCGGCCACCGCGCTGGACGATGCCGACTGGAACGACTACAGCACAGGCAGCGGCGACGACGAGGACAACGACTATGCACAGGGCTCGGTATCGGGCGCCACGCTGCGCGAACACCTGCTGAACCAGCTGATCGTCAGCCCCCTCACCCTGCGCGACCGCACTCTGGTTGCCGCGCTGATCGACGACCTGGACGATTCCGGTTTCCTCACCCAGCCGCTGGCGGACATCACCGCCAGCCTGCAGGACGAACTCGAAGAGCTCGAGCCCGAAGAAGTGGAAACCGCGCTGAAGCACCTGCAGAACATGGACCCGACCGGGGTCGGTGCGCGCAACCTGGCGGAATGCCTGACCCTGCAGCTGCGCGCGCTGCCGCCCGACACGCCGGCGCGCGACGCGGCCATGCGGCTGACAGCGCATTATCTGGATCTGCTGGCTGCGCGCGATGTCGGCAAGCTGAAAAAGATGCTCGGCATCGACGACCCGACCCTGCGTGCCGCGCGCGCACTCATTCTTTCGCTCAATCCGCGACCCGGCGCGGTCTTTGGCGTCGACGAAACGCACTACGTCATTCCCGACGTGTACGTGCGCAAGGTCAAGGGCATGTGGATCGCCAGCCTCAACGCCGATGCCATGCCCAAGCTACGCGTCAACCGCGTCTATGCCGACATCCTGTCGCGTCACCGCGAAAACGGCGGCGGCCAGCTCGCCAGCCAGTTACAGGAGGCGCGCTGGCTGATCAAGAACGTGCAGCAGCGCTTCGACACCATCCTGCGCGTGTCGCAGGCCATCG
>JADFDN010000064.1 GCA_018262815.1 Thiobacillus sp.
AGTGCGCTGGCGTCGGGCTGGGCCCAGGCGCTGCAGCTGTCGGCCTCCCGCCTGTGGCCGTCGCCCGATTACACGCGGATCACGCTGGAAGCGGCGCAGCCGGTCGCGCACAAGTATTTCACCCTGTCGAATCCGGAGCGGCTGGTGATCGACCTCGAAGGCGTGGAAGCGGGTGCCGCGCTCGATGCCCTGGTCGGACAGCTGTCGGCCGACGACCCCTACATCACGGCGATCCGGGTGGGGAAGAACCGGCCCGGCGTGATGCGTGTGGTGCTCGACCTTAAAACCATGGTCAAGCCGTCGGTGTTCCAGCTGCAACCGCTGGCAGAATATGGTCACCGGCTGGTGATAGACCTTTACCCGGTTCAGGCGGGCAATTCCGCGCCCGCTCCGGCCGTGCCGGAGGTGGCCGGGCAGCCCAATGCGACCCCGCCAAGCGTGCCGCAGTATGCGCGGCTGATCACGGTGGCGATCGATGCCGGTCATGGCGGCGAAGACCCGGGTGCGATCGGCGCCAGCGGTTCGCGCGAGAAAAACATCACGCTGGCGCTGGCGAAAAAGCTCAAGCAGAAAATCGACGCGCAGGAGAACATGCGGGCCGTGCTGATCCGCGACGGCGACTATTTCGTGCCGCTCGGGCAGCGCGTCATCAAGGCGCGTGCGGTGAAGGCCGACCTCTTCATGTCGATCCACGCCGATGCCTTCATCAAGCCGCACGCGCGCGGCTCGTCGGTATTCGCGCTGTCGGAGAACGGCGCCACTTCGGTCGCCGCGCGCTGGCTGGCCAAGAAGGAGAACGAGGCCGACCTGGTGGGCGGCGTCAACATCGACGTCAAGGACCCGTTCCTCAAGCGCACCCTGATCGACCTGTCGCAGACTGCCACCATCAACGACAGCCTGAAGCTGGGACATGCGGTGCTGAAGGAGATCGGCGGCGTCAACACCCTGCACAAGCCGCATGTCGAACAGGCCGGGTTCGCTGTGCTGAAGGCGCCGGACATCCCCTCCATCCTGATCGAGACCGCCTTCATTTCCAACCCGGAAGAAGAAAGGCGCCTCAACGATCCCGCCTACCAGGACAAGCTGGTCGACGCCATCGTCGACGGCGTCAGGAATTACTTCGACAAGCATCCGCTGACTGCGCCGTCGCGGCTGACGCGCAATCCATGACGGTCAGCCTGCTGGGTGCGGCGGCCCCGGGTTTCGACCGGCCGCTGGAGGTGCTTGAAGCCTGTCACGGCCGCATCGCCAGACAGTGCGACACCCTGGAAAAACTGCTGGCCCATCTGCCCGCACACGGCGCGGACGCGCAGGCCCGGCAGGCCGCGCGCGCGCTGCTCGCCTACTTCGACACCGCCGCGGTGCATCATCACGACGACGAGGAGCGCAACCTGTTTCCGTTGCTGGAACAGGCCGGCGCGCCCGGCGCCTGCGACCTGGCCGAAACCCTGACGCTGGAACACGACGAACTTGCGCTGCTGTGGCGGCGTCTGCGCGGCGACCTGCAGCAGATCGAAGCCGGCACCGCCGCCGCACTGGACGCAGCCACGGCGCGCCGCTTCGTGGCGATGAATCACGCGCATCTCGAATTCGAGAATACCCATGTGCTGCCGCTGGCGCGCCAGGCGCTCGGTGCCGCCGAGATCGAACGCCTCGGCCGCGCGATGGCCGCGCGGCGCGGCGTGCCGTTCGCAGGTTCGTTGTGAATATCCGCGTCCTGCCCGATGTGCTGATCTCGCAGATCGCCGCCGGCGAGGTGGTCGAACGCCCCGCCTCGGCGCTGAAGGAAATGCTGGAGAACAGTCTCGACGCCGGCGCCACCGAGATCCAGATCGACCTCGAGCAGGGCGGGGTCAAGCGCATCCGGGTCAGCGACAACGGCTGCGGCATCGCGCGCGATGAGCTTGCCCTGGCGCTGACGCGGCACGCCACCAGCAAGATCGCCAGCCTCGCCGACCTCGAGCAGGTGGCGAGCCTCGGCTTTCGCGGCGAGGCCCTGGCGTCGATCGCGGCCATCGCGCGGGTGCAGCTCAGCAGCCGCAGCGCCAGCCCGAATCCCGCCGGCGCCGGACATGCCTGGACGCTACAGGTCGAAGGCGGTCGCGTCGGCAATCCGGCGCCGGCTGCGCGCGCGACCGGCACCACGGTCGACATCCAGGACCTGTTTTTCAACACGCCGGCGCGGCGCAAGTTTCTCAAGACCGAGGGCACCGAATACGCACACTGCGCCGAAACCCTGCGGCGGTTGGCGCTGGCGAACCCGCAGGTGGCGTTCACGCTGACCCACAACGGCCGCGTGCAGCTGCGGCTGCCCGCCGAGCCGGCCGCGTCGCGAGTGCGCCAGGTGCTGGGCGAGGCGTTCGAGGCCCATGCGATTGCAGTCGATGCGGCGGCCGGCGCGCTGCGCGTCGCCGGCTGGGTGATCCGGCCTGGCGCGGCCACCGCCAGCCGCGACAGCCAGCACGTCTTCGTCAACGGCCGTTACGTGCGCGACAAGCTGATCGTGCATGCCTTGAAGGAAGCCTACCGCGACGTGCTGCATCACCAGCTGAATCCGGCGTATTGCCTGTTCATCAGCCTGCCGCCGGAGCTGGTCGACGTCAACGTGCATCCGGCCAAGACCGAGATCCGCTTCCGCGACAGCCGCGGCGTGCACCAGTTCCTGTTCCATGCGGTCGAGCGCCTGTTGTCGGCGCCGGTCGAGGCCGGGGCGATGGGGGGGACGGAGAACCAGGAGCCGGCCGTGTCCAGGCCCGCCTATTCCGTGCCGCAGCAGACGCCGATGCCGCTGCAGGTGAGCGAGTCGATGGCGTTCTACGCACCTTTGAGTCAGGGGTCAGGGGTCAGGGATCAGGGATCAGGGGAGGGTGTTGCGCCTGCGGCGCAGCCTTTTCCGGCAAGCGCGCAGGGTGACGCGCCGCCGCTGGGCTACGCGCTGGGGCAACTGCACGGCGTCTACGTGCTGGCGCAGAACGCGCAGGGGCTGGTTCTGGTCGACATGCATGCCGCGCACGAGCGCGTCGTCTACGAAAAGCTGAAGAACGCGCTCGATGCCCGCGCGGTGCCGGCGCAGACCCTGCTGATTCCGGTGGCGCTGACGGTCGACGCGCGCGACGTCGCGGAAATCAATCCGCATCTGGAAGCGCTCGCCGGCATCGGCTTCGAGCTGTCGGTCACCTCGCCGACCTCGGTGGCGGTGCGCTCGGTGCCCTGGCTGCTGAAGGACGCCGATCCGGTTGAACTGACCCGCGCGGTGCTCGCCGAAGTCGCCGAGTTCGGCGTCGCGCGCCTGCTGGCGGAACGCCGCAACGAACTGCTGGCCACGCTCGCCTGCCATGGCGCGGTGCGCGCCAACCGCCGGCTGACGCTGCCCGAAATGAACGCCCTGCTGCGCGAAATGGAAGCCACCGAGCGCGCCGGGCAGTGCAACCACGGCCGTCCCACCTGGTTCCAGATCGGCCTCAGGGAGCTCGACGGCATGTTCATGCGCGGCCGCTGACCGGGCGGCAGCCGATTTTGGCTATAATCCCGAGCTAATTAGTCAGGTATTTACGAGATTCCGATGAACGACCGCACTGAACGCAAGACCATCCCCATCCAGGAAATCAACGAAGCCAGCAACTGCGCCGGTTCTGAGCCCTATGCGCTGATGGTGCTGGGCGATTCGATGATGCCGGAATTCGAGGAGGGCGAAATCATCGTCGTCGAGCCGTCCGGCCTGGTCAAGGACGGCTCCTACGTGGTCGCCTACGTCAACGACGAATACATCTTCCGCCAGATCGTGAAGCACGAGGAAGGCTGGATGCTGAAGCCGCTGAATCCGCTGTACGAGAACATTCCGGTGGCCGACATCGACGTCGCCAAAGGCGTGGTGATCATGAAGAAGCGGCCCGGAAAACGCAGCGAGCAGAAGCGCTATATCTGAAGGGGCCGCGTATCCCGATGAATTAAAAAAGGATTCTGGCATCCTCAATTGATCAATTGAACTACCGGGCTCATCAGGAATTTGAATATATTAGTTGACTAATATACTCAGGTATATACACTGGAGGTCGTGTTCAACCTTTCCTACAGGAGATAAACCATGAGTGGACTGATCGCTAATTTTCCGACCGACGGTATCGTGACCCTCAACCGGGTCATTCTGAAACCCGAATACACGGTCGACGACCTGCAGGAACGGGTGGCGTTTCTGTGCGAGAACGTCAAGACCTACCATTCCGACACCGGTTTCATCGGCGGCTTCGTCGCACTGAATTCCGGCCAGGTGTCCAACGAAGGCTCGACCATCGGTCAGGCCGTCGAAAGCCCGATGAAGGGCAAGGAAGCACTGATCGTGACCTTCTGGGACACGTTCGAAAACCACGAGAAATCGCACCGTTCGGAAACCTTCCAGCCGCTGTTCCAGAAAGTGCTGGACCTGTGCGAGAACGGCAACGAGGAAATCGCCTACGAAATGCTGTGGTCCGGCAAGGCCTATGGCCCTGAGGAGATCGCCGCGGCGCGGCAGGCCAAGGAGCAGTACGCCAACGCAGGCTGATTGCGCGAACAGCCGAAGCCGAAGCGGCGGGGGACACCCCCGCCGTTTTTTTTGCTTCCCTATCGGATCATGCGGCAGCTTCCATGGCTCGATCGTATTTCCCCTCGCGGGCCAGACCGTTCAGTTCGCAGCGTTTCAACAGGGCCTGCTGCGCGGCGTCCACATTGCCTTCCTGGCCCTGCCACGCCGCCAGCACCGGCGCCTGCAGCGCGCGTCCATACGAGAAGCTGACCTGCCAGGGCTGCGACCCCATCGCGTTCATGGCGTTGAGATGGTCGGTGGCGTCCTCAGCGCTCTGCCCGCCGGACAGGAACACGATGCCCGGCACCGCCGCCGGCACGGTGCGCCTGAGGCAGCGCAGCGTGGCTTCGGCCACTTCCTGCACGCCGGCCTGGCGCGGACATTTCTTGCCGGCGATCACCATGTTCGGTTTCAAGAGCATGCCTTCGAACCGCACGCCGTGGGCGTCGAGTTCGGCGAACACCGCGTGCAGCACCTGCTCCGTCACCGTCTCGCAGCGTTCGATGCCGTGGGCGCCGTCCATCAGCACTTCCGGCTCGACGATCGGCACCAGCCCGGCTTCCTGGCACAGCGCAGCGTAGCGCGCCAGTGCGTGGGCATTGGCGCGGATGCCGAACGGCGACGGCAGATCGCGTTCGTCGATCTCGATCACCGCCCGCCACTTGGCAAACTGCGCGCCCAGCTGTTTGTATTCGGCGAGCCGCTCGCGCAGACCGTCCAGCCCCTCGGTCACCTTGTCGCCCGGATGGAGCGCCAGCGCCTTGGCGCCCTGGTCGACCTTGATGCCGGGAACGATGCCGCGGCCCGCCAGCAGCGCGGGGAAGGGAACGCCATCGCGCGTGCTCTGGCGCAGGGTTTCGTCGTACAGGATGACGCCGCCGACGGTGTGCTCGATGTCGTCGGCAGTGAACAGAATTTCGCGGTAGCGCCGACGGTTCTCTTCGGTGGATTCCACCTGGATCGAATCGAAGCGCTTTCTGATCGTGGGATTGCTTTCGTCGGCCGCCAGCACGCCTTTCTGCGGCGCGACGATGGCGTTCGCCACGGATTTGAGGGGGTCGATGTTCATGGGGTGCGCTCCTCCGGATGGGTGATGGGACGGAGCCCGGGCAGGCCCCGCCTCTGTACTCTAGACCCTGATTTTGACGGCTTGCCCGGCCGCGACGCCTCCCGGCGCTGTCGCCATCGGCGCGGCTGCCAAGCTGGGGGATAATCGCCCCCCATGTCAGCTTCCAGTTTTCCTCCCGCCATCTTCATCATGGGCCCGACCGCGTCGGGCAAGACCGCGCTGGCGGTCAGCCTGGTCGAACGCTTTCCGCTCGAGATCATCAGCGTCGATTCGGCGCTGGTGTATCGCGGCATGGACATCGGCACCGCCAAGCCCGACGCCGCCACGCTGGCGCGGGCGCCGCACCATCTGCTGGATATCCGCGACCCCACCGAAGCCTATTCGGCCGCCGCGTTCTGCGACGATGCGCGACGGCTGATGGCCGACATCGTCGCGCGCGGCCGCGTGCCGCTCCTGGTCGGCGGCACCATGCTGTATTTCCGCGCGCTGCTGCAGGGGCTGGACGACCTGCCGCGCGCCGACGCGACGCTGCGCAAGGACCTGGAAGCCGAGGCCGCGGCGCGCGGCTGGCCGGCACTGCACGCCGAGCTGGCCGTGGTCGACCCGGCCACCGCCGCGCGGCTGGCGCCGAACGACTCCCAGCGCATCGGCCGCGCGCTGGAAATCTTTCGGCTCAGCGGCACGCCGATGTCGGCGCTGCTCGACCAGGCCCGGGCCGACTTGCCCTACCGCGTGCTGCAGCTCGCGCTGGTTCCGTCCGACCGCGCGGTGCTGCACCAGCGCATCGCCGACCGCTTCGATGCCATGCTGGCCGGGGGGCTGCTCGACGAAGTGGAAACCCTGCGCCGGGATTACGTGCTGAAGCCCGACCTGCCGTCGATGCGCGCGGTCGGTTACCGCCAGACGTGGGCCTATCTCGACGGCGACATCGACATGAAGGCGCTGCGCGAACAGGGCATCGCCGCCACCCGCCAGCTGGCCAAGCGACAGCTCACCTGGCTGCGCTCGTGGCCCGATGCGGTGGAACTGGATTGCCTGGCGGAGGATATGGAAGCGCAGGCGACGGCGCGGGTGGCACGCCATTTACAACCCTGAGCTGCCGTCATTGCGAGCGTAGCCAAGCAATGACGGGGTGAAGCTTTAATCCTGGTGGGTCGAATCGACCGTGGCGCGGGCCTGGCCGCGGTGGAAACGAATGCCGATTCTTTCGCCGGCGTTCAGCACGGATGCATCCTGCACCACGCGGCCGTCCTGCCGCTGCACGATGCTGTAGCCGCGCGCCAGCACGCCTTCCGGGTTGAGATGGGCGAGGCTGCTGGCCAGCCGGGCCAGATCGAGCTGACGCCGGCCGAAGCCGCCCTCGACCGCGCGCCGGGCGCGCAGACCCAGCGCGTCGAGCCGCTGCTGCTCGCGCCGGACGACATGGATCGGCGTCACCAGCCGCTGGCTCAGTCGCGCGATGCGCAGCTGCCCGGCCGTCAGTTGCGAGCCGCCGGCGTGGCGCAGGCGCTGTTCCAGCTGCTTCAATTCGGTCTGGCGGCGGCGCAGCTGCTCGGCCGGGTGGACCAGGCGGCGCGCCAGGTAATCCAGCCGCTGCATCTCGGTCTGCTGCCGGCGGCCCAGATGGTGCTGCAGCTGACGACCCAGGTGCCCCAGTCGCTGCAGCAGTTCCGCCCGCACCGGGCTGGCGAGTTCGGCCGCCGCCGTCGGCGTCGGCGCGCGCAGATCGGCAGCAAAGTCGGCCAGGGTGAAATCGGTTTCGTGGCCGACCCCGCTCACCACCGGCATCGGGCTCGCGGCGATCGCGCGTGCCACCGCTTCGTCGTTGAACGCCCACAGGTCTTCCAGCGAGCCGCCGCCGCGGCACACCAGGAGCACGTCGCACTCGGCGCGTGAGCCGGCCGTGCGGATCGCCGCGGCAATCTGCGCGCCGGCGCCCGCGCCCTGAACCGGCGTCGGGTAGAGGATCACCGGCAGGCCCGGCATGCGACGCGCCAGTGCAGTCAGCACGTCGTGCAGCGCGGCGGCCTGCGGCGAGGTGACGATGCCCAGGGTGCGCGGAAAGCGCGGGAGGGCCCGCTTCTTCAGGGGGTCGAACAGGCCTTCGGCTTCCAGCTTCGCCTTCAGCTTGAGGAAGGCTTCGTACAGCCGCCCGGCGCCGGCGCGGCGGATCGCCTCGGCGCCCAGCTGGAACTCGCCGCGGGCTTCATAGAGAGAGGGCAGGGCGCGGATCTCCACGTGGTCGCCGTTGGCCGGGGTGAAGTCGGCGAACTGGTTGCGCCCGCGGAACATCACGCAGCGCACCTGCGCGTTCGCATCCTTCAGCGAGAAATACCAGTGGCCTGAAGCGGCTCGGATGAAGTTGGAGACCTCGCCCTCCACCCACAGCAGCGGCAATTGCGATTCGAGCGCGCGGCGCGCCATGCGATTGAGCTCGCTGACGGTGAGCACGGGCAGGGCGGGAGGGCTGTCGGGAAGATGGTCCGAAAATTCCATGGCGTGCAGGATAACGGGTTCAGTCCGGGCATGGTTCATGCACAGTCATCAAACGCTCATAAAATAATTTTGATCAGCCTATTGACGATGTTTGTGTTTTTGTAAGTCTTTGAAATTAAAAGAGTAAGAGCATTGTCTACTTTTTGGGCCAAAACACTTTTTCCTTTGTGGCCGGGTGTTTAGGGGGAGCGGCAGGCAGTTCTTCACAGACTTATCCACATCAATTGTGGAGAACTCGAAACCATCCGGAAAAATGCCGTCCTCATAAATTGGTGCTTGCCGAAACCGCCACGCGAGCGCTACATTTCGCCTGGTGTTTTCATTTGGAGTGGTGTTCAGTGCTTGCCATTATTGAGGCGGCCGGTTGGCCGATCTGGCCGTTGATTCTGGCCTCGGTCATTGCCGTGGCCATCATCATCGAGCGTGCCTACAGTCTGCGTGCACAGGAAGTCGCCCCCCCCAGCCTGCTGCTGGAAACGATCAAGTCCTACCAGGAGCGTGGCGTCACCCAGGACCTGATCACGCGGCTGAGCGACGGTTCGCCGATGGGCCGGATCTTCGCGACCGCCCTGAAGAATGCCCATAACTCGCGCGAAGTGATGAAGGAGTCGATCGAGGAATCCGGCCGCGCGGTCACCCACGACCTCGACCGTTTCCTGACTTCGCTCGGCACCATCGCCAGCATGGCGCCGCTGCTCGGCCTGCTCGGCACGGTGATCGGCATGATCGAAATCTTCGGTGCGCAGACCTCCAGCGGCACCAATCCGGGCCAGCTGGCGCACGGCATCTCGATTGCCCTGTACAACACCGCGTTCGGCCTGATCGTGGCGATCCCGGCGATGATCTTCTATCGCTTCTTCCGCGCCAAGGTCGAATCGCTGGTGGTCGACATGGAGCAGCAGGCGATCAAGCTGGTGGAAATCGTTCACGGCGACCGGAAATAAGCATGGACTTCAGGAAAGGCCGTCGGGAAGACTATCCGGAAATCAACCTGATTCCGTTCATCGACATCCTTCTCGTCATCGTGATTTTCCTCGCGGTGACCACCACCTACGCGCGTTTTGCCGAGCTCAAGATCAACCTGCCCACCAGCACCGCCGAGCAGACGCCGACCCCGCCCAAGCAGATCGAGGTGGCGGTGGCCGAGAACGGCCGCTACCAGATCGACAGCACCGCGATCGGCGACGCCTCGATCGACGAACTGGCCGCCGCGCTGAAAAAGGCCGCCGGCGACCAGGCCGAGCCGGTGGTGGTGATCAATGCCGATGCGCAGGCCGCGCATCAGTCGGTGGTGAACGTGATGGAAGCGGCGCGCCGGGTCGGGCTCAGCCGCATCACCTTCGCCACCCAGACCGCCCCGTAAGGGGACCTCCCGTGGTTTCCCATCCGCATCACTGGGCGCGCACCGGCGCGCTCACGTTGTTGCTTTTGCCCCTTGCCGCACTTTTCGCCGGCGCGTCCTGGCTGCGCCGCTTCGCGTATCGGCGCGGCTGGCTGCGCAGCGAATCGGTCGGCGTGCCGGTCATCGTGGTCGGCAACATCACCGCCGGCGGCAGCGGCAAGACCCCATTGACGATCTGGCTGGTGAACCGGCTGCTCGCCCGCGGCCTGTGCCCGGGGGTGGTCAGCCGCGGCTACGGCGGCACCGCGCGCGGCGTCGTCGAAGTGCAGCCGGACAGCCAGCCGGCCGAGGTGGGCGACGAGCCGCTGTTGATCCGGATCAAGACCGACGTGCCCGTGGTGGTGGGGCGCGACCGCGTGGCCGCCGCCCGCACCCTGCTGGCGCGCCATCCCGGGGTCGACGTCATCGTGTCCGACGACGGCCTGCAGCATTACCGCCTGCAGCGCGACGTCGAGATCGCGGTGATCGACGCGGCGACCGGGCTGGGCAACGGCTGGCCGCTGCCGGCCGGCCCACTGCGCGAACCGCGAAGCCGTCTCGCGCAGGTCGACGCGGTCGTCCAGGTGGTGCGCGGCGAAGCGCAGCCGCAGCCGCTCCAGGGTGCGTGGCGCGCCGATTACACCGCTGGACGCGCGTACCGCCTGCATGCGCCGCAGGAAAAACGAGCGCTGCGCGAGCTGCCGCAGCACGACTGGATCGCCGCCACCGGCATCGGCCGTCCGCAGGGGTTCTTCGACATGCTGGCCGCACAGGGCCTCCGCTTCAGTCCGCGTGCCTTCGCCGATCATCATGCTTTCCAGCCCGCTGATCTGCCGATCGGCGCGGCAGTGCTGATGACCGAAAAAGACGCGGTAAAATGCCAGACGTTTGCAGGAGCAGACTGGTGGGCGCTGGAACTCGACGTCGCACCGGAAACCGGGTTCATCGACTGGCTGGATGCACGCATTCGCCCACTATAAAAACAAGGCGTGCGCATCGAGGGAGGGAGCTATGGGTATGCAGTATTCTGATTGGAGCGATCGCCGCCACCCCTGCCGCTGGGAGGCCGAGACCGCAGACGCCGGTTTCTGGGTCCCCGACCGTTCCGAAATCGTCACCCAGTTCTTCACCCGCTATCTGTTCTTCTCGCTGGCGGTCATTTATTTTTCCACGCTGAAAGACGTCCCGCCGGTGCTGTTCAGCATCGAGCAGCTGCTGATCGCACTCGGCGTCTATTTCTTCCTCAACACCTGGTCCTTCAGCCAGGCCCTGAAGGGCGTCACGCTGCTGAAGATCCGCACCGCCATGAGCGCCGACCTGATCATCGTCACCCTGTGCGTGATCCACGATCCCAATCCGATCCCGCCGTCGGCGCTGGCCTTCCTGATGGTGCTGCTGGGCAACGGCATGCGCTACGGCATGCGCCTGTTCGCCGAGGTGCTGGGCGGCGCCTTTCTCGGCATGGCGATTTCGTTTGCTATGCGCTACCGGCTGGGCAGCTTCGAAATCAACGCGGGCGACGTGTTCTTCGGCGTGTTCTGGGTCACCCTGGCACTCTATGCCTACATCCTGATGGGGCGCATCGAGGCGCAGCGCCGCCAGCTCGATTACCGCAGCCGCTTCGATGCGCTGACCGGCCTGCTCAACCGTCACGGCCTGCTGGCCGCGGCCGACAGCATATTCGACAAGGTCAATACCGGCATCCCGGCCACCGTGC
Source organism: Thiobacillus sp. (assembly GCA_018262815.1). Lineage (GTDB taxonomy): Bacteria > Pseudomonadota > Gammaproteobacteria > Burkholderiales > Thiobacillaceae > Thiobacillus. The sequence continues at coordinate 11,225 of JADFDN010000064.1, forward strand.
TGTTCGCCGACCTCAACCAGTTCAAGGAGGTCAACGATCGCTACGGCCACGGCGTGGGCGACCGCGTGCTGGCCGAGTTCGCGCAGATCTTCAGCGAGTCGGCCGAAATGGGCGTGTGCGGGCGCTGGGGCGGCGACGAGTTCGTCGCCATCCTGCCGCAGCGCGACGAAGCCGCCATCCAGCAGATATTCGAGCGCATCGAATCGCGCACCCAGGCCTGGAGTACCAGCAACGGCCTGCCGATGGCGGTGAGCCTCGGCGTCAGCCATGCGCCGCGCGACGGCCACGATCTGAAAACCCTGCTGTCGGTGGCCGACATCCATCTTTATCAAAGCAAGTCGCACCCGTCCGACACGGCGAGTGCACCCGCAAATTACGGAATCCTGATCGATGAACCCAAAGCTACTTGAAATCCTCGTCTGCCCGGTCTGCAAAGGCCCGCTCGAGTGGAAAAAATCCGCCGGCGAACTGGTCTGCAAGGCCTGCCGCCTGGCCTATCCCATCCGCGACGACATTCCGGTGATGCTGCCGGAAGACGCGCGCGCGCTGAGCCCGGACGAAATCCACGGCAAGGCTTGAGGCGGTGCATTTCCGCGTCGTCATCCCCGCGCGCTATGCGTCCAGCCGCCTGCCGGGCAAGCCGCTGGCCGACATCGGCGGCAAGCCGATGGTGCTGCGTGTGCTGGAGCGCGCACTGCAGGCCGGCGCCGAATCGGTGGTGGTCGCCACCGACGACGTGCGCGTGCAGCAGGCGATCGAAGCCGCGGGCCACCAGGCGCTGATGACCTCGCCCGAGCACCAGTCGGGCACCGAGCGCCTGGTCGAGGTGGCCGAAACCCTGGGCTGGCCCGACGATGCGCTGGTGGTCAACGTGCAGGGCGACGAACCGCTGATCGACCCGACGCTGATCCGCGAAGCCGCGCGCCAGCTGGTGCTGCACGACGACGCTGTGATGGCCACGCTGGCGCATCCGATCCACGATCACGCCGACTTCATCAATCCCAATGTCGTCAAGGTGGTGGCCGACGAAGCCGGCTATGCGCTGTATTTCAGCCGCGCGCCGATCCCCTGGCCGCGCGATGCCTTCGCCGACAGGCAGCCGATGCCGCACGAACTCGGCGCGCTGCGCCACATCGGTCTGTATGCCTACCGCGCCGGATTCCTGCGCACCTATGCCAACCTGATCAGTTCGCCGCTGGAACGCTACGAGATGCTGGAGCAGCTGCGGGTGCTGGGGCACGGCTACCGCATCAGCCTCGGCATCACGCCCACCGCGCCGGCCCCCGGCGTCGACACGCCGGACGACCTGGAGCGGGTGAGGACGCTGTTCAAGACGGTTTAGCAGCCTCTTGAATCCGCCAATAAAATTTTTTAAGTGTTGTTCGAATCGCGCTTGGCTTAGGCTAGTGCGGTTTTGACACATCCATAACTAGGGAGACATGCAATGCGTTTGATTCTGTTGGGCGGCCCCGGCGCCGGCAAGGGCACCCAGGCCAATTACATCAAGGAAAAATACGGCATTCCCCAGATTTCCACCGGCGACATGCTGCGTGCGCAGATCAAGGCCGGCACCGAGCTCGGCATGAAGGCCAAGGCCATCATGGACGCCGGCGGCCTGGTCTCCGACGACATCATCATCGGCATGGTGAAGGCCCGCCTGACCGAAGACGACTGCAAGAACGGCTACCTGTTCGACGGCTTCCCGCGCACCATTCCGCAGGCCGAGGCGATGAAGGCCGCCGGCGTGCCGATCGACTACGTGGTCGAGATCGACGTCGCCGACGAGGAAATCGTCAAGCGCATGTCCGGCCGTCGCGTTCACGTCGCGTCCGGCCGCACCTATCACGTCGTGTTCAACCCGCCCAAGGTGGCCGGCAAGGACGACGTCACCGGCGAGGATCTGATCCAGCGCGACGACGACCAGGAAGAAACCGTGAAGAAGCGCCTCGACGTCTACCACGCCCAGACCGAGCCGCTGGTGAAGTACTACGGCGACTGGGGCAAGAGCGGCGAACCCGGCGCACCCCGGTACGTCAAGGTTCCCGGCGTCGGCAAGGTCGAAGGCATCCGCGACTCGATCTTCGCCGCGCTCGGCTAGGGCGACGATGCCGCAGCCGATTCACCCGATGACCGACACCGAACGCTGGATCGTGTCCAGCGCGGTGAAGGAGCGCTACGGTCGTGAGGTCGAGATCCAGGACGTCGAAACCGAAATCCGCCTGCACATCGACGACCGCGAACTGACGCTGTGCCCGGGCTTC
>JADFDN010000065.1 GCA_018262815.1 Thiobacillus sp.
GGTCGCCATCAGGGCGCCGGTGTTGCCGGCCGACACGCAGGCATCGGCTTCGCCGGATTTGACGAGGTCGATGGCAATCCGCATCGATGAATCCTTTTTGCCGCGCAAGGCCAGCGCGGGCGCCTCGTCCATCGCCACCACCTGACTGGCATGGCGAACGATCAGACGCGGGCCGGGCCTGGTACGGCGCGCCTTGAGTTCGGCTTCGACGATATCCTGCGGTCCGACCAGAATCACATTCAGGTCGGGATGACGCGCAAGACAACGGATCGCCGCCGGAACCGTGACATGGGGACCGTGGTCGCCCCCCATGACATCAATGGCGACTGTGATGTTTCTCATACAGCCGGAAGAATAGGCTGGGTCGAACGCGCCTGACAGCGTGGCGCGCCAGGGAATTATTCGCCTTTGGCCTTGACGACCTTGCGGCCACGATAAAAGCCGTTGGGGCTGATATGGTGGCGCAGATGGGCTTCACCCGTGGTCGGCTCGACGGCCAGCGGCGGGTTGGTCAGGAAGTCGTGCGAGCGGTGCATGCCGCGCTTGGACGGGGATTTCTTGTTCTGCTGGACTGCCATTTCTTACTCCTTAAAAATTTCGTGCACCCCGGTATCGGGGCATTCACCTTCTGCGTGCATCGCTGCCAGCGGCAAACTCAGCAACACTTCATCCTCAACCATCTCGACCAGACTCAAGGTCTCGCCCGCCTGAATCGCATCGCTGTCAGGCAACGCATCCAGTCGTTCCAGCTCGGCTTCATTGCGCGCCAGGTACAGCGTACGCTCAAGCTCCACCGTATAGGGCATGCTGCCCAGGCAGCGTTGGCAGGTCAGACCCACTTCGCCGCTTATCGTCAGCCGCAGCGACAGACTGCCCCGCTGATCCTTTCGCCCGACGACTCGACAGAACAGCGTGCCTTGCGTAAATTCATGGGCAAGACGCGGGAATTCAGCCACGTCCGACTGCATCTCCCAGGACTGCCCATCCCTGCAAAAACGCCATGGATCGACCTCAACAGCCTGAAGCATGACGACGCACCCGGTTAAACATTAGCCCGCAATGATATGATTTCGCGTTATTTTTGTCAAAGAAACGGTAACCATGATTAAGAAGATACTGGTTGCCAACCGCGGTGAGATCGCCGTCCGCATCGTGCGCGCCTGTGCCGAGCTCGGCATCAAGTCGGTCGCCATCTACACCGACGCCGACCGCCACGCGCTCCACGTCAAGAAAGCGGACGAGGCCTATCACATCGGCAAGGACCCGATTCTGGGCTACCTGAACGCGCACACGCTGGTCAATCTGGCGGCCGCTTCGGGCTGCGACGCGCTGCATCCGGGCTACGGCTTCCTGTCCGAAAATCCTGATCTGGCGACCATTTGCGCGCGCCGCGGGATCCGCTTCATCGGCCCCTCGCCCGAGGTGATCCGCCGCATGGGCGACAAGATCCAGGCCAGGAACGCGATGATCGCCGCCGGCATTCCGGTGGTGCCGGGCTCCGACCACAACCTGGAAAACGTCGAGGAAGCGCGCACGCTGGCCAACCGGATCGGCTATCCGGTGATGCTGAAAGCCACCAACGGCGGCGGCGGGCGCGGCATCCGCCGTTGCGACAGCGAGGAAGACCTGCTGAAGAACTACGACCGCGTGGTGTCGGAAGCCAGCAAGGCCTTCGGCAAGCCCGAGGTCTTCGTCGAAAAATGCGTGGTGCGCCCCAAGCATATCGAGGTGCAGGTCCTGGGCGACAGCCAGGGCAACGTGATCCACCTGTTCGAACGCGACTGCTCGATCCAGCGGCGCAACCAGAAACTGATCGAGATCGCGCCGAGCCCGCAACTGACAGAGGCGCAGCGGCAATACATCGGCAAGCTGGCGGTGCGCGCCGCCAAGGCGGTGGGCTACGTCAACGCCGGCACGGTGGAATTCCTGCTGGACAGCGACAACCAGTTCTACTTCATGGAGATGAACACCCGGCTGCAGGTCGAGCATCCCATCACCGAGACCATCACCGGCGTCGACATCGTGCAGGAGCAGATCCGCATCGCCTCAGGCCTTCCGCTGCAGTACAAGCAGGATGAGATCAAGCACCGCGGCTACGCGATCGAATTCCGCATCAACGCCGAGGACCCGAAAAACGAATTCCTCCCCAGTCTCGGCCGCATCACCCGCTACTATTCGCCCGGCGGCCCCGGTGTCCGGGTGGACGCCGCGATCTACACCGATTACGTGATCCCGCCCTACTTCGATTCCATGTGCGCCAAACTCACGGTATGGAACCTGAACTGGGAGGCGACCGTCGAGCGCGGCCGCCGCGCGCTCGCCGACATGCTGGTGTACGGCGTGAAGACGACGATTCCCTATTACCAGGAAATCCTGAAGAATCCCGAGTTCCGCAGCGGACGCTTCAATACCAGTTTCGTCGACGAACATCCGGAACTCACGCAGTACACTGAAAAGAAACCGCCGGAAGTGATCGCCGCCGCCATCGCCGCCGCCATCGCCGCGCACCAAGGATTGTAATCATGGCCAAAGTACACATCACCGACCTCGTCCTGCGCGACGGCCACCAGTCGCTCATCGCCACCCGCATGCAGACGGCCGATATGCTGCCGATCTGCGGCAAGCTCGATTCTGTCGGCTTCTGGTCGCTGGAAGCCTGGGGCGGCGCCACCTTCGACGCCTGCGTGCGCTTTTTGCGCGAGGATCCGTGGGAACGCCTGCGCAAGCTCAGAAAGGCCCTGCCCAACACGCGCATCCAGATGCTGCTGCGCGGACAGAACCTGCTCGGTTACCGCAATTATTCCGACGACGTGGTGCGAGCCTTCGTACAGAAATCGGCCGACAACGGCGTCGACGTGTTCCGTGTGTTCGACGCCATGAACGACCTGCGCAACCTGCGCGTATCGATCGAGGCGGTGAAGGCAGCCGGCAAGCACGCCGAGGGCACGGTCTGCTACACCACCAGCCCGGTGCACAACATCCCGCATTTCGTCGAGCTCGCCAAAGGCCTGGCCGAGATGGGCTGCGACACCATCGCGATCAAGGACATGGCAGGCCTGTTGACGCCCTACACCGCATTCGAATTGGTACAGGCGATCCGCGCGGCCACCGATCTGCCGATCCATACCCACAGCCACGCCACCTCGGGCCTTGCGCACATGACGCACCTGAAGGCGGTGGAAGCCGGCGCCAGCATCATCGACACCTGCGTCGGCGCATTCGCCGAAGGCGCCAGCCATCCCACCACGCAGAGCCTGGTCGCGGCGCTCGCCGGCACCGAATACGACACCGGGCTGTCGCTGCCGCTGATCGAGGAAATCTCGGCCTACTTCAAGGAAGTGCGCAAGAAATACTGGCAGTTCGAATCGGCCTTCACCGGCACCGACACCCGCGTCCTGATCAACCAGGTCCCGGGCGGGATGATTTCCAACCTCGCCAACCAGCTGAAGGAACAGGGCGCGATCGACAGGATGGACGCCGTGCTCGAGGAAATCCCGCGGGTGCGCGAGGACCTCGGCTTCCCGCCGCTGGTCACGCCGACCTCGCAGATCGTCGGTACCCAGGCCGCGCTGAACGTGCTGACCGGGGCGCGCTACAAGTCGGTCACCAACGAAGTGAAGCTCTATCTGCAGGGCCGCTACGGCCAGGCGCCGGGGCACATCAACGAGGAAGTCCGCAAGATCGCGATCGGCGACCTCGACGTCACCACCTGCCGCCCGGCCGACCTGATCGCCGACGAGCTCGACAAGCTGCGCGGCGAAATCGAGGGCCTGGCCAAGTCCGACGAGGACGTACTGACCTATGCCATGTTCCCCGAAATCGGCAAGACCTGGCTGCAAGAACGCGCCGCCGGCAGCCTCAAGCCCGAGCAGCTGTTGCCTCCGGGGGCCTCGCAGCAGGACAGCAGTCCGCGCTATGCCGCCGACGAATTCAAGATCACGCTGCACGGCGAGACCTACCACATCAAGCTGTCCGGCAGCGGCCGCTCCGACGCCGCCCAGCGGCCCTATTTCGTGTCGATCGATGGCGTCTCGGAAGAAGTGCTGGTCGAATCGCTGAACGAAGTCGCGGTGTCCAGCAGCGGCGACAGCGCCCCGCGCAAGGCCGCTGCCGCCCCCGCAGCCGGCCAGAAGCCGCGTGCGAGCCACCCCGGCCACGTCACCGCCGCCATGCCCGGCACCATCGTCGACGTGCTGGTCGGCATCGGGCAGACGGTCAAGGCCGGCGACGGCGTGCTGGTGATCGAGGCGATGAAAATGGAAAACGAGGTGCAAGCGCCGATCGCCGGCGTCGTCATCAGCATCTTCGCCAAGAAAGGCGACGCGGTGACGCCCGACATGGCGCTGGTCGAAATCCAGCCGGAATGAAACTGGTTCTGGCTTCCACTTCGCGCTACCGGCGCGAACTGCTGTCGCGTCTGCATATCCCGTTCGAGGTACTCGCCCCCGACGTCGACGAGACGCCGCTGCCCGACGAAACGCCCTCGGCCACCGCGCTGCGCCTGTCGGTATTGAAAGCGCAGGCTGCGGCGGCGACCCTTCCCGATGCGCTGATCATCGGTTCCGACCAGGTGCTGATGCTCGACAGCGAACAACTCGGCAAGCCGGGCAATTTCGACAATGCCTTCGCGCAATTGAAAAAAATGCAGGGCCGCGCCATGGTATTCCACACCGCGCTGACGCTCCTGAACAGCCGCACCGGCCACGTGCAGACGCGCGACGTCCCGACGGTCGTGCACATTCGCCCGCTTTCCGATGCACAGATCGCCGCCTACCTCGAAAAGGAAACCCCCTACGACTGCGCCGGATCGGCCAAGAGCGAATCGCTCGGCATCGCGCTGATGGCACGCATGGATAGCCCCGACCCCACGGCGCTGATCGGCCTGCCGCTGATGGCGCTGACCGACATGCTGAACAACGAAGGCGTCGACGTGCTGACATGGCGCCCGGCCAGCCCGTGACGGGCACCCTGTACCTGATCCCGGTGCCGCTGGGACCGGTCAGCCCGGAATCCTGTCTGCCGCCGGACACGCTCGCCGTCGCCCGCCGGCTCCAGCATTTCGTCGTCGAACGCGCCAAGACCGCACGCGCGCACCTGAAGGCCATGGGCCATCCGCAGCCGATCCAGGCGCTGCAACTCGCGGAGCTCAACGAACACACCCCGGCCGCCGCCATTTCCGAATTACTGGCGCCGCTCAAGGCCGGTCACGATCTTGGGCTGCTGTCCGAGGCCGGCTGTCCTGCCGTGGCCGACCCCGGCGCCGCACTGGTCATGGCCGCACATCGTGACAACATTCCGGTGGTGCCGCTGATCGGGCCGTCGTCGATTCTGCTGGCATTGATGGCCTCGGGCCTGGGCGGCCAGCGCTTCGCCTTCCACGGTTACCTGCCGGCCAAGGAACCGGAGCGCAGCCGGATCATCCGCGAACTGGAAAAAACGGCGCGGCGCGACCGCGCCACCCAGCTCTTCATCGAAACGCCCTACCGCAGCGCCGCCCTGCTGGAAGCCCTTGCGACCGCCCTGGTGTCCGATACGCTGATCAGCGTCGGCGCCGATCTCAGCCTGCCCAGCCAATTGATCCGGACCCGTAGCGCAAAAGCCTGGCGCGGCCAGACCGATGCGGTCAAGGACCGGCTGGTGGTATTCGGGATCGGGGTTTAGGGCCTGTCAACAGGCCGCTCTCAGAACCGCAGACTGTCCAGCCGCAGGGTCAGCTGCTCGCCGGATTCGGTTTCCGCCCGCAGCCATTCGGCCCCATCGCGGGTGTAGACGTCCAGCGGCAACACCCGCTGGCGGCCGGCCCGGTCGCCAGCCTTCACGGTCACGTCGAGCCATTGCCGCTTGAGCACGGCGAATTCCAGGCGTTCGTGATCCGCGCAGGCGATCGGGCGGTAATCGCTCATCGCAGGGTGACGCCTGCCTTTTCAAACGGTGTCAGCGCCTTCGCCATCGACGCCCCCAGCCGCCCCGCCAGGCGTTCCGCAAAGCTTTCCTGCTGGGTGTAGTCGACGATGTCCTCGGCCTTGATGACGTCGCGCGCCACCGATTCGACGCTGCCCAGATCATCGGCCAGCCCGAGCTGGATGCTCTTCTCCCCGCTCCATACCAGGCCGCTGAACATCTCGGGGGTTTCCTTCAGGCGCGTGCCGCGGCCTTCGCGCACCACGGCGATGAACTGGCCGTGTATTTCCTCGAGCATCTGTTTGGCGAAGGCCTGCTGCTCGGCATCGACCGGCGAGAACGGGTCGAGGAAGCCCTTGTTTTCGCCGGCGGTGAGCAGGCGGCGCTCGACGCCGAGCTTCTGCATGGTCTCGGTGAAGCCGAAGCCGTCCATCAGCACGCCGATCGAGCCGACGATGCTGGCCTTGTCGACGAAAATCTTGTCGGCGCCGGCAGCGACGTAATACCCCCCCGACGCGCAGATGTCGTCGACCACGGCATACAGCGGCGTTTTCGGATGCTTGGCGCGCAGGCGCTTGATTTCGTCGTAGATCTGCCCGGCCTGCACCGGACTGCCGCCGGGGCTGTTGATGCGCAGGATCACGCCCTTGGTTTTCTTGTCGTCGAACGCGCCCTGCAGGCTGGCGATGATCGAGTCGGCGCTGGCCTGGTCGGAGGCGATCACGCCCTGCAGGTCGATCAGCGCGGTGTGCTCCTTGGGAATCGCGACGCCGTCGCCGCCGAACCAGCCGGCGGCGAGGAACAGCACGATGAAGAGATACAGAAAGCCGAGCGTCTTGAACAGGATGCTCCAGTGGCGGCTGCGGCGCTGTTCCTGAATCGCCGACAGGGCCAGTTTTTCCAGGACGGTACGTTCCCAGTTCGGTTCTTGTTGTTCGCTCATTGCTCTTCCATCAGTCTGTTTCCAGCAGGTACACATGGCCGTCGCGTTCGACGACCGGGACAGGTTGGAGGCCGCGCCCCGCGCAGCGTCCGCCCACGCACTGGCCGCTCGCCGGATGGTAGAGCGCACCGTGGGTGGAGCAGATCAAGTATAGCCGCGAGTGATCGAAGAACTCGCCCTCCTGCCAGTCGAGTTCCACCGGCACATGGCCGCACCGGTTGAGAAAGGCGCGCGGCCGGCCTTCGAAGCGCACCACGAAAGCCTGCTGCGGCTGCCCGTTGCAGTCCAGCTCGAAGCGCACGCCGCGGCCCAGTTCGGCCAGGTCGGCGGCGGCGCAGATCAGGCGTTCGCGGCAAGCCATGCATAGACCTCGTCGAAACTGTCCATCAGGGCCAGCGGCGCATGCGGATGCAGGTCGTCGGCCAGATGCGCGCCGTAGGTCACCCCCAGGCTGGCGACCCCCGCATTCGACGCCATCAGCAGATCGTGGCTGGTGTCGCCGATCACCAGCGTGCGCGCCGGGTCGGCGTCGAGTTCGGCGATCAGTTCCAGCACCATCGCCGGGTGCGGCTTGGAATGCGTCTGGTCGGCACAGCGGGTCGCGGCGAACCATGTACCCAGGCCGCTGGCTTCGAGCGCGCGTTCCAGTCCGATGCGGCTTTTGCCCGTCGCCACGGCCAGCTGAAAGCCGCCCTCGTGCAAATCGCGGATGCCCTCGGGCACGCCGGCAAACAGCGGAATCTGGGCGTCGCGCCCCAGGTAGTGGTGGCGGTAGCGCTCGATCAGCCGCGGATAATCGTCGGCCGGCAAATCCGGCAGCAGCGCCTGCAGCGCCTGGATCAGGCCCAGGCCGATGATCTGGCGCGACGCGCGATCGCTCGGCGCGGGCAGGCCGATGTCCTCGCAGGCGCGCTGGATCGAATCGACGATCACCCCGGCGGAATCCATCAAGGTGCCGTCCCAGTCGAAAATCAGCAGATCGAACTGCCTGGGTTTAATACTCATGGTGCATTCAACGTATCCAGAAAAGTCGCCAGTTCGGCGGGCAGCGGCGCTTCGATCAGCAAGCGCTCGCCCGTAATCGGGTGCTCGAAGCTCAACTGCGCGGCATGCAGGAACATTCGCTTCAGCCCCTGCTTCATCAGCCGCTTGTTGAGTTCGAAATCGCCGTATTTGTCGTCGCCCGCGATCGGGAAACCCAGATGCGAGGTGTGGACGCGTATCTGATGGGTGCGCCCGGTCTTCAGTTCCGCTTCCAGCAGGGTGAAATCCTGGAATGCCTGCAGACGGCGGAAGATGGTGTGCGCGGTCTGGCCCTCGTCGCGCACCGTGACGCGTTTCTCGCCGTCGTCGGTGACCCGCTTGTGCAGCGGCAGCTTCACGTGCTGCACCGGGTTCGGCCAGCGTCCGGCCACCAGCGTGAGATAGCGTTTTTCGATCCTGCCGTCGCGCATCGCCGCATGCAGCCCGGTGAGCGCACGCCGCTTCAGCGCGATCAGCAGCACGCCGGAGGTCTCGCGGTCGAGCCGGTGCACCAGCTCCATGTAGCGGCATTCCGGCAGTTCCAGCCGCATCTGCTCGATCACCCCTCGCGAAATGCCGCTGCCGCCGTGGACCGCCATGCCGGACGGCTTGTTCAGCGCGATCAGGGCGTCGTCGCGATAGAGAATGTGCGGCAGCAGGCGGATGCCGCCCTGCGGCAGATGGGTGGCGGGGGTGATGACCGGCGTGGCCAGGCGCACCGGCGGGATGCGCACCTCGTCGCCCAGCTGCAGCCGGTAGCTGACCTCGACCCGGCCGCCGTTGACGCGCACCTCGCCGCCCCGCACCAGCTTGTAGATGCGGCTTTTCGGCACGCCCTTGAGCCGCGCCATCAGAAAATTGTCCAGACGCTGGCCGTCGGCGCTGTCGTCGATCTTCAGGCGCCGGACCGAATCTTTCTCTAAGTCATTCTTTTTCATATACACTACCGCCGGTTCAGGCCCAGTTTTGCCTGTCCAACTGCCCGGCATTCATGCCGGTGAATTTAGCGAACACGCCGGTTACCACGCTCACCGGCCGCCGCCTGCCCGGCCCGTCTGGATTCCTGCCGCCCAGCCCACAATCAGCTGACGCGGACAGTCGAAACCACCCGCCCCGCCAGTCGGCAAAGCAGCGATGTTATCAATGACGCGACAACAAGCATACGAAATAGTTGTTCACGCCGAGGCACCGTCCCCGGCGGGAATCGGAAAGACCGCCCCGGCTCTGCCGGCGACACTCTCCAGGAACAGGACACCCTTAGCTCCATGCCATTTCACCCAACCCAATCCGTGATCGCATGAGCCGCTGACACAAGGCGGCAGTCTGGCCTGTCCCGTATGCACGCGCGCGGGAGTAAATATGAAGCGCATGCTTTTCAACGCAACCCAGGCGGAAGAACTCCGGGTTGCCATCGTCGACGGACAGAAGCTCGTCGACCTTGACATCGAGTCCGCCAGCAAGGAACAACGCAAGGGCAACATCTACAAGGGTGTCGTCACCCGCGTCGAGCCCAGCCTGGAAGCCGCATTCGTCGACTACGGCTGCGAACGCCACGGCTTTCTGCCGTTCAAGGAAATTTCCCGTGCCTGCCTGCCCGGCAACGGCAAGGTGCCGGAAAACCTGAAGGAAGGCCAGGAATTGCTGGTCCAGGTGGAAAAGGACGAGCGCGGCAACAAGGGCGCGGCGCTGACCACCTACGTCTCGCTGGCCGGCCGCTACGTCGTGCTGATGCCGACCAACCCGCGCGGCGGCGGCGTCTCGCGTCGCATCGAGGGCGAGGACCGCAACGAACTGCGCGACACCCTGGCGCAGCTCGATATTCCCGAAGGCATGAGCCTGATCGCCCGCACCGCCGGCATCGGCCGCAACGCCGAGGAATTCCAGTGGGACCTCAGCTACTTGCTGCGCATCTGGGAAGCGATCGACGGGGCGGCGAAAGAGATCAAGGCGCCCGAACTCATCTACCTGGAATCCAACCTGATCACCCGGGCGATCCGCGATCACTTCTCGGCCGACATCGGCGAAATCCTCATCGACACCGAGGATGTCTACGAGCAGGCGCGCGCGTTCATGGAAAACGTGATGCCGGCCAACGTCAACAAGGTCAAGCTCTACCGTGACGACGTGCCGCTGTTCTCGCGCTTCCAGATCGAGCACCAGATCGAGTCGGCGTATTCGCGCCAGGTCAACCTGCCCTCCGGCGGCGCCATCGTGATCGACCACACCGAAGCACTGGTGTCGGTCGACGTCAACTCCGCGCGCGCCACCAAGGGCAGCGACGTCGAGCAGACCGCCTACAACACCAACCTCGAAGCGGCCGACGAAATCGCCCGCCAGATGCGACTGCGCGACCTCGGCGGCCTGATCGTGATCGATTTCATCGACATGGAAAACCCCAAGCATCAGCGCGAAGTCGAGAACCGCCTGCGCGATGCGCTGCATCACGACCGCGCCCGCGTGCAGACCGGCAAGATCTCGCGCTTCGGTCTGCTGGAGATGTCGCGCCAGCGGCTGCAGCCGTCTCTGGGCGAGACCAGCTACAACCCGTGCCCGCGCTGCCATGGCACCGGCCACATCCGCGGCACCGAATCGTCGGCGCTGCACATCCTGCGCATCCTGCAGGAAGAGGCGATGAAGGAAAACACCGGCGCGCTGCACGTGCAGTTGCCGGTCGACGTCGCCACCTTCCTGCTGAACGAGAAACGCGTCGACATTCATACGCTCGAATCGCGGCTCAAGGTGAACGTGGTGTTGATCCCCAACATCCACATGGAAACCCCGCACTACACCATCGCCCGACTGCGCCACGACGAGCTCAATCTGAGCGGAGCCGCCGAGCCCAGCTACAAGATGGCGACCCTGCCGGAAACCGAACCCATCTATCAAACCGCGCAGGAAGCAGCGCCTGCGCGCCAGGTGGCCGCGGTCAAATCGATTGCGCCGCCGCAGCCGGTTCCCGCACGCCCTGCCGTGCCGGTCGTGCCGACAGCACCGCAGGCGCAGGGCGGCCTGTTCGATCGCATTTTCGGCTGGCTGAAAAAGCGCAGCGACGAAGCGCCCGCACCGGCCCCTGCCCCTGAACCCGTTGCCGCGATCACCCGCAGCGAACGGCCGAGCGAGCGCCGCGAGCGCGAACGCAAGCCCGGCCAGCGTCGCGGCCGTGGCGAAGGACGTGAAGGACGTGGCGAGCCGCGCAATGGCGAAGCACGTCAGCAGGAACCGCGCGAGGGTCGTGGCGAAACGCGCGGCAGCGAGCAGGCCAAGCAGCCGCGCCCGCCGCGTCAGCCGAAGCCGCGTCCCGAGGCCGAAGCCGCCGAAGCGCCGCGCGAAGCCGCCGGCGAGGAAAAACGCGAAGGCCGAAGCCGGCGCGGCCGCGGCAATCGCCGCCCACGTGAAGCACGCCCGGAAACCGCAGCAGCCACGGGCGGTGCGCCGCATGCCGTCATCGAGAACGCCTCGGCCCCTGCCCCGTCGCGCTTCCACGCGATCGTCGAAATCGCAGGCGCGCCCAAGGCCGCACCCGCACCGGCCGTTCCGGCGCAGCAGAACCTGTTGCTCGAACCGTCGGCTGCACCGCTGCCCGGCGCGGTGACCGCATCGCCCGCCGCCATCCTGGCGGACCTGGCGGCCAGCACCGCCAGCCTGCAGCAGGTGGAAACCCAGGCCGCGGCAGCCAGCGCGGCTGAAAGCGGCGAGTCGGGCCGTCCGCGTCGCCGTCGCCGTCCTGCGGCGAAGCCCGCCGACAGCGTCCCGGCCAGCCTGATGCAGGTGGAAACCACCGCGCCGGTCACGGCGAATTTCACCGAGACCGCCGCACCGTCTGCGCCCCACCCCACCCGCCGCCGCACGCGTCCGCAGGTCAGCGAGGTGCAGGAGCCGCTGGTCCAGGTGGAAACTCAGGTGAAATAAGCCTGCGCCACAAAACGACAAGGGCCGCTTAATGCGGCCCTTGTCGTTTGCGCGATTGGCAGAGGGAAGTCAGCCGCCCGAACGAATTTTCACCTGGTTGCCGCCGGTGATGTCCCGGATCAGGCCCTGCACCGCATCCTCGATCATGTCGAGATTTTCCTCGAAGCCCTGCGGCCCGCCGTAGTAGGGATCCATCACGTCGAGGTTGGGATACTTGCGGCTGAACGACAGCAGGCGGCGGATCTTGCCGTGATGGTGCGACGGCGCACGATCGATGAGCCGGTCGTAGTTGTCGCCGTCCATCACCAGGATGTAGTCGAAACGCTCGAAATCGGCGTCGGCGACCTTGCGCCCGCGCAGGTCGCTGATGTCCGCTCCGCGCTGGCGGATCGCCTGCTGCGCGCGCGCATCGGGCGGCGAACCCACGTGATAGGCGTGCGTGCCCGCCGAATCGATCTCGACATGGCTATCCAGCCCCGCCTCACGCACCGCCTTGCGGAACATGCCCTCCGCCATCGGCGAACGGCAGATGTTGCCCATGCACACGAATAAAACCCTGACAGCCATGTGAATCCTTGATCAACAGAATGATGAAAACCGCGCCGCGAAACCGGACGGCTGGCGCGATGCTACCTCAGCGCCGTGCGCCTGGCGCACACCAGCCGAATGCAGACTGTATCGGCAGGCACGAAGCGGCGCGAGATTCACCATAGAGTGGTCGTCGGAAAGCGGGTTCCATGCGCCTCAATCCAGCGCGCTCTTCAGCGTATGCCACTGGATCGGCGCGGCAGGCGCGTTCTCCAGCGCCTCGGCCTGCTTGCGCTTGGCGTATTCCTCCGCGCGCTGCATGAACTTCTGCAGATCGGCGTTGGCGATGCGGGTCTGCTCCTCCATCGCCTCGGCGCTCAGCGGCGCTTCGACCAGCTGCGTCTCGATGCGCAGTATCGCCGGATACCGCTCGGTCAGCGTCCGCAGCATCGCGTCGAGCTTGTCGCCGGTGAAGGCGTAGCGCAGCTTCTTGGTGAGAAACAGCCGCAGAATCGCCCCGTCGCCCGGGTTGGCGCGGTTGTTGATCGCCGCCGCCTCCTTCTGCAGCCAGCCGCGCAGGCGCAGCGGCGTGATCTCGACGCCGGGGTTCAGGATGGCGATGTGGATTTGTCCCGAAGCCATGGGGGACTCCTGTGATGCAAAAGCGGCATTGTGCAGAAGATTTGCGGGGAGGGCCAACCTCGCGTGCTGAGCAAGGACTGCAGCTTGCCTATACGGGCACGCCAGTCACACAATGCAGACAAAATCAAACAGACAAGGGGAAAATGATGCTGGGTTCAATTTTTGGCTGCGCCGAGAACTATTCTCACTGCTGCCAATATCACGTTAGATTCCATGATCTCTGAACCCATCCGGTACTACATGCACAAGAGGGGTGCCCTACTTGGCACGATCTTGTTGCTTGGCTTGCTCGCTTTAGAGCTACTCATCATCTCCTCCCCATCCCCTCGTAACAACGTCCCTAAACAAGCAATTGCTTTTGTTGGAATGGTCGTCCCAACTTTCGTGCTCTTTGTGGTCCTTCTGTCGAGCCTCATTGCTCGGGGCCCCGCGATCGAACTATCGACTTCCGGTTTAAAGTGGAACGTGTCACTTATTGTTCG
>JADFDN010000066.1 GCA_018262815.1 Thiobacillus sp.
GAACGATAACCATGTTCGGACAGGCCATCCTCTCTCTCGTCATCTGGGTCCCGATTCTGGCCGGGGTGGCAGTGCTCGCCACCGGCTCCGACCGCAACGCGGCGCTTGCGCGCTGGATCGCACTGGCCGGCGCGCTGCTGGGATTCATCGTTGCGATCCCGCTGGTCAGCGGCTTCGATACCGGCACCTCGGCGATGCAATTCGTCGAGAAGGCCACCTGGATTCCGGCGTTCAACATCCACTACCACCTCGGCGTCGATGGCATCTCGATGCCGCTGATCCTGCTGAACAGTTTCATCACCGTGCTGGTGGTGATCGCCGGCTGGCAGGTGATCCAGGACAAGGTCGCGCAGTACATGGCGGCCTTCCTCATCATGTCCGGCCTCATCAACGGCGTGTTCGCCGCGCTCGACGGCATCCTGTTCTATGTCTTCTTCGAGGGCATGCTGATCCCGCTGTACCTGATCGTCGGCGTGTGGGGCGGACCGAACCGCGTGTACGCCGCGTTCAAGTTCCTCCTCTACACGCTGCTCGGTTCGCTGCTGATGCTGGTGTCGATGATCTACCTGTATTTCCAGTCGGGCGGCAGCTTCGATATCCAGACCTGGCACACCACCACGCTGGGGATGACCGCGCAGACGCTGATGTTCTTCGCCTTCCTGCTCGCCTTCGGGGTCAAGGTGCCGATGTGGCCGGTGCATACCTGGCTGCCCGACGCCCACGTCGAGGCGCCCACCGGCGGCTCGGTGGTGCTGGCGGCGATCACGCTGAAAGTCGGCGCCTACGGCTTCCTGCGCTTCATCCTGCCGATCCTGCCGGATGCCAGCGCGGAACTCGCCTGGTTCGTCATCACCCTGTCGCTGATCGCGGTGGCCTACATCGGCCTGGTCGCGCTGGCGCAGTCCGACATGAAGAAGCTCATCGCCTATTCGTCGATCGCGCACATGGGCTTCGTCACCCTCGGCTTCTTCATGTTCAACCCGCTCGGCGTCGAAGGCGGCCTGGTGCAGATGATCTCGCACGGCTTCGTCTCGGCCGCGCTCTTCCTTTGCATCGGCGTCATGTACGACCGCCTGCATTCGCGCCAGATCAAGGATTACGGCGGTCTGGTCAACAAGATGCCGGTATTCGCAGCCTTCTTCATGCTGTTCGCGATGGCCAACGCCGGCCTGCCTGCCACCAGCGGCTTCGTCGGCGAGTTCATGGTGATCATGGCCGCCACCAAGGTCAATTTCTGGTTCGCCTTCGTCGCCGCCACCACGCTGATCTTCGGTGCCGCCTACACGCTGTGGATGTACAAGCGCGTGGTGTTCGGCAAGGTCACCAACCCGCACGTCGAGGAAATGAGTGATATCAATGCGCGCGAGATCCTGATCCTCGGCGTGCTCGCCGTCTGCGTGCTGGCCATGGGCCTGTATCCCAAGCCGTTCACCGACGTCATGCACGTGTCGGTGGTCGACCTGTTGGCGCATGTCGCCCAAAGCAAACTGCCCTAAGGTTCCATGATGAGCGATTTCCTCACGCTGTTCGCCCCCGCGCTGCCCGAGATCTTCGTGCTGGCGATGGTGTCGCTGATCCTGGTGATCGACGCCGCGCTCGACGACAGCAAGCGCTACGTCGCCTATGTGCTGTCGCTCGCGACCGTGGTCGGTGCGGCCTTCCTCACAGCGCGCGATTTTTCCACCATGCCGGTGCTGGCGCTGGGCGGGCTGTTCATCGACGATCCGCTGGCGGACGTGCTGAAGCTCTTCCTCTATCTGACCGTCGCGGTGGTGATGGTGTATTCGCGCGACTATCTGCGCCAGCGCGGACTCTACAAGGGCGAATTCTTCGTGCTGGCGCTGTTCGCGCTGCTGGGCATGATGGTGATGGTGTCAGCCAGCCATTTCCTCACGCTCTATCTCGGCCTCGAACTGCTGTCCTTGTCCCTTTACGCCATGGTTGCGCTGCAGCGCGATTCCAGCGTGGCGACCGAGGCGGCGATGAAGTACTTCGTCCTGGGCGCGCTGGCTTCGGGCATGCTGCTTTACGGCATGTCGATGGTCTACGGCGTCACCGGCTCGCTGGCGCTGGGCGACATCGCCCAGAACCTGAGCGACGGCACCGACCTGCGCATCCCGCTGGTGTTCGGCATCGTCTTCATCGTCGCCGGCCTGGCATTCAAGCTCGGCGCAGTGCCGTTCCACATGTGGGTACCCGACGTCTACCACGGCGCCCCCACCGCGATGACGCTGTTCATCGGTTCCGCCCCCAAGATCGCCGCCTTCGCCTTCGTCGTGCGCATCCTCGGCCAGGGGCTGGAGTCGCAGGTGGCCGAATGGCGCGACATGCTGGTGATTCTGGCGGTGCTGTCGATGGCGGTCGGCAACATCGCGGCCATCGCGCAGAGCAATCTGAAGCGGATGTTCGCCTACTCGACCATCTCGCACATGGGCTTCATGCTGCTCGGCATCCTGGCCGGCTCGCAGAACGGCTACGGCAGTGCGATGTTCTATGTGCTGGTGTATGCGCTGATGAGCCTGGGCGGCTTCGGCATGATCCTGCTGCTGTCGCGTGCCGGCTTCGAGGCCGACCAGCTCGACGACTTCCGGGGCCTCAACCGCCGCAGCCCGTGGCTCGCGTTCGTGATGCTGCTGCTGATGTTTTCGATGGCCGGCATTCCACCCACCGTGGGTTTCTATGCCAAGCTGTCGGTGCTGCAGGCCGTGGTCGAGATCGGCTATGTGTGGCTGGCGGTGGCCGCGGTGCTGTTCTCGCTGATCGGCGCGTTCTACTATCTGCGTATCGTCAAACTGATGTACTTCGATACCCCGCACGACACCGAAACGATTTCCGCCTGCCCCGATGCCCGTGTCATCATGTCGGCCAACGGGCTGGCCGTGCTGGCGCTCGGCATCCTTCCGCAGCCGCTGATGGCCGTGTGCGTACACGCGGTCGGCACGTCGTTCTGACGTGAAAACTTGAACCAAACCGTGCCGGAGCCTGTCTGCTCCGGCGTCACCTAGCTTTTCGGAACCACCGTGAATTTCTCCACCTCGCTGCTGCTGATCCTGGCATTCATCGCCGCCAACCTGCCTTTCCTGGTCGAGCGCATCTTCTTCGTCGCAAAACCCAAATCCGGAAGCAAGTCCTTCGCCTGGAGGCTGCTTGAACTCGTCGTGCTGTTTTTCGTGGTCGGTGGCATCGCCTTGCTGCTGGAAGGCAAGCTCGGTGACGTCCACACCCAGAACTGGGAGTTCTACGCGGTCAACGCCTCGCTGTTCGTGGTGTTTGCCTACCCAGGTTTCGTTTACCGTTATCTGTGGCGGCGGCGCGGGGTTTGAGCGGAATGAGTCCGATTGAATTCATGCTGCGCGACGAGCACGTCGCGCTGTGCGACCTGCTCAAGCTCACGGGTATCGCCGATAGCGGTGGGCAGGGCAAGCTGATGATCGCCAATGGCGATGTGACGGTCGATGGCCGTCCAGAAAGTCGCAAGACGGCGAAAATCCGCGCGGGGCAGACGGTGGCGTGCCTGGGACAGACGGTTCGGGTGGTCGCCGGACCCTAGAGAAAGCAGAAGAAGTAACGGCCGGCGTCGAACTCCACCGCCAGCCGCGCGCCGCGGTTCAACGCATAGTCCCACGACCCCTTGGTTGCGCAGCCTTCATGGCATTCGCTCACCCCGGCAGGTGATTCGAGATCGCGTTCGCGGTCATACCAGCTCAACAACATCGTCTCTTCGCCCAGTTGCTGCCGGGCGATTGCGGTCGCCAAACTCAGCGCAGCGTTGAAGTCGAGGCCGAGCTCGGCGGTGTCGAGCCCCAGGGTTTTCATGGCGATATGTCCGTCAAGGCTTTCGGCGCTTCTGTTTTCATCAATGCGCCTTCAGCGCGCCAGGCTTCATAAATGCGCCTTCAGCGCATACAGCATGTCAAGCGCCGCCTTTGGCGTGAGCGTATCCGGATCGAGCTCGCGCAGCTGGTCGAGCGCGGGATGCGGCGGCGGCTCGTCGTTGGGCAGGTGGGCGGCGAACAGGTCGCCCTGCGGGCCGGGCTGCAGTTGCGCGTCTTCCAGTTCGCGCAGGTGGCGGCGCGCCGCGTGGATGACCGGGCTCGGCACGCCGGCCAGCCGCGCGACCTGGATGCCGTAGCTCTGCGAGGCGGGGCCTTCCTCCACCGCGTGCAGGAATACCAGGTCGGCGCCGTGCTCTTTGGCGTCGAGGTGGACGTTGGCGAGCTGGCGGAATTCCTGCGCCAGTTGCGTGAGCTCGAAATAGTGGGTGGCGAACAGGGTGAATGCGCGGGTGGCGGTGACCAGATGCCGCGCCACCGCCCACGCCAGCGCGAGGCCGTCGAAGGTGGAGGTGCCGCGGCCGATCTCGTCCAGCAGCACCAGACTGTTCGCGCTGGCGTTGTGCAGGATGTGCGCGGTCTCGGTCATCTCGACCATGAAGGTCGAGCGGCCACCGGCGAGATCGTCGGATGCGCCGATGCGGGTGAAAATCTGGTCAACATCGCCGATCCTGGCCGAGCCGGCCGGCACCCACAGGCCGCAACAGGCCAGGAGCGTCATCAGCGCCACCTGCCGCATGTAGGTCGACTTGCCGCCCATGTTGGGGCCGGTGATCAGCAGCATCTGGCGGCTGCGATTGAGCGTGACGTCGTTGGGGATGAAATGGTCGACCTGCGCCTCGACCACCGGATGGCGGCCGCCGCGGATGACGATGCCGGGCTCCTCGCTGTACTCGGGCGCGTTGAGCTTCAAGGTTCCGGCGCGCTCGGCCTGGCTCGCCAGCACGTCGATCTCGGCGAGCACCGCGGCAATCGCAAGCAGATCCGGCACGTGCGGCGTCAGCGATTCCAGCAGCGCGTCGAACAACGCCTTCTCGCGGGCCAGGGCGCGGTCCTGCGCCGACAAGGCCTTGTCCTCGAAGGCCTTGAGTTCCGGCGTGATGTAGCGCTCGGCGTTCTTCAGCGTCTGGCGGCGGCGGTAATCGTCGGGAACCTTGTCCGATTGCGCGCGGCTGACTTCGATGTAGAAGCCGTGCACCTTGTTGTATTCGACCTTGAGGGTGGCGATGCCCGAGCGCGCGCGTTCGCGGGTTTCCAGTTCCAGCAGGAAGGTGCCGGCATCGCGCGTCAGCGCCCGCAGTTCGTCGAGGTCGGCGTCGTAGCCGTCGGCGATCACGCCGCCTTCGCGCAGCACGCTGGCAGGCTCGGGCTGGACGGCGCGCGCCAGCAGGGCATGGAGGTCGGGCCGCGCAGCCAGGGCAGACTGCAGCACGGCCAGGCGCGCGCGGTCGTCGGGCAGGGCGGCAGCGAGATCGGGCAACAGCGCCAGGGTGTCGCGCAGGCCCGAGAGGTCGCGCGGCCGCGCATTTTTCAAAGCGATGCGGCCGCTGATGCGTTCGACGTCGGCGCAGCTTTTCAGCAGCCGGGTGAGCGCGGCTGCGGTGTCGGGCAACTCGGTCAGCACGCCGATGGCATCGCGCCGCCGGGTCAGAATCTCGCGATCGCGCAGCGGATGATGCAGCCAGTGGCGCAGCAGGCGCGTGCCCATGCCGGTGGCGGTGGTGTCGAGCACCGACAGCAGCGTCGGCGCCGCTTCGCCGCGCAGGGTCTCGGTGAGTTCGAGGTTGCGCCGGGTGGCGGCATCGAGCTGCACGAAATCGCTGTCGCGCTCGGCGCGGATCGACTGGATGTGCGGCAGCGCGGTGCGCTGGGTGGTCTGGATGTAGTCGAGCAGGGCGCCTGCCGCTGCAATCGCCAGCGGCAGATCGGCGACGCCGAAACCGGCCAGATCGCGGCTGCCGAGTTGCTGCGCCAGTCGGGCCTCGGCGCCGGCCGTGTCGAACTGCCACGGCGCCAGCCGCCGCACCGCGCAGGCCGCGCCGTAGAGGGTGAAGTCGTCGGGTGCCAGGATTTCCGCCGGGCGCACTCGCGCCAGCAGGGCGGGCAGGGCGGCTGCATCGATCTCGGTCACCTGGAAACGTCCGGCGGCAAGGTTGAGCCAGGCGATGCCGATACGCTCGCCGCTTGGGGCTGTATTAACCCTGCTGGGCGCGATCGCCAGAATCAGCGTGTCGCGCGTCTCGTCCAGCAGGCCCGAGTCGGTCAAGGTGCCTGGGGTGACGATGCGTGCAACCTGCCGTTCGACCGGGCCCTTGCTGGTGGCGGGGTCGCCCACCTGCTCGGCAATCACCACTGATTCGCCCAGCTTCAGTAGGCGCGCCAGGTACTGCTCGGCGCTGTGGTAGGGCACGCCGGCCATCTTGATCGGGCTGCCGGCAGAAGCGCCGCGTGTGGTGAGCGTGATGTTCAGCAGTCGCGCCGCCTTTTCGGCGTCGTCGTAGAACAGCTCGTAGAAGTCGCCCATGCGGTAGAACAGCAGCATGTCGGGATGCTGCGCCTTGATGCCCAGGTACTGCTGCATCATCGGGGTGTGGGCAGTGGGCTCCTTGGCGATCGACATGGGCGAAGTGGAGTTGGATCAGACCTTCAGTTCGGGCGGCAGGTGCGGCGCGATGACCTGCAGCATCTGGCCGAAGATTTTCGGGGTGGCGGCGACGATGTTGCCGGATTCGAGAAAGCCTTCGTCGCCCAAGAAATTGCCGACCAGCGCGCCGGATTCCTGCGCGATCAGGCTGCCCGCCGCCAGGTCCCAGGGCTTCAGGTGCATTTCCCAGAAGCCGTCGTAGCGGCCGCATGCGACGTAGGCGAGGTCGAGCGCGGCGGAGCCGGGTCGGCGCAGGCCTGACGTGGCTTTCATCATGTCGCGAAACATGTTGAGGTAGGCCTCGGCGAAACTGAAGTCGCGGAAGGGGAAGCCGGTGCCGATCAGGCATTCGGAGAGCTTGGCGCGCTTGCTGGCACGGATGCGGCGGTCGTTGAGCATGGCGCCGCGGCCGCGGGTGGCGGTGAAGAGTTCGTTGCGTGCGGGGTCGTAGACGACGGCCTGGGTGATCTGGCCCTTGTGCTTCAGCGCGATGGAGACCGAATACTGCGGCAGGCCGTGGAGGAAGTTGGTGGTGCCGTCGAGCGGATCGATGATCCACTGATAGTCCTCGCCGTTCTTGGCGTCGGCCGAGCCAGACTCCTCTGCTAAAATCCCGTGGTTTGGGTAGGCGTCGAGCAGGGTTTCGATGATGGCGCGTTCGGCCATCTGGTCGACTTCGCTGACGTAATCGCGATCCTGCTTGCTTCGCACGGTGAGCTGGTCGAGGTCGAGCGAGGCGCGATTGATGATCGCCCCGGCTTTGCGAGCGGCTTTCACCGCCGTATTGAGCATGGGATGCATGGTGTCTGGCTACGGATTCAAAGAACGAACCGCTATTTTACTTGATGACATCAACTTGATGACGCCGCCCGACCCGAAACTTCTCGCCCCTATCCGCATCGTGCTGACGCGCACCAGCCACCCCGGCAACATCGGCGCGGCGGCGCGGGCGATGAAGACGATGGGGCTGTCGCAGCTCGTTCTGGTCGAACCCGCCGTGTTCCCCAACAGCCAGGCCGACGCGATGGCTGCGGGCTCGACCGACCTGCTGGCGCAGGCGCGCGTGTGCGCCACGCTGGGCGAGGCGCTGGCCGACACCACGCTGGCGCTGGGCGTGTCGGCGCGCCGGCGCGACATCGTGTCCGAGGTGCTGACCCCGCCCGAGGCGTCGATCCGTTTGCTGACCGAGGCGCAGGCAGGTCCGGTGGCGCTGGTATTCGGCAACGAGACCAGCGGCCTGTCGAACGAGGAGCTGAGCCTCTGCCAGGGGCTGGTGACGATCGCTGCCAATCCGGACTATAGCTCGCTCAATCTGGCGGCGGCGGTGCAGGTGCTGAGCTACGAGATCCGCCAGGCCTGGCTGCAACATGCCTCGTGGCCGCAGCCCGAGATGGACGCGGCAACCGGGGATGAAGTGGAGAAGTTCTACAGCCATATGGAAACCGCGCTGGCCGAACTGGAATTCCTCAATCCCGGCTCGCCCGGCAAGCTGATGCTGAAACTGCGGCGCCTGTTCGCCCGCACCCGGCTGGCGAAGGAGGAAGTGAACATTCTGCGCGGCATCCTGACCGCCGCCCAGGAGGCGCAGCAGCGCGCGAACCGGGCACGGAACCGCGATGCTGAATAGTTGACTAAATTACTGGGAAATAGCATCCTCAAGCGCATGAATCTGCTCAGCCAACTCAAGGAAGACATCGCCGTCGTATTCGACCGCGACCCGGCCGCGCGCTCGACCTTCGAGGTCGTCACCACCTATCCCGGCTTTCACGCCATGGTCATTCACCGTCTGGCTCACAAGCTGTGGCGCATGCAGTGGAAATGGCTGGCGCGCTTCACCTCGCACATCGGCCGCTGGCTCACCGGCATCGAAATCCATCCCGGCGCCACCATCGGCCGCCGCGTCTTCATCGACCATGGCATGGGTGTGGTGATCGGCGAAACCGCGGAGATCGGCGACGACTGCACCCTGTACCACGGCGTGACGCTCGGCGGCACCTCGTGGAACAAGGGCAAGCGCCATCCCACCCTGAAGTCCGGCGCGGTGGTCGGGGCGGGCGCCAAGATCCTCGGCCCGATCACGGTCGGCGCGGGCGCGCGGGTCGGCTCCAATGCCGTGGTGGTGAAGGACGTGCCGGACAATGCGACGGCGGTGGGCATTCCTGCACGCATTCTGGACAGCGCAGCCGAAAAGCAGCGCAACCAGCAGGCGGAAAAACTCGGTTTCTCGGCCTATGCCATTTCGGCCGACATGAACGACCCGGTGGTCAAGGCGATCCATGGCCTGATCGACCATTCGGCGCACATCGACCACCGCCTCGATCTGATCCTGGCGCAGTTGCAGAAGCTGGGGGCCGAAGTGCCGGCGGGACAGGACAAGCCGGACGATTTCGATCCGAATTATCTGAACAAAATAGTTGACTAAATTGGTAAGGTAAGGAATAGTTGACTGAAATGCTCGGGAATTTTATAGTTCGGGCGAAATTTCAGGAGAACACGTCATGAGACTGACCACAAAAGGCCGCTTCGCCGTCACCGCCATGCTGGATCTGGCCCTGCGCGGCGGCAAAAGCCCGGTCACGCTGGCCGGCATCAGCGAGCGTCGGGACATTTCCCTGTCCTATCTGGAGCAGCTCTTCAGCCGCCTGCGCCGGCACGAGCTGGTCGAAAGCGTGCGCGGCCCCGGTGGCGGCTATTACCTCGCCCGGCCGCTCGAGGATGTCAGCGTGGCCGATATCATCCGCGCGGTCGACGAACCCATCGACGCGACCCAGTGCGGCGGCAAGGAAAACTGCCACGACGAGCACCGCTGCCTGACCCACGACTTGTGGACGGGGCTCAATGCCCATATCTACGACTATCTGGACAATGTCACGCTGGCCACGCTGGTGGCCAAGCAGGACGAGTGCAAGGACAAGGTGCTGCAGGACCGCCGCACCTCGAAGATGACGCTGGCCGCTTGAACGATTCAATCAGGGCAATACGATGAAAACACTGTATTTCGATTACTCCGCCACCACCCCGGTCGACCCCCGCGTGGCCGCAAAGATGATTCCCTATCTGACCGAGCACTTCGGCAATCCCGCCTCGCGTTCGCACCCCTTCGGCTGGGAAGCCGAAGCCGCAGTGGAAGAGGCGCGCGGCCATATCGCCGCGCTGGTCGGCGCCGATGCCAAGGAAATCGTGTTCACCTCGGGTGCCACCGAATCGAACAACCTCGCCATCAAGGGCGCGGGCCACTTCTACTCGGGCACCAAGGGCAAGCACATCATCACCGTGCGCACCGAACACAAGGCCGTGCTCGACACCGTGCGTGAAATGGAACGCCAGGGCTTCGAGGCCACCTACCTGAACGTCAAGGAAAACGGTCTGCTGGATCTGGACGAATTCCGTGCGGCGATCCGTCCCGACACCGTGCTGGCCTCGGTGATGGCGGTCAACAACGAAATCGGCGTGATCCAGGACATCGAAGCCCTCGGCAGGATCTGCCGCGAGAAGGGCGTGGTCTTCCACGTCGACGCCGCGCAGGCCACCGGCAAGATGCCGATCGACCTGAAGACCCTGCCGGTCGATCTGATGTCGTTCTCGGCACACAAGACCTATGGCCCCAAGGGCATCGGCGCGCTGTACGTGCGCCGCAAGCCGCGCATCCGCCTGGAAGCGCAGATGCACGGCGGCGGCCACGAGCGCGGCATGCGCTCGGGCACGCTGGCGCCGCACCAGATCGTCGGCATGGGTGAGGCCTTCCGCATCGCCAAAGAGGAAATGGCGACCGAGAACGAGCGCATCCGCATGCTGCGCGACCGTCTGTATGCCGGCCTCAAGGACATCGAGGAAGTGCATCTGAACGGCGACATGGACCAGCGCGTGCCGCACAACCTCAACGTCAGCTTCAACTTCGTCGAGGGCGAATCGCTGATCATGGCGATCAAGGATCTGGCCGTGTCGTCGGGCTCCGCCTGTACCTCGGCCAGCCTGGAGCCGTCGTACGTGTTGCGCGCACTGGGCCGCAGCGACGAACTGGCGCACAGCTCGATCCGTTTCTCCATCGGTCGCTTCACCACCGAGGAAGAAATCGATTACGCCATCAAGTTGCTGCACGAGAAGATCGGCAAGCTGCGCGAGCTTTCCCCGCTGTGGGAAATGTTCAAGGAAGGCGTCGATCTGAACACCGTGCAGTGGGCTGCACACTGATTCTGAAGTATCTGAAGTAAAGGAGAACACCATGTCCTACAGCGAAAAAGTACTCGACCACTACGAAAATCCCCGCAACGTCGGTTCCTTTGCCAAGGAAGATGACGGCGTCGGTACCGGCATGGTGGGTGCGCCCGCCTGCGGCGACGTGATGAAGCTGCAGATCAAGGTCGGCGCCGATGGCCGCATCGAGGATGCCAAGTTCAAGACCTACGGCTGCGGCTCGGCGATTGCCTCGTCCTCGCTGGTGACCGAATGGGTCAAGGGCAAGACGCTCGATCAGGCGATGGAAATCAAGAACACCGCGATTGCCGAAGAACTCGCGCTGCCGCCGGTGAAGATCCACTGCTCGATCCTGGCCGAAGACGCGATCAAAGCCGCGGTCGCCGACTACAAGCAGAAGAAGGGTCTGGAGTAAGTCATGGCGGTGACATTGTCCGAGCGCGCAGCGCAGCACGTCACCAGCTTCCTCGCCAAGCGCGGCAAGGGCGTCGGCATCCGTCTCGGCGTACGCACCACCGGCTGCTCGGGGATGGCCTACAAGCTGGAGTTCGCCGATGAAGTGCCCGAAGGCGACGAGGTCTTCACCAGCCATGGCGTGACCGTGTTCGTCGACCCGAAAAGCCTGACCTACATCGATGGCACCGAGCTCGACTACGCCCGCGAAGGCCTCAACGAAGGCTTCAAGTTCAACAACCCGAACGTGAAGAACGAGTGCGGTTGCGGCGAGTCGTTCAACGTTTGAGAGTAGGGGTCAGGATTCAGGGGCCAGGGGTGAGGGCTTGTTGTGCGGCCTTTGGCCGCGCCGTTTAAAAAACGCGTGGCGACAAGCCCTCTGAATCATGACCCCTGGCCCCTGATAATGGATTTCACCCAAAACCACTTCGAGCTGTTCGGTCTGCCGCAATCGTATGCGCTGGACCGTGGCCAGCTCGACGCCGCCTATCGCGAATTGCAGAACACGGTGCATCCGGACCGTTTTGCCGCACAGCCGGACGCCGAGCAACGGGTGGCGATGCAGTGGGCGACGCAGGTGAACGAGGCCTACCAGACGCTGAAACATCCGGTGAGCCGCGGCGTCTACCTGCTGAAGCTGCAAAACATCGACGCGCTCGATGCCAGCAACACCAGGATGGCACCAGCCTTCCTGATGCAGCAGATGGAATGGCGCGAAGCCATCGAGGAGGCACGTGCCGGCAAGAGCACAGATGCGCTGGATGCCCTGACCGACGACCTGCGCGCCGCGCATCGCCGGATCGAGGCGCAGCTCGCCGAACTGATCGACGCGGCAAAGGATTATGAAGGCGCGCGCGAAGCCGTGCGCCAGCTGCGATTCATGGACAAACTCATCGCCGAAGTCGGCGACGTCTACGAAGAACTGGAACGTTAAGATGGCTTTGCTGCAAATCGCCGAACCCGGCATGTCCACCGCCCCACACCAGCACCGCCTGGCGGTGGGGATCGACCTGGGCACGACCAATTCGCTGGTGGCCACCGTGCGTTCCGGTCTTGCCGTGGTGCTCGACGACGAAGCGGGGCATTCGCTGCTGCCCTCGGTGGTGCGCTACCACGCCAGCGGCGAGGTGAATGTCGGCTATGCCGCACAGGCCGCGCAAAACAGCGATCCTCACAACACCATCGCGTCGGCGAAACGCTTCATGGGGCGCGGCATCGCCGACATCGACGATATCGCCAGCCTGCCGTATCGCTTCGTCGATGCACCCGGCATGGTGCAGCTGAAAACCGCCGCCGGCGTGAAAAGCCCGGTCGAGGTCTCGGCCGAGATCCTGAAAGTGCTGCGCCAGCGTGCCGAAACCGCGCTCGGCGGCGAACTCGTCGGCGCGGTGATCACGGTGCCGGCCTACTTCGACGACGCCCAGCGCCAGGCCACCAAGGATGCCGCGCAGCTCGCCGGCCTGAACGTGCTGCGCCTGTTGAACGAACCCACCGCGGCGGCGATCGCCTACGGCCTCGACAACGCCTCCGAGGGCGTCTACGCGGTGTACGATCTCGGCGGCGGCACCTTCGATATCTCCATCTTGAGGCTATCCAAGGGCGTGTTCGAAGTGCTCGCCACCAATGGCGACTCGGCGCTCGGCGGCGACGATTTCGACCAGCGCGTGTTCTGCTGGATCGTCGAACAGGGCCGTTTCCAGCCGCTGTCGGCGGGCGACATGCGTCTGTTGCTGACCAAGGCGCGCGACGCCAAGGAAGCGCTGACCGAACACACCGAAGTGCGAGTCACTGCCGTGCTGTCGACCGGCGAGATGATGGACGCGACGCTGACCCAGGCCGAGTTCAACGCGATG
>JADFDN010000067.1 GCA_018262815.1 Thiobacillus sp.
CAGCAGGCCGAGCACGCCGCCGAGGCTGCGCAGGGCCTGCGCGGCGGCCGCGTCGCCGCGGTTGGCTTCGCCAGCCAGGTCGAACAGCACGGCGAGAGCTTCCGGGGTATTGAAATCGTCGTCCATCGCCGCGCGGAAGCGCTGCGCCGCAGGCGTGTTCCAGTCGGGCGCCGCCGTCGTGGCAGGCGCGTTCTTCAAGGCGGTGTACAGCCGTGTCAGCGCGCCTTTGGCGTCGTCGAGATGGGCGTCCGAGTAGTTCAGCGGGCTGCGGTAGTGCGCGCGCAGGATGAAGAAGCGCACCACTTCGGCGTCGTACGTCTCCAGCACCTCGCGGATGGTGAAGAAATTGCCCAGCGATTTGGACATCTTTTCGTTGTCGACCCGCACGAAGCCGTTGTGCATCCAGTAGTTGACGAAGGTACAGCCGTGGGCGCCTTCGGACTGGGCAATTTCGTTTTCATGGTGCGGAAACTGCAGATCCTGGCCGCCGCCGTGGATGTCGAAGTGCTGGCCGAGCAGGTCGGCGCTCATCGCCGAGCATTCGATGTGCCAGCCGGGCCGCCCCGGTCCCCACGGCGATTCCCACGCCGGCTCGCCGGGTTTGGCGGCTTTCCACAGCACGAAGTCCATCGGATCGCGCTTGTTGGGGTCGATCTCGACCCGCTCGCCGGCGCGCAGCTCGTCCAGGCTCTTGCCCGACAGACGGCCATAGGCGGGAAAACCGCGCACGCTGTAATAGACGTCGCCATTGGGCGCCGGATAGGCCAGGCCGTTGTCGATCAGTTGCCCGATCAGCGCCAGCATCTGCGCCACATAGTCGGTGGCGCGCGGCTCATGGTCAGGCGGCAGCACGCCGAGGGCGCGTTCGTCCTCGTGCATCGCCGCAATGAAGCGCTCGGTCAGCTCGGCCGGGGTTTCCTTGTTTTCCTGCGCGCGCCTAATGATTTTGTCGTCGATGTCCGTAATGTTCCTTACGTATTCGACCTGATAGCCGCTCGCGCGCAGCCAGCGCGTCACCATGTCGAACACCACGAACACCCGCGCATGGCCCAGATGACACAGGTCGTAGACCGTCATGCCGCAGACGTACATGCGGACCCGGCCGGGGGTGAGCGGAACGAATTCTTCCTTGGTGCGCGTCAGGGAATTGGTAATGTGCAACATGAATGCAAGCGGGCTACAGACGGAATGACGACATGCGGGAATCAAGCGGCGCGCCGACTGTCTCAGCGAGGGCTAACCTTGTTAGAATGCCTGTTTCCCAAGATGATCCGAGCATATCACATGGCTTTGTCACGTTTCTTTGCCGCCGTTGTCGCCTGCGTCATCGTCGTCAGCACGCCCGTGCTGGCCAATGAAGTCCAGGAGATCAACCAGCAATTCCGCAAGGGCGATCTGACCGGCGCACTGGATCGCGCCAACCGTTATCTGGCAAAAAACCCGAAAGATGCGCAGGCGCGCTTTCTCAAGGGCCTGATCCTCGCTGACCAGGGCAAGACCAACGATGCCATCACCCTCTTCACCGGGCTGACCGAGGATTACCCGGAATTGCCCGAACCCTACAACAACCTGGCTGTGCTCTACGCCTCGCAGAGCAAGTACGAGGCGGCGAAGAACGCGCTCGAAATGGCGATCCGCACCCATCCCAGCTACGCCACCGCACACGAAAACCTCGGCGACATCTACGCCAAGATGGCTTCCCTCGCCTACGACAAGGCGCTGGCGCTCGACAGCAAGAATGCCACCGCGCAAACCAAGCTTGCACTGATCCAGGACATGATCGGGGGCCAGCCGCGCAAACCCGCCGCGGCCAAGCCCGTTGCCGCCGCCCCCAAACCGGTTGCCGTCGCCGCTCCCAAGCCCGCGGCCCCCGTCCAGCCGGTCGCGGCAGCCCAGCCTGCCGCCGGGATCGAGGCCGCCATCAACCGCTGGGCGCAAGCCTGGTCAGCGCGCGACGTCGACGCCTACCTGGCCGCCTACGCCAGCGATTACGCCGCCGGCAGGATGACGCGCGCCAACTGGGAAGCGCAGCGCCGCGCCCGCATCACCGCACCCAAGTCGATCGAGGTCACGATCAGCGATCTCAAGATCGAGCAGCAGGGTGACACCGCCAGCGCCACCTTCCGTCAGGCCTACCGTTCCGACCGCCTCACGTCTACCGTCACCAAAACGCTGAAACTGGCGTTGCAGAATGGCGAATGGCGCATCGTCGGCGAGACGTCCCGATAAGCCATGACCCGCTTCCTGCTCGCGCTCCTGCTTGCCACCCCGACGCTCCAGGCGGCCGGGCTGGACGCCGATCGCCAGCTGGCCAACAGCCTGCTGGCGATTTCGCAGAGCCGGATGCCGGAAGCGCTGACCGCGGTCGACAAGCTGACGCAGCAGCATCCGAACTTCCGTCTGGCGCAGCTGGTCAAGGGCGACCTCCTGCTGGCCCGCGCCCAGCCGCTGCAAACCCTCGGCAACACCGGTTCCGCCCGCAGCGCCGATCTGGAGCAGTTGCGCGATGAAGCGCGCCAGCGCGTGCGTGCCCTGACCGATCCGCTGCCCAACGACAAGGTGCCGGCCTATCTGTTGAACCTGAGCGACAGCTATCGCCATGCGCTGGTCGTCGACGCCAGCCGCTCGCGTCTGTATGTCTATGCCAATCGCGCCGGAAAGCCCATCCGGGTAGCGGATTTCTACATCACCATCGGCAAGGCCGGTGCCGGCAAGCAGAAGGAAGGCGACAACCGCACCCCGATCGGCATCTATGCCATCTCGAGCTTCAAGCCGTCGCGCGAGCTCACCGACTTTTACGGCAGCGGGGCGTTCACCCTGACCTATCCCAACGAATGGGACACCCGCCAGGGCCGCAACGGCCACGGCATCTGGATCCATGGCAGCCCGAGCAACACCTACAGCCGCACCCCGCGCGCCAGCGAAGGCTGCGTGGTGCTGGCCAACGACGACCTGAGCCGGCTGGGCCAGTACATCCAGATCGGCAAGACGCCGGTCATCATCGCCGAGCAGATCGAGTGGATCGCCCCTGAGACGCTCGATGCGCGACGCAGCGATCTGGCCGCCGCCATCGACCAATGGCGGCAGGACTGGGAAAGCCGGGACGCGTCGCGCCTGCTCAGGCACTACAGCACGGCGTTCCGCACCGGCTCGCAGAATCTGCAGGCGTTTGCCGCCAGCAAGCACAAAGTCAACGCCGCCAAGTCGTGGATCAAGGTCGGACTCGACGACGTCAGCCTGATGCTCTACCCGGAACGGCCCGACTTCGCGCTGGTGAGCTTCGTGCAGGACTACCAGAGCAACAACCTCAGCGACCGCACTCCCAAGCGCCAGTTCTGGGCCCGTGAAAACGGCCGCTGGAAAATCATTCACGAAACCTCTCTTTAAGGACGCTCATATTCATGGTCAAGCTGCACACCAATCACGGCACCATCACCCTCGAACTCGACGCGGAGAAGGCGCCCAGGACGGTCGAGAACTTCCTGCAATACGTGCGCGACGGTTTCTTCGACGGCACGATCTTCCACCGCGTGATTGACGGCTTCATGATCCAGGGCGGCGGTTTCGAGCCCGGCATGACGCAGAAGACCACCCGCGACGCGATCGAGAACGAAGCGTCGAACGGTCTGAAGAACGAGGCCTACACCATCGCGATGGCGCGCACGCCCAACCCCAACTCGGCGACTGCGCAGTTCTTCATCAACGTCGCCAACAACAGCTTCCTCAACTTCACCGCGCCGACCCCGCAGGGCTACGGCTATGCCGTGTTCGGCAAGGTGGTCGAAGGCATGGACGTGGTCGACAAGATCAAGAAGGTGAAGACCGGCAACCGCGCCGGACACCAGGACGTGCCGCTGGAAGACGTGGTCATCACCCAGGCGGAAATCGTCTGAAGGCACCGGTGAGCCTGGCTTCAAACCGAGGCGCGGGTCGCACCTTCTTCGTTGCCGACCTGCATCTCACCGACGAACGCCCGGCTGCCACCGGGCGTTTTTTTCGTTTTCTGCAGGACGAGGTGACAGGCGCGGATGCGCTCTACATCCTGGGCGATCTGTTCGAGGCCTGGACCGGCGACGACCACGACGAGCAGGTGGCGCGCGACGCCGCCAGCCGGCTCAAAGCGCTGGCGGACGCCGGCACGGCGGTCTACTTCATGCACGGCAACCGCGACTTCATGCTGGCGCAGCGCTATGCCGCGCAGTCGGGCATGACGCTGATCGGCGACCCCACCCGCATCGATCTGTATGGCGTCCCCACGCTGCTGATGCACGGCGATACGCTGTGCACGGACGACCTTGCCTACCAGGATTTTCGACGGCGGGTGCGCCACCCGTTCGTGTTGGCGCTGCTGCGGCACCTCCCCCGATCCTTGCGCCGACGCCTGGCGCGCCAGGCGCGCGCAGGCAGCGAATCGGCCAAGGCCGGCAAGGCAGCCGAGATCATGGATGTGAATGCCGAGGAAGTCGGTCGCGTGCTGCGCGAACAGGCGGTCTGCCGGCTGATCCACGGCCATACCCACCGGCCGGCGCGTCATGCCCATGTGGTCGATGGCAGCGACTGCGAACGCTGGGTGCTGCCGGACTGGTATGAGCGCTGGGGCTACGCAGTGTGCGACGCAGCGGGCTGCGCGCTCAGAGTGGAAGCCTTATGAGGGCGCCGCGATCTCAGGCATCCCCGCCGGCACACGGAACAGCTCCGGCCGCAGCGGCTGTTTCGATTCGCTTTCGAACTGGCGCGTCCGCCCGGTAAACTCGCGCTCTTCGAGCGGAAGGCCCAGCTCGAGCGTGGTGCCGGGTTCCCAGACCAGATTCGCCAGGTCGCAGTCGTGCTGGATCTCGCTCGGCGAGTCCCTCCAGACGCGATACTGCATTGCCGCCAGCACCCCCTTCAGCTCGGCCATTGCGCGCGCCGCATCGGGTGCGGCAAGACGGGCGGCCACCCCTGCGCTGCACACCACGCCCTTCACCGAAAGACTGAATCGCCGGGTGCCGCGCGCAGCCGGCTGCACGTCGAGCACCGGCTTCCAGCCCGCCGGCCGGGGCGGCACCGTGCCGGGCGTGAAGACCATCGCGAGTCCGTTGCCATGCATCACGTTGATGACCTTGCGCCCGCGCCGGTCCAGCAGGACAAAATCGCCGTCGTCGTTGCCGTCGTCCATGCGCATGAAATCCGGCGTGACCAGGATGCGCGACAGATAGGGCGGATCGCCCGGATCCTGCTCGACATAGCGCAATTCTGTCATGTCGGCCGCATGGACGACGCCGACGCCAAGCAGGCCCAGCAGCGTCAGCCAGGCCCTCATGCCGCCAGCCCCCGCTGCAGGTCGGCCTGGATGTCGGCCACCGATTCCAGCCCCACCGCGATGCGCACCAGCCCGTCGCCAATGCCGGCCGCCGCGCGCTGCTCCGGCGTCATGCGGCTGTGGGTGGTGGTCGCCGGATGCGTGATGGTGGTCTTGGTGTCGCCCAGGTTGGCGGTGATCGACAGCAGCTTCGTCGCGTCGATCAGTTTCCACGCCGCCGCCTGGCCGCCCTTCAGCTCGAACGCGACGATGCCGCCGCCGGTTTTCTGCTGCGCCATCGCCAGCTGATGCTGCGGATGCGACGGCAGGCCGGGATACAGCACGCGCGCGACCGCAGGCTGCGTCTCCAGCCATTGCGCCAGCGCCAGCGCGTTCTTCGAGTGCGCCTCCATGCGCAATGACAGCGTCTCCATGCCTTTCAGGATCACCCAGGCGTTGAACGCCGACAGCGTCGGCCCGGCGGTGCGCAGGAAGGTGTAGACGCCTTCCATCAGCGCCTGGCTGCCGAGCACCGCGCCGCCGAGCACCCTGCCCTGACCGTCGAGATACTTGGTGGCGGAGTGGATGATGATGTCGGCCCCCAGCTCGAGCGGCTTTTGCAGCGCCGGCGAGCAGAAGCAATTGTCGACCGCGAGCCACGCGCCGGCTTCGTGCGCGATGTCGGCGAGCGCCCGGATGTCGCTCACTTCGGTCAGCGGATTCGACGGCGACTCGACGAAGAACAGTTTCGTGTTCGGCTTCACCGCCGCACGCCATTCGTCCGGATCGGTCGGCGACACATAGGTCGTCTCGATGCCGAAGCGTCCGAGGATGTTGGAGAACAGCTGCACGGTGGAGCCGAAGATCGAGCGCGACGCGACGACGTGCTCGCCCGCCTTCATCAGCCCCATCACCGTCGCCAGGATCGCCGCCATGCCGGAAGCGAACGCGACGCAACGCTCGGCGCCTTCGAGGGCGGCGAGCCGGGCTTCCATCATCTGCACCGTAGGGTTGGTGAAGCGCGCGTAGATCGGTCCGGGCTGCTCGCCCTTGAAGCGTGCCGCCGCCTCGGCCGCGCTGCCGAAGACGAAGCTGGAGGTGAGGAACATCGCCTCCGAGTGTTCGTTGAACTGGCTGCGCACCGTGCCGGCGCGAACAGCCAGCGTCTCAATGTCGTATTCGTCGTTCATGATCGAGTCCAATAAAAAAACCCCGAACGCCAAGCGCGATCCGGGGTTTCCGTTGCGACGCTTTAGCCGTATTTATCAAGCGCCCGCAAGCTGAGGTTCAAATCGGCGCCAGGAACAATTTACGCCCGGCGTCGAATCCGGTCAACCGTTGCCGGTCGCCAGGTTGAGATCGAGTTGCTGGGTCGACAGGGCCGACGGTGGCGGCGATTCGCCGTTGCGCACCGCCTCGACGTAGTTCAGGTATTCCGGCGTGACGTCGCCGGTGATGTAGCGACCGTCGAAACACGAGGTGTCGAAATCGGGAATATCCGGGTTGCCCGTCCTGACGGCCGCAACCATGGCGTCGATGTCCTGGTAGATCAGCGCATCGCAGCCGATCTCGCGCGCGATCCCCTCGTCGCTGCGGCCGTTGGCGATCAGCTCGTTGCGCGTCGGCATGTCGATGCCGTAGACGTTGGAGTAGCGCACCGGCGGCGAGGCCGAGGCGAAATACACGTTCTCGGCGCCGGCATCGCGCGCCATCTGCACGATCTCGCGGCTGGTGGTGCCACGCACGATCGAGTCATCGACCAGCAGCACGTTCTTGCCCTTGAATTCCTCGGCGATGGCGTTGAGCTTCTGCCGCACCGATTTCTTGCGCAGCGCCTGCCCCGGCATGATGAAGGTGCGGCCGATGTAGCGATTCTTGATGAAGCCTTCGCGATACGGCACGTTGAGGTGGTTCGCCAGCTGCAGGGCGGAAGGCCGGCTGGTGTCGGGGATCGGGATCACCACGTCGATCCTGAGATGCGAGAACTCGCGCTTGATCTTTTCGGCCAGCGACACACCCATCGCGAGGCGCGTGCTGTAGACCGACACGCCGTCCATCACCGAATCGGGACGCGCGAGATAGACGTATTCGAAAATGCAGGGATTGAGCACCGCCTTGTCGCTGCACTGGCGACTGTGCAGCTTGCGCTCGTAATCGACGAACACCGCTTCGCCCGGCGCCACGTCACGCAGCAGTCGGAAGCCCAGCGTGTCGATCGCCACGCTTTCCGAAGCAATGATGTACTCGTGCGGCGTGACCTGATCGTTGATGCCGATCACCAGCGGACGAATGCCGTGCGGGTCGCGGAAGGCCAGCAGACCGTAGCCGGCGATGAAGGCAGTGACTGCATAGGCGCCCTTGCAGCGCGCATGCACCCCGGCCACGGCGCCGAAGATCGTGTCCAGGCTCAGCTGACGCCCCTCTGCACGAACCTGCAACTCGTGCGCCAGCACGTTCAGCAGCACCTCGGAATCCGAGTTGGTATTGACGTGACGCAGGTCGGCGCGGAACAGAGATTCCTTGAGTTCGTGGGTATTGGTCAGGTTGCCGTTGTGGCCGAGCACGATGCCGTAGGGCGAATTGACGTAGAACGGCTGCGATTCGGCCGACGACGACGCGCTGCCCGCGGTGGGATAGCGCACGTGTGCCACCCCCATGTCGCCGAGCAGGTTGCGCATGTCGCGGGTGCGGAACACGTCGCGCGCCAGACCCTGGCCCTTGTGCATGTGAAAGCGGCTTTCTTCCGCCGTCACGATGCCTGCGGCATCCTGCCCGCGATGCTGCAGCACCATCAGCCCGTCATACAAAAGCTGATTGGCTGCCGAATTGGAAACGACTCCGATTACCCCGCACATGCTGTGCACCCATCCATAAAATTATTCGAAACGAACGTACTTCACCACGTCGTCAGGCAGCAAGGGCATGGCGACAAGCGCCATCGCCTGCAGGCTGTCCGACAGCATGGCCTGCTTCCAGAACTCGGTGCGCGGCAGCGAGGTCAGGCCGGCTGCCAGCGTCAGCCCAACCAGGATCACCAGTCCCTTGGCCAGTCCCAGCGCCCCGCCCAGCAGGGTGTCGGCGCTGCCCAGGCCCACGGCCTTGACCAGCAGGGCCAGGGCATGCCCCAGCAGCAGCACGCCGATCAGCACCACCAGAAAAATCACCGCGAAGCCGGCGAAATAGCGGATTGCCGGGTTTTCGATGCCGACGGGAAGCAGCGGCGCGACCAGAACCGCCCCCCACCTGCCCGCCACGAACGCCAGCATCCAGGCCGCCAGCGAAAACAGCGTGTCGACCATGCCCCGCATCAGACCGCGCACCACCGTGAGGACCAGCACCAGCACCACGATGACATCGAGCATGCTCATTTCACGAGCACCTGCCCGTTCATGCCGTTTTCAGCCAGTCTGACCGCGGCAGCCACTGCGGCCTGGCGCGATGCGTAGGGTCCGACGCGCACGCGCGTGAGTTTTCCGACGGTGTCGGTGTAGGCCGGCAACCCGGCCTGGACTGCGCGCGCCTTCAGCGAATCGGCCTTGGCGGAATCGGACAGGGCCGCCAGTTGCACCACGAAGGTCTCGCCGGCGGCTGCAGGTTTGGCCTGCCGCACAGGGGCCGCCACCGCTTTGGGGGGCGGCGGCGCGGACACGGGTTTGACCACTGCCGCCTTTGACGGTTCGGATTTTGAAGCAGGTGCCGGTCTGGCGGGCTCGGCCGGAGGTGCGGGAGGCGCCACGGGCGCAGGCGGCGCAGGCGATACCGGCGCGGCGGCGGCCGCTTCGGGTTCGTCGGTCGGCTCCGACTGCACAGCCGGATCGGGTGCGGCGGTCATGCGGACGGCCAGCGAACTGGCGGGGGGCGGCTCGTCTTCCAGCAGCAGGGGCAGCACGATCACCGCCAGCAGGGTCAACGCCACCGCACCGATCAGGCGGCGCCGGGCGAGGCGTTTGAGGTCATGTTCACTGCTGGGTGGCGGCATGGTCGAGCACGGCGGCAACGGTATAGAACGAACCGAAGACGAGAATTCTATCATCTTCGCACGCTGCGCTTCGCGCCTCTGCGAGTGCCGCATTCACATTCGGCTGCACGCGGACCGGCGCCTTGCCTGCATGGACGCGCAGCAGGGTGGCCAGCGCCGTCGCGTCCTGCGCGCGCGGCGAATCGGGCCTGCATGTCCACCACGCATCGATCTCGTGCTGCAAGGCCGCGAATACGCCCGCCGCGTCCTTGTCGGCCAGCATCCCCACCACCGCCAGCGTCCGTCCGGGGACCGGCTGCTCGCGCAAGGTGGCCGCCAGAGCGCGTGCGGCCTCCGGATTGTGCGCCACATCGAGAATGACATCCGGCTTATGGGCGATGCGCTGGAACCGTCCCGGAACCTGCACCGCGGACAGTCCCGTGCGAATGGCGGCCGCGTCCACCGGCAGCCGCCCTCGAACGGCTTCCAGCGACGCCAGCGCGGCGGCCGCGTTGCGCATCTGGAACGCCCCCGCCATCGCGGGCAGGGGCAAATCCGGCCAGGCAAGTTCAGGACCGCGATAGGTCCAGCGATCCGCTTCGCGCTGCGCGGAATAATCCCGCTCCACGCAGCGCAGGTCGGCGCCGATGCGCCGCGCCTGCTCGATCAGGCTGGCGGGGGGCGCCGGGTCGGCGCACACGGCCGGGCGGCCTGCCCGGTAGATGCCGGCCTTTTCGTACCCGATCTGCTCGCGGGTGTCGCCGAGGTAATCCATATGATCGAGATCGACGCTGGTGACGATGGCGACGTCGGCGTCGAACACGTTAACCGCATCGAGCCGTCCGCCCAGGCCCACTTCGAGGATGGCGACGTCGACGCCGGCGTCGATGAACTGCTGCATCGCAGCCAGCGTGCCGAATTCGAAATAGGTCAGCGAGGTGTCGCCGCGCGCGGCATCGATTTTTTCAAAGGCAGCCACCAGGTCGGCATCGCTCGCCTCGCTGCCGGCGATGCGCACCCGCTCGTTGTAGCGCAACAGGTGTGGCGAGGTATAGAGACCGG
This sequence comes from Thiobacillus sp., assembly GCA_018262815.1. GTDB lineage: Bacteria > Pseudomonadota > Gammaproteobacteria > Burkholderiales > Thiobacillaceae > Thiobacillus. The sequence goes on from JADFDN010000067.1 coordinate 10,302, forward strand.
TCGTGTAACCGGCAGCACCGAGGATGGCTTCAAGCGTGGCGCAGGTGGACCCCTTGCCGTTGGTGCCGCCGACGATGATCAGAGGGAAATCCGGGTTGAGCCCGAGCGCATCCCTGACCCGCCGTACCCGGTCGAGACCCAGATCGATTGTGCTGGGATGCAGCTGCTCCAGCCGCGCCAGCCAGCCGGCCAGGGGCAGGCCCGGGCGGGTCGTCACGCGCTAGGCGGCAAGTGCAGGCCGCCCCATCATCATCGCCAGCGTGGCGGCAAGCTCGTCGCGCATCTGGCGGCGGTCGATGATGCGGTCGATGGCGCCTTTCTCCTGCAGGAATTCGGCGCGCTGGAAGCCTTCCGGCAGCGTCTCGCGCACCGTCTGCTCGATCACGCGCGGGCCGGCAAAGCCGATCAGCGCGTTGGGCTCGGCGACGATCAGGTCGCCCAGCATGGCGAAGCTGGCCGACACCCCGCCCATGGTGGGATCGGTCAGCACCGAAATGAAGGGCAGCCGGTTGCGCGACAGCTGAGTCAGCGCGGCCGAGGTCTTGGCCATCTGCATCAAGGAAAACAGGCCTTCCTGCATGCGCGCGCCGCCGCTGGCGGAGAAGCAGACGAACGCCGAGTTCGATTCGATCGCCGCTTCCACGCCCTGGACGAAGCGTTCGCCGACCACCGAGCCCATCGAACCGCCCATGAACTTGAATTCGAATGCCGCCGCCACCGCCGGCACCGCCTTGATGCTGCCGCCGATCACCACCAGCGCGTCGGTTTCCGAGGTGCCGGCCTGGGCTTCCTTCAGGCGGTCGGGATATTTCTTGCCGTCCTTGAATTTCAGCGGATCGAGCGGCGTCACCTGCGCGCCGATTTCGTGCTGGCCTTCGGCGTCGAGCAGCATGGCCAGCCGTGCACGGGCGCCGATGCGATGGTGGTGACCGCACTTGGGGCACACCTCCAGATTGCTTTCGAGATCGGCGCGGTAGAGCACCTCGTTGCACGCCGGGCACTTGGACCACAGCCCTTCGGGCATCGATTTGCGCGCCTCGACCCGGCGCTTGATTTTCGGCGGCAGTATTTTTTGGAACCAGCTCATGGTGTTTTTCCCTTATTTCGATGCAGCGTCGACCCCGCGGCGCAGTTCGGCCACCAGGTGCTTGACGCGATTGACGCACTCGCCTTCCGGCGCAGTCTCGATCTCGCTGATGATGCGGCTGCCCACCACCACGGCGTCGGCAATCCGTGCCACCGCTTCGGCGGTGGCCGCATCGCGTATGCCGAAACCCACGCCGACCGGCAGGCTGCAATGCCTGCGCACCATGGCAAGCTTCGCTGCGACTTCATCGGTGTCGAGATTGGCCGACCCGGTGACGCCCTTCAGCGACACGTAATAGATGAACCCCCCAGCGGCCGCCGCCACCTGTTCCACCCGCGCTTCCGGCGTGGTCGGCGACAGCAGGAAGATCGGGTCGAGGCCATGCGCCTTGAACACGTCCGACACGCCGGCCGACTCCTCGGGCGGAATGTCCACCGTCAGCACGCCGTCCACGCCGGCCGTCTTCGCCGCCTGGGCAAAGGCCTCGTAGCCCATGTGCTCGACCGGGTTGGCGTAGCCCATCAGCACCACCGGAGTGGTCGTGTTGCTCTTGCGGAATTCCGCCGTCATCGCCAGCACGTCCTTCAACCCGACCTTGTTCGCCAGCGCGCGTTCGGATGCGCGCTGGATCACCGGTCCGTCGGCCATCGGGTCGGAAAACGGCACCCCCAGCTCGATGATGTCCGCCCCGGCCTCCACCAGCACGTGCATCAGCGGCACCGTCAGGCCCTTGCCGGGATCGCCGGCAGTGATGAAGGGAATGAGGGCTTTCTTGTTTTGCGCTTTCAGCGCGGCAAAGGTGTCGCCGATTCGGCTCATGGTTCGGTCTTCTGGATAGTCGGTTCAATGGGCTGGCGACTGGCTTACAGCGTAATCCCCGCCGTCTTCGCCACGGTGTTGATGTCCTTGTCGCCGCGTCCGGACAAGTTCACCAGGATGACCTGGTCCTTTTTCATCGTCGGCGCGAGCTTCTTCGCGTGGGCGATGGCATGGCTGGATTCGAGCGCCGGGATGATGCCCTCGAAGCGGCACAGGTCGTGGAAGGCGGCCATGGCTTCGTCGTCGTTGATCGCGACGTATTCGGCGCGGCCGGCGTCCTTCAGATAGCTGTGCTCGGGGCCGACGCCGGGGTAGTCGAGGCCCGCCGAGATGGAATGGGTTTCGATGATCTGGCCGTTCTCGTCCTGCATCAGATAGCTGCGGAAGCCATGCAGCACGCCCGGCGTGCCGGCCGACAGCGGCGCGGCGTGCTTACCGCTTTCCACCCCGGAACCCCCCGCCTCGACGCCGATCAGGCGCACATTCTCGTACGGAATGTAGGGATGGAAGATGCCGATGGCGTTCGAGCCGCCGCCGACGCAGGCGATCACGGCATCCGGCTGGCGGCCGGTCAGTTCGGGCAGCTGCTGGAGGCATTCGCGGCCGATCAC
>JADFDN010000068.1 GCA_018262815.1 Thiobacillus sp.
ACGCCGGCGGATTTTCCGGGCGACGATCCGCTCGCCGGAATCGCGTTGCAAAGGAAACTGGAGTCGTGCGCGTTCGAACTCGGCGGCGGCAATTACGATGCGCCGGCGCAGTTGGTCGGCGACTTTATCGAGGGCAAGCGTTCCACGCAGCTCGGCAGCGTAGAGCCGTCCTACAAGCCCGGCGTGCATCTCACCGATCTCGCGTCCGCACTGCCGGACTATGCGATCGAGGCGATCCGCGAAGCGCTGCCGGCGTTCGACCAGCAAATCAAGGGCTTTGCGATGGCGGACGCGGTACTCACGGGGGTCGAGACGCGCACCTCCTCGCCGCTGCGCATCACGCGCGGCGATGATTTCCAGAGCCTGAACGTCAAGGGGCTTTACCCGGCGGGCGAGGGCGCGGGCTATGCCGGTGGCATCCTGTCGGCCGCGGTGGATGGCATCAAGGTTGCCGAGGCGGTGGCGCGCGATTTCCTGGGGCTCGAACCCGAAGGCTCCGGCGCAAAACCGGGCGCGGGCTGCGACTATTGAGGTGTCCCCTGCGGCTGAACTACGGTTTGGCTCCGGCTGTGGCGAGTTGCAGATAGGCCGCATCGGCCAGCTGCCGGATCGCCTGGCGCCCGATCTGGCCCGACAGGGCGTAGCCGAAATCGCCATCGATCCAGTAGAACACGTCGACGCCATTTTCGGTCGCGTGGCGGAAGCTCGTCGTCGTGTTGCCTGCGACGGCGCGGCGCACGTAAAGGGTGACGCGGCGCTCGATCCTGTCCTGGTACATGAACTGCGCGACCGGGCCGGTTTCGCCGGTCAGCAGCCGCCCGCCCAGCAATTCGAATCCCTGCGCTCCGAAATCCGGCGCCTGCAGTTGCGTGCCGACGCGCTTGGAGAGCCAGGCCACCAGATGCTCGGCGTGGGCGGCGTCGACCTCGACCGGGTGGCGCGCTTCGGGGCTGAACACGGCGTGGGCGATGGCGGCGTCGCGGGCGAGGTAAGTCGGCGCGGCGGGCGCGTGCTCGCCGCTGCCGAGGCCAATGGCATAGCCGACCAGCCCGGTCGCCAGCATGGCCAGCATCGCTGCCATCGCCTTGAACGGCGCGGGAATGGCGGGGCGGCGCGTGGCGCGCACCAGGTTGAGCGGCAGCGGCTCGTTCAGCACGCTGTCAAAGGCGGCATGCAGCGACTGGTTCTGTCCGATCCAGGCCTGCACGCGCGCGGCGTCGGCCGGGTGGGCCGCCAGCCAGGCCTCGACCTCGATGCGGCGGGGTTCGGGCAGGGTGCCATCCACATAGGCATGGAGTTCGTCTTCGTGTACTTCGTTTGTCATTTCACCAGCTTCAGTTTGATCGCGGGTTCGCCCGCCAGCATCTGCCGCATCCGCTCGCGCGCACGTGACAGGCGCGACATCACGGTGCCGGTCGGCACGCCCAGCACCTGCGCCGTTTCAGCGTAGCCGAACTGCTCCAGCCCCACCAGCAGCAGGACTTCGCGTTGCTCCTCGGAGAGCCGCGCCAGCGCGGTGTGGATATCGCGCGCGGCCAGCGCTTCCATCTGCCCGCCGCTCACCGGCTCGTCGAACGCCTCTTCCATCACGGTTTCCTGCGGCCGCTTGGTGCGGATCTGGTTGACGAACAGATTGTGCATCAGGGTGAACAGCCAGGCGCGCAGGTCGCTGCCGGGCTGCCACAGGTCGAGCTTCGCCAGCGCGCGCTCGAGCGTGTCCTGCACCAGGTCGTCGGCGCGATTGACGTCACCTGTCAGCGCCCGGGCATAGCGGCGCAGACGAGGGAGGTGCTTGATCAGGTCGGGGCGGACGCGCACTCAGGGCTTGGCGGTATGCCACACGTTGTTGACGCCGTCGCCGGTCATGTCGCCCGGCTTCTGGTCCTTGAACCACGTATAGAGCGGCTTGCCCTTGTACGCCCACTGCTTGGAACCGTCGTCGCGGGTAATGACGGCGTAGTCGCCGCTCGCCTTGTCGGATGCGGATGCCATCAGGGGCGGCCATTTCATGGCGCAGTCGCCGTTGCAGACGCTCTTGCCGGAACCGGCCACGTCCTTGTCGAAGACATACAGCGTCATGCCGGCCGAATTGGTGAGCACGCCCATCTCGGTCTTGGCAGGCGATGCGGCATAGGGGCTGGCGCAGGCAACCAGCATGCCCAGGGTGGCGAGTGAGGTGGCGAATGAGGTGTTCATGACGTTTCCTTGTTCAAGGGTTGGAGTAGGGGCAAGTCCGGGCTTGCATGGACGTGAACACCTCCGATGCCCAGTTTATTCCCGTTCGACGCGATGTTTTTCATGATGGCCGGTTTGACCGGGGTCAGTGGCATGCCAGCCTAACGAAAAAACTGCTTGCAGATTTTTAAATGTTTCAATTATTATTGAAAAATGGAAACGAAAGCTGTCGTCACCGCCCTCGCTGCCCTGGCCCAGGATTCCCGTCTGGCCATCTTCCGCGTCCTGGTGCAGGCCGGTCCGACCGGCCTGGCCGCGGGCCGGATCAGCGAACTCACCGGCATCGCGCCGTCCTCGCTGTCCTTCCACCTGAAGGAACTGTCGCATGCCGGCATGGTGAGTTCGCAGCAGGCGGGGCGCTTCGTCATCTACACCGCTAATTTCTCCACCATGAACGCGCTGCTCGGCTTTCTCACCGAAAACTGCTGCGGCGGCAATCCCTGCTCGCCGGTGTGTTCGCCGGCCTGCGTCACCGAAAAGGAGCCAACATGAAACGCCTTCACGTACACGTCGCGGTCGACGATCTGGCCGCCAGCATCAAGTTCTATTCCACCATGTTCGCCGCCGAGCCGACCGTCACTAAGGACGATTACGCCAAGTGGATGCTCGACGATCCGCGCGTCAATTTCGCGATCTCGGCGCGCGGCGCACCGGCCGGCCTCAACCACCTGGGCGTGCAGGTCGAAAACGCCGATGAGCTGGCCGAGATGAACACCCGCCTGCAGAAGCTCGACGGCGAGGTGGTCGAGGAAATGGGCACCGCCTGCTGTTACGCCAAGTCGGACAAGTACTGGGCGACCGATCCCACCGGCATCGCGTGGGAGACCTATCACACGCTCGACAGCATTCCGGTATTCGGCGCGCAGGCGGCAGGCGAGTGCTGTGTTCCCGAGCCCGCGCCGGCCAGGGTGTCCGGCTGCATTCCGGTCAAGGCCAAGTCGGCTGCTGGCGGCTGCTGCTGAGTTATACGTCGATTAACTTCATTTCATCCAAGGATTCATCGTGACTGCAAAACCCTACACCGTGCTGGTGCTGTGCACCGGCAATTCCTGCCGCTCGCAAATGGCCGAAGTGCTGCTGAACCATGACCTCGCCGGCCAGGTGCGTGCGCTGTCTGCCGGTACCCGTCCGCAGCCTAAAGTGGCCGACGGCGCGATCGCGGCGCTGAAAGATGCGGGCCTGAATACCGACGGCCTGCATCCGAAGGATATCGATGCCGTGATGAGCGAGGACATCGACCTGGTGGTGACGGTGTGCGACAACGCGAAGGAAGCCTGTCCGATCTTCCCCAAGCCGATCCCGGCGATCCATCTGCCGTTCCATGATCCGCACGGCGAGCCGCTGGAGAGCTTCCTCGCGGTGCGCGACGACATCCGCGCCCGGCTGGTCGCTGCGGTGCGCGAGAAGCTCGGCCTCAAGGCCGCGGCCTGAATCGACGGAGACGCTGCCATGGCCGAACCGGTCTTCAACGTGCTGTTCCTGTGCACCGGCAATTCGGCGCGCTCGATCCTCGCCGAGTCGCTGCTGAACAATCTGGGCAAGGGGCGCTTCCGGGCGTTCAGCGCGGGCAGCCACCCAGCCGGACAGGTGAACCCGTTCGCGCTGGAACTGCTGGAAAAGAACCACTTTCCCACCGCCGATCTGCGCAGCAAGGCGTGGGACGAATTCGCGCAGCCCGACGCGCCGCAACTCGATTTCGTCATCACCGTGTGCGACAAGGCAGCGGGCGAAGTGTGTCCGGTATGGCCGGGGCAGCCGATGACCGCGCACTGGGGCATCCCGGATCCGGCTGCAGTGGAAGGCAGCGACGAGGCGAAGCGGCATGCCATGATCGAGGCGATGAACCAGTTGCAGCGGCGTGTCTGCATGTTCGTCAGCCTGCCGTTCGACAAGCTGGACCGCATGAAACTGCAGCAGGCGGTGCGCGAGATCGGGAAGACGGCATGAGTGCATCAACTTTGATGGAGTTTGCGCTATGAGCGCACAGTGTGAAGTGACCGGCAGGCGCGCTGCCGGCGCCCCGATGAACGTGTTCGAGCGCTGGCTTACGCTGTGGGTGGCGCTGTGCATCGTTGCCGGCGTGGCGCTGGGGCAGCTGTTCCCCGCACCGTTCCAGGCGCTGGGGCGCATGGAAGTGGCGCAGGTGAACCTGCCGGTCGGCCTGCTGATCTGGATCATGATCATCCCGATGCTGATGAAGATCGACTTCGGCGCCCTGCACCAGGTGAAGTCGCACTGGAAGGGCATCGGCGTCACCCTTTTCGTCAACTGGGCGGTCAAGCCGTTTTCGATGGCGCTGCTGGCGTGGCTCTTCATCCGCCACTGGTTCGCACCCTATCTGCCGGCGGAGCAGCTCGACAGCTACGTCGCCGGCCTGATCCTGCTGGCGGCGGCGCCGTGCACCGCGATGGTGTTCGTGTGGAGCCGGCTGACCGGCGGCGATCCGTATTTCACGCTGTCGCAGGTGGCGCTGAACGACGCCATCATGATCGTCGCCTTCGCCCCCATCGTCGGCCTGCTGCTCGGGCTGTCGGCGATCGTGGTGCCGTGGGACACGCTGTTCATCTCGGTGGTGCTGTACATCGTCATCCCGGTGATCCTGGCGCAGATCTGGCGCAAGGCTTTGCTGAAGCGCGGGCAGGCGGCGTTCGACGCCACGCTCGCCACGCTCGGCCACCTGTCCATTCTCGCGCTGCTGGCGACGCTGGTGCTGCTGTTCGCTTTCCAAGGCGAGGCGATCATCGCGCAGCCGCTGATCATCGCGCTGCTCGCAGTACCCATCCTGATCCAGGTGTTCTTCAACTCGGGTCTGGCCTACTGGCTCAACCGCAAGGTGGGGGAAAAGCACAGCGTCGCCTGTCCGTCGGCGCTGATCGGCGCGTCCAACTTCTTCGAACTGGCCGTGGCCGCGGCGATCGCGCTGTTCGGCTTCCAGTCGGGGGCGGCGCTCGCCACCGTGGTCGGCGTGCTGATCGAGGTGCCGGTGATGCTGCTGGTGGTGAAGATCGTCAACCGCAGCAAAGGGTGGTATGAAGCGGGTTTGCCATCGCGCTGAGAGAGCCATCATGTTCAAACGTTTTGCCCTACTGATGCTGGCCGCTGCGGTCGGATTCACCCTGAATGCCCGTGCCGATTTCCAGCCCAGGGCCGAAAAGGTCGTCGACAACGTCTATGCCATCGTCGGCCCGCTCGGCCAGCGCAACGCAGAGAATGACGGTTTGAACGCCAACTTCGGCTTTGTCATCACGCCCACGGGGGTGATTCTGATCGATTCCGGCGCCAGCCTGCTGGGCGCCCGGAAAATCGAAGCCGCCATTGCCGGCGTGACGAAGCAGCCGGTGCGCTGGGTCATCAATACCGGCAGTCAGGATCACCGCTGGCTGGGCAACGACTATTTCGCCGGCAAGGGCGCCGAGGTCATCGCCATGCGCCGCACCGCGTCCACCCAGGCCGAGTACGCGGCGCAGCACATGGCAGGGCTGAACCGCTTCCTCGGCAAGCGCATGCAGGGCACCCGGCCGCTACCCGCGCCCATTACGCTGGCGGGCGATTCTGCAACGCTGGAGCGGGGCGGCGAAACGCTCGAGCTGACCTATACCCATGCCCATTTCCCGGGCGACGTCTGGGTCTGGCTGCCGAAACAGCGCGTGGTGTTCAGCGGCGATCTGGTTTACGTCGATCGCTTGCTGGGCGTGCTGCCCTGGTCGAGCGTGAAGAACGGCCAGCAGGCCTTCCAGGCGCTGGCCGCGCTGAAGCCTGCGCGCATCGTTCCGGGCCACGGCCGGGTGTGCGACCTGGCGCAGGCGCAGCGCGAGACGGGCGATTACTATGACTTCCTCGCCGGCACGGTGGGTAGCGCCGCGAAGGACATGGAGCCGCTGGCCGCGACGCTCGACCGCTACGCCGACCTGCCCGCGTTCCGGCATCTGGACAATTACGGCGACCTGCACCGGGCCAACATGAACCGCGCATTCGTCGAGTTCGAGACGGAGTAAATTCGATCCATTCCAGGGGTCTCCGGCATCGTGCGGTGCAGACGTGACGCATGGCGAGACCGACCTGCAGAGCCGCCGGATCGATAAGCCCCCTTTTCCCGCCGGTCGTGTAAAGCCTTCCTCCTTTTATCCGTTATTGCATGTAGCGGTTCGCGGCCGTCTGGCACGCACAGGCTGCACCTGAGGGGTGCCGCCTGTGCGTCCAGTCGACGCTTGCCTTGGCCTGGACAGGCCAGATTAACCCTACAAAATAATGGCACATTCCACTCCCGGGACTGGCAGCAAGGAAAAACGGCATTTCGCGCGGCAGGCGACTTCGCAGCCCGCGCATATCCGCTTGGGGGACGCTGCGGCCATTCCGGCCGAAATCCGGGATTTCTGCGAGACCGGCCTGTATGTGGTCTTTTTCGGAGAAGGCACAGCCGATGCCGTTCTCCAGTCCCTGACAGGCACGCCGGTGCAGGTGGAATTTTCGGTGGCGCATTCCGGTGCGTTTCAGTGCCACGGCCGGGTCGCGCGCATTGCGCCAGGCGGGTTGGGCGTGCTTGTCCCATCCATGCCGGAGGGGGCGATGCAGGCCTTGCGCTGGGCCGGCAGAAAGCTTGCGCGGCCTGTTGGATCGGGCCTCGGTGCGCAACAGACCGAGGCCTTGCTGCAGGCGTGCGGCAGGCAGTTCAGCCGCACTCTCGCTGCGGCAATGGAGGACTTTTTTTCGCAGGCCGGCGAGCGGCTGGGCGAGGCGTGTCAGGATGAGCCGATTTTCCTGGAACGCTCGCGCTACGACTATGCTATCCAGGAACTGCAGCGGCAGCGCAGCCGTATCGAGAATGAAATGTTCGCCGCCCTTCGCGAGCTCACCCATGGGCCCGGTGCGGGCAAGTTGCCTGCGAGGGCGGCCGGCACAAACAGGCTGGCCCTGGTCGAAGAGGATGAGTTCGAGGACTGGCTGAATCTGTCTGCGGTCGTCAAGCAGATCGAAGCGGAGACGGTGGCGCCGCTCCACGCGTTCGAGCAGCGGTACAGCAGACTGGTCGGCGTTCCGGTCGACAGAAAGAGCAATCCCTTCGGCCCGGAATCCATATTTCGCACCTTCCAGGACGTCATCCAGGGGCTGGATTTCTCCAACGCCATTCGGGCGGTGCTCTACAAGGTACTGGGGCAAGCACTTGCGTCCCATGCTCCCGCGCTATATCAGCAACTCGGACAGACGCTCGAATCGCTGCAGCCGGCTGCGCCTCGCCGATCGGGACGCGATACGCCGGACCAGGCAAAACCGGCGCCAGCTCGGCCGGTCGCCAAAAAACAGGCGGAACTGGATCTGGCCGAAATCGCCAGGACCCTGGATACCCTTGTCAAGCAGGATGCCGCCGGCACCGCCCTGAGCCCGGAAAGTGCCGAATACAGTCTGGACCGTATTCTGGCGAATTTGGGCCGACCGCAGCGCGGCGTGCCGGAAGGCGCACCGGCACGCTTCGGCCACCTGGGCGGTACGGCCCCGGGTGCGGTTGCGGTGCGGCCCGATGTGCTGCAGGTGGTGGGCCGCCTGCAGCACACCGCCCGCCAGCTGGTAGAACGCGATGTGCCGGCGCGCCAGCCTGGCGAGCGTGATGGCGCCGGCTTGTCGGAAACCGGTCTGCGCGAACTGCTGATCGCCCTGGACAGCCTGCCGTCAGTGGGCACAACCGAGCCTGGCATGCCGTCGCTGGCCGATCAGGTCACGGCCCGCATTGCCGGCGTCGGACGCGATGTCAGGCGCCTATCGCCGGCCTACCGGCAGGTACTCGATACCACCTCGGATCTGTTCAACCGGGCACATGCGGACTTCGTTCCCAGCTCTGACGTCGACCTGCTGGTAAAGCGGCTGGAGCGGCCGCTGCTCAAGCTGGCCCTGCAGGATCCGAGTTTTCCCGCTTCGCCCGAGCACCCCGCCCGCCAGGTGATCAACCTCATCGAACAGTACACGGTGGCAGCGGATGACAAGGGCATGTTTTACGATGCCAAGCTGCAACGCTTTCTGTCCCTGCTGGTCGATCGCGTCTGCAGCGAGGCCGACGCCGACAGCAGCATTTACGAGCGGGTGCGCGACAGCCTCGAGAAGGTGTTGCGGCCGATTCTGCAGGTACGCAGAACGCGCGTGGCACGGCTTCAGGAGGCCTGCGAGGGCAGGGAACGCATTCGCTCGGCGCGCGCCCGGGTCACCGCGGCCCTCGAGCAACGGCTGGCGGGGCGCGAGGTTCCGGGGATCATGTTGCGTCTGCTGGATGCGGGGTGGCGCCAATACCTGGTGCTGCTGGAAATGCGCCACGGCGAAGGCAGCGAAGCCTGGGATGCCGCTCTTGCCACCTTCGACAGGCTGTCTACCCGTCTCGGCCCCGCACCCGCGAACGCGCCTCATTGCGCCGAGGCGTCCCAGGCCTTGCTGGGCGAGATCGAGCGCGCCCTCGCAGCGGTCAATGTCGATGCTGGTCTGCTGGCGGCATTCATGGACGAGCTGGGCGCCTGCCTGACCGGCGTCGCGTGCCCCCCGGAGGAACCGGTGATGGTGCCGCCGGGCAGGCTGGCCGCGATATCGGGCGAAGGGGATGAAGCGCCGGCACCTCACCCCATGGCGGATCGCCTTCGCGTGGGGGACTGGTGGGAATTCGGCAGCGAGGGCAGCCCGTTGCCGATGCAGCTCATCTGGATCAGCGAGCCGCCGGCGAACTGCACGTTTGCCAACCGCTCCGCCACCAGCAAGACCGACTTCAGCCTGGCCGAATTGTCACGGCAGATGGGGCGCGGGCTGGCCAGGCCGGGCAGGGATCTGGATCTGCCGCTGCTCGAGCGTTCGGAACAGGCTCTCTTCGACGACACCTATCAGCGTGTGGTGCGCCAGGCGATGCACGATCCGGTGACGGGTCTGCTCAATCGCAAGGGATTCATGCAGCATCTGAGCCGGCTGGCACTGCCGAATCAGCTGGACAAGGCGCACGCCGTCGGCATCATCGAGTTCGACCAGTTCCGCATGATCGTCAACACCTGCGGCGTTGACGCAGCGGAATACCTGGCGCGCAGCCTTGCCGGCGCGGTGCGGGAGCATATCGGCCCCGACGCGGTGCTGGCCGCTTTCCGCGACGATACCCTCGCGCTTCTGCTGCCCAACTGCAGCCGGGTGGAGGGGTGCACTGCAGTCGACCGCCTGCTCGAGCGGGTGAAGGATTTCCCGTTCCAGCATGGGGAACACAGCTACAGCATCGGATTCAACATCGGCATGACCGAGTTTGCGCTGGACCGGTTCAGCGCCGCCGAGGCGATCCGGCGCGCCGACTCGGCCTGCATCACCGCAAAAGCCCAGGGCCGTAACCGGATGCAGGTCTACGAGCAGGCCAGCCCCCAGTTGCTGTCCCAGGAGTCGCTGATGGAATGGGCGGGGCGCATCGATGCCTTCCTCAAGGGCAGCGGGCTGCATCTGCGCTGCCAGCAGGTGAGGCCGATCGGCGCGGACACTACGCGGCTGCCGTATTACGAAGTCTTGCTGGGCATCGAAGGCACGGACGGCGTGGAGATTCTGCCGGCGCACTTCATCCCCGCGGTGGAACGGCTGCAGCGCGCGCACGAAGTGGACATCTGGGTGATGCGCAACGTGTTCGAGTGGATCGTCGCCAACCCCTCTGAATTTGCGTCGGTGGGTGGATTCGCCATCAATCTTTCCGCCACCTCGCTCAGCAATCCCGAGGTGATGCGTTACCTGCAGTCGGTGTTGCCGGTGAGCGACTTCCCCACCGACAAGATCATTTTCGAAATCACGGAAAGCGCCGCGATCGAGAGCTATGGCGCCGCACAGGATTTCATCCGGGAAATCCGCCGGTATGGCTGCCGGTTTTCGCTGGACGATTTCGGCAGCGGATTCACATCGTATTCGCACCTGAAGAATCTGCGGACCGATGCGCTCAAGATCGACGGCAGTTTCGTCAAGGACATGCTGAAGAATCCCGGCGACTACGCCATGGTCAAGTCGATGAACGACATCGGCCATTCCCTGGGTCTGCTGACCGTGGCCGAATACGTCGAATCTCCCATGATTCTGGAGGCCCTGCGGGAAATCGGCGTCGATTATGCGCAGGGATACGCCGTTCACAAGCCATGTCGCATCGATGAGATCGCGATGGCCATGACAGCTGCATAGGCCGGAAGCGGACAGAAAAAACGCCGCTCGATGAGCGGCGTTTTTTTACAACTGGTGCCGGCGATCGGAATCGAACTGACGACCTTCGCATTACGAATGCGCTGCTCTACCAACTGAGCTACGCCGGCGAAAAACAGCGCGCATTATAGCGGAATCGATCAGGCTTGTGCGGCCTGCAGCCCCGCTTTCAGGCGCGCAACCACCTTGTTCTGTCCGATCAGTTCCAGTGTGGCGTCGATCGCCGGCGTCTGCGGCTCGCCGGTGACCAGCACGCGCACCGGCATCGCCAGTTTCGGCATCTTGAGGCCGTGTGCGGCCAGGGTGTCCTTGAGTGCGGTGCTGATCGCGGCACGCTCCCAGGTCAGGGCTTCCAGACGGCCGGCCAGTTCGGTCAGCGCCGGCAGCACGTCGGCGGTGACATGCTGCGCCAGCAGTTCGGGGGTGGGGTGCAGGGTGCGGTAGAACAGCGTGGCGGCGTCGGCCAGTTCCACGATGGTGGCGGCGCGCTCCTTCACCAGCGCACACACCGCTGCCAGCTCGGGGCCGTCGTCCGGGTCGGCCCCGTTGCGCACGAGGAAGGGACGCACGAGACCGGCCAGGCGTGCGTCGTCGGCCGCCTTGATGTATTGCTGGTTGAGCCAGCGCAGCTTCTCGGTGTTGAACTGCGCGGCAGAGGGCGTGATGTGGTCGAGATCGAACCACTGCACGAACTGCTCGCGGCTGAACAGTTCGGCGTCGCCGTGCGACCAGCCGAGGCGGGCCAGGTAGTTGATCACCGCTTCCGGCAGGTAGCCCTCGTCGGAATACTGCATCACCGACACCGCGCCGTGGCGCTTGGAGAGCTTGGTGCCGTCGTCGCCGAGGATCATCGACAGGTGGGCGTACTGCGGCACCGTCGCGCCCAGCGCCTTCAGGATGTTGATCTGACGCGGCGTATTGTTGACGTGGTCGTCGCCGCGGATGACGTGGCTGATCTGCATGTCCCAGTCGTCCACCACCACGCAGAAATTGTAGGTGGGCGTGCCGTCGGCGCGCGCGATGATGAGGTCGTCGAGCTCCGTATTGGAAAACTCGATCGTGCCCTTGACCAGGTCCTTCCACGCCACCGTGCCCTCGGTGGGGTTCCTGAAGCGCACCACCGGCTGTATGCCGGACGGCGCCACCGGCAGCGTCTTGCCGGGCTCGGGACGCCAGCGGCCGTCGTAGCGCGGCTTTTCGCCGCGTGCGCGCTGTGCCTCGCGCATTTCGTCGAGTTCTTCGGGGCTGCAGTAGCAGTAATAGGCGTCGCCCTTGACCAGCATCTGCTCGATCACCTCCTTGTAGCGATACAGGCGCTTGGTCTGGTAAAACGGGCCTTCGTCGTGGTTCAGATCCAGCCAGGCCATGCCGTCGAGAATCGCCTGCACCGCCTCGGGCGTCGAGCGCGCGATGTCGGTGTCCTCGATCCGCAGGACGAACTGACCGCCGTGATGACGCGCAAAGGCCCACGAAAACAGCGCTGTGCGAGCGCCGCCGATATGCAGATAACCGGTGGGGGAGGGGGCGAAGCGGGTGCGGATCATGGCGGGGCCGGGCGGAAAAAAGGGCCTATTTTACCGGATCGATCGCCGCAAAATTGACCTTGCCTGCCGGGTTGTGGTTTAATTCGCGCCGCTTCGGGGCAGTTAGCTCAGCGGTAGAGCATCGCCTTCACACGGCGGGGGTCACAGGTTCAAACCCTGTACTGCCCACCAGCCCGAACATCCAAAGGGACCGGTCACATGCCGGTCCCTTTTCATTTTCCGCACGCCGGCGGCTGAAATGCATTGCCGCATCAGAGCCCAGCCGGTATAGTGCGGCCTCCCGCACCCTGCCAATCGGTGCGCGGTTCTTTTACCCCGATCTCACGATCCCCTATTCGTCTGCCTCGATTGGTTTCACTGCAAACGTGACAGGCCGTCGCAGGAAAAAACTACATGACTACTGAAATCACCTTTGCCAGTCTCGGACTGGCCGAACCCATCATGCGTGCGATTGCCGATGCCGGCTACACCACGCCCACCCCGATCCAGGCGCAGGCCATCCCGCAGGTGCTGGAAGGCGGCGACCTGCTCGCCGCCGCGCAAACCGGCACCGGCAAGACCGCCGGCTTCACCCTGCCAATCCTGCATCACCTGTCGACCCGGATTGCCCAGAGCAAGCCGGGCCGTCCGCGCTGCCTGATCCTGGTGCCGACGCGCGAGCTCGCCGCGCAGGTCGAGGAATCGGTCAAGACCTACGGCAAGTATCTGTCGCTTACCTCGATGGTGATGTTCGGCGGCGTCAACATCAATCCGCAGTTCAAGGCGCTCAAATCGCGCGTCGACATCCTGGTGGCGACGCCGGGTCGCCTGCTCGACCACATGGG
>JADFDN010000069.1 GCA_018262815.1 Thiobacillus sp.
CACCGACATGAACGTGGTGATGACCGGCAACGGCGGCATCGTCGAAGTGCAGGGTACCGCCGAAGGCGCGCCGTTTTCGCGCGCCACGCTGGAGTCGCTGCTCGATCTTGCGACCGCCGGCATCGCGCGGATCAGCGCCAGCCAACAGGCGGCGTTGAAAGCGGATTGATCCGCGAAGGACGCGAAGAAACGCGAAGTTGAAATCAGGTTTTCTTCGCGACCCTTCGCGTTCTTCGCGGATGAACATCAAAGGGAAATCCATGGAAAAGATCGTCATCGCCTCCGGCAACGCCGGCAAGCTGCGCGAGATTGCGCGCATTCTCGAACCGCTCGCCATCGTCGCCGCGCCGCAGTCCGATTTCGGCGTACCCGAATGCCCCGAGCCGCACGTCACGTTCGTCGAGAATTGCCTCGCCAAGGCACGCCACGCCAGTGTCCATACCGGCCTGCCGGCGCTGGCCGACGACTCCGGCATCTGCGTCGAGGCTTTGAACGGCGCGCCCGGCGTATATTCCGCACGCTACGCCGGCGAGCCGAAGTCCGACGCGCGCAACAACGAGAAGCTGATCGCCGCCCTCGCGGGCCAGCCCAACCGCCGCGCGCACTATTACTGCGTGATGGTGTTGGTGCGCTATGCCGACGATCCCGAGCCGCTGATCGCCGAGGGGCGCTGGCACGGCGAAATCATCGATACGCCGCGCGGCGAGGGCGGTTTCGGCTACGATCCGTATTTCCTCGTCCCCGAATTCGGCAGGACCGGCGCTGAACTCGGCGAGGACGAGAAGAACGCCATTTCGCATCGCGGCCAGGCGCTGCGCGAACTGGCCGACAAGTTGAAGCGGCTTGGCTGAGTCTGTCATTCGCTTCCACAGCGGCGGCCTGACCATCCAGCCGCCGCTGTCGCTCTACATCCACCTGCCGTGGTGCGTGAAGAAATGCCCGTATTGCGACTTCAATTCGCACGCGGCGCAAACCCTACCCGAAGCCGCCTACATTGACGCGCTGCTGCTCGACCTGGAACGTGCGCTGCCCGATATCTGGGGACGCAGGATCCATACCGTGTTCTTCGGCGGCGGCACGCCCAGCCTGTTTTCAGCGGACGGAATCGATCGCATCCTCATTGGCGTGCGTACCCTGACGCAGCTGATGCCCAATGCGGAAATCACGCTCGAGGCCAACCCGGGCACGGTTGAAGCCGCCAGGTTTTCGGGTTTCCGCGAAGCCGGCGTGACTCGGGTCTCGCTCGGCATCCAGAGCTTCAACCCGCGCCACCTGCAGGCCCTCGGGCGTATCCACGACGACCGCGAAGCGCACCGCGCCGCCGAACTCGCCGCCACCCATTTCGACACCTTCAACCTCGACCTGATGTATGCCCTGCCGGGGCAGACGCTGGCCGAGGCGCGTTCCGACATCGACACCGCGCTGACCTTCCAGCCGCCGCATCTGTCGGCCTACCACCTGACGCTCGAACCCAACACCCCGTTCGGCCATACCGCGCCGCCCCAGCTGCCCGACGACGACCTCGCCGCCGACATGCAGCTGGAGATCGAGACGCGCCTGACCGAGACCGGGATGCAGCACTATGAAACCTCGGCCTATGCGCGGCCCGGTCATATCAGCCGCCACAACCTCAATTACTGGCAGTTCGGCGATTACCTCGGCATCGGCGCCGGCGCGCATTCCAAGCTCAGCTTCCATGACCGCATCGTTCGGCACATGCGCGTGAAGCATCCGCAGCAGTACATGGACGCGGTGAAAGCGGGCACCCACATTGCAGACAGCCGCCGCCTCACGCGCGCCGACCTGCCGTTCGAATTCATGATGAATGCCCTGCGCCTCACCGACGGCGTGCCCGCAGCGCTGTTCGAGGCGCGCACCGGATTGTCTCTGACGGCCTGTGCCGGCGCGCTGGAACGGGCGCGCGGGAAGGGGCTGCTGGAACGCGATGCGATCCGGTTGAAGCCGACATTGCAGGGGCAGCGCTTCCTGAACGACTTGCTGACGCTGTTCCTGATGCATGAGTAAGGGGGAGCGCGCCAGGGCTTCGTTCAGCCCGTATGATGCCGTCAGATGCATGGAGCATTTGCATGCAGCGCCCTCCAGGGGATCCAATCGAACATGTCTTCATTCAATCCTGAGCGAGATCCGCATTGAGCCGTCCGCACGCACCCGGGGATGAATCCCGTCTGCCGCCCGTCACGCTGGCCTGGCTGACCTGGGGCCTGCTTGCCAGCCTCTATTTTGTCGGCTTCTTCCAGCGCGTTGCGCCGGCGGTGATGGTCGACGAGCTGATGCGCGATTTCAGCATCGCCGCCACCCTGCTGGGCAATCTCTCCGCCATTTATTTCTACACCTATGCCGCCATGCAGATCCCCAGCGGCCTGCTCGCCGACGCCGTCGGTCCGCGCCGCGTGGCCACCGCAGCGGCCATTGTCGCGGCGGCCGGCATCGCCCTGTTTGCCGTGGCCGATACCCTGTGGCTGGCCACGCTGGGCCGCGGCCTGATCGGCGCCTCGGTCGCGGTGGCCTTCGTCGCCTGCATGAAGCTCGCCGGCCACTGGTTTCCGGCCAACCGCTTCGCAACCGTCACTGGCATCTCCCTGCTGATCGGCAATCTCGGCGGCGTGCTGGGCGGCGTGCCGCTGTCCGAGGCGGTCGCCAGCGTCGGCTGGCGTACCGCCATGCTGGCCAGCGCCGCCGTCACGCTGGTGCTCGCTGCCGCCGTCTGGCTGTGGGTACGCGACGACCCCGGCGAGCGAGGTTATGCCAGCCACGCCCATCCGGAGGCGCTCAGCCATGACGCCATGTCGCCGCGGCAGAGCCTGAAACGGGTGCTCGCCGAGCGCGACACCTGGCTGCTGTTTTTTGCCGGCGGCCTGATCGCCGCGCCGGTGCTGACCTTCGCCGGCCTCTGGGGGGTGCCCTATCTGGTCCAGGTTCACGGCCTGGAACGCAGCCATGCCGCCGGCTTCACCACCGCCATGCTGCTCGGCTTCGCCATCGGCGGTCCGCTCTTGGGCGCGCTGTCCGATCGCGCGGGCCGGCGCAAGCTGCCTTACCTCGGCGCGGCGTTCGTCCACGCGATCGGCTGGGCGATATTCGTGTTCACCGACGATCTCGCGGCCGGCGCACTCACCCTGCTGTTCGCCGTCATCGGCTTCTCGGCCGGCGGGCTCATCATCGGTTTCGCCTTCGCACGCGAGGTCAACCATCCGGGCGCGGCCGGCACCGTCGGCGGCGTCGTCAACATGGCCGTGCTCGGCTTTGCCGCCATCCAGCAAAGCGCCATGGGCTGGATCCTCGACCGCAACTGGCAGGGCGCGATGATCGAGGGCGCGCGCATCTACGATGCTGCGGCCTACCACGCCGCCTTCCTGTGGCTGGCAATCAGCGGGATGGGGGCCGTCCTGGCCGTGGCGCTGACCCGCGAGACCTATTGCCGCTTGCGCTTCGACTCGGACGACTGAAGCCGCGCACCCTGCCGGGATTCATCGCGGATGGCTGCGGGTCAGTGTGCCCGGATGAACGTCAGGGCCTCCGCGGCCGGCAGGGGCTTGCTGAAGAGATAGCCTTGCATGTAGTCGCACCGGTGCTGGATCAGGTAGTCGCGCTGGGCTTCGGTTTCCACCCCTTCGGCGACTACGGTCAGGCCGAGGTTGTGCGCCAGGGCCAGGGTGGCGGCGCTGATCTCGGCATCGCTCGGGTCGGTTTCGATGTCGCGGACGAAGGTCCGGTCCAGCTTCAGCACCTGAATAGGCAGGCGCTTGAGATAGGCGAGGGAAGAATAGCCGGTGCCGAAATCGTCGATGGCGAGCTGGATGCCGAAGTCGCGCAGGGTCTGCAGCTGGCCGATGGCGCGTTCCGGGTTTTCCATTGCGACCGATTCGGTGATCTCCAGTTCAAGGTCGCTGCCCTGCAGGCCATGGCGCCTGAGTGCCGCATCCACGGATTGCACCAGGCCCGGGGCGCGCAGTTGCTGGGCCGATAGATTGACCGACATGCGAATGTCCTTGATGCCCTCCGCCCGCCAAGCGCCCAGTTGCTGGCAGGCCTCTTCCAGCACCCAGTTGCCCAGCGCCTCGATCAGGCCGGATTCCTCCGCGATGGGGATGAACTTGAGCGGAGAGATGTCGCCGAGCAGCGGGTGGCGCCAACGCGCCAGGGCCTCCACGCCGATGCATCGGCCATCGCGCGCGCGGATCTGCGGCTGGTAGTGCAGATGCAGCGCCCGGTTGCGCAAGGCCTGGTGCAGGTCGTTCTCCAGTCCCAGCCGTTCGCTGGCCGCGGCATTCATTGCCTGCGTGAAATACTGGACATTGTTGCGGCCATGCTCCTTGGCGTGATACATGGCCGTGTCGGCATTTTTCATCAGGGTCGGACCGTCCTCGCCGTCGTCCGGATAGATGGCGATACCGATGCTCGGCGTGGAATGCAGTTCCCGTCCTTCGAAGACATGGGGCTGGCCAAGTGAACGCAGGATCTTGTCGCCGAGCGGCGCGGAATCCATCTCATCCGTGATGCGGGTGAGCACGACGATGAACTCGTCACCTCCCAGTCGGGCGACGATGTCGCTTTCCCGTACGCTGTCCCGCAGCCGCCGTGCGACTTCGATCAGCAGCTGGTCGCCGACATGATGGCCCAGGGTGTCGTTGATGGTCTTGAAGCGGTCCAGGTCGATGAACATCACGGCCACGCGCAGGCCGTCGCGATGGGCGGAAAGCAGGGCCTGGTCGAGGCGGTTTTCCAGGTTGTAGCGGTTGATCAGGCCGGTGAGGGAATCGTGGTGCGCGAGATAATCGATGCGCGCCTCGTTCGCCTTGCGTTCGCTGATGTCGGAATAGCTCGCGATATAGAACATGACTTTCTTGTCTGCGTCGCGGATGGCGGAAATGGAGGCCCATTTGGGATAGATCTCGCCCGTCTTTTTCCGGTCCCAGATCTCGCCGTTCCAGTAGCCGTTGTCCTGCAGGCAGCGCCACATGTCCTCGTACACGGATCTGGGCGTTTTGCCGCTGCTCAGCATGTGCGGATCCTTGCCCATGACCTCGTCGAGGCTGTAGCCGGTTTGCTCGGTGAAGGCCGCGTTGACGTTGACGATGTGGTTGAAGCGATCCGAGATCACCATGGCTTCGCCGCTGCTGTGGAAGGCGTTGGCATACCTGCGCAATTCTTCGGCTGTCGTCTCGGCGTTTTTCCGTGCCTGCTCCAGTTCGCTGCGTCCGAGCGCCAGCTTGTGGACCATGTCGCCCATCGCATGGGTCAGCTGTCCGACCTCGTCTCCAGCGTCCGAAACCAGGTGATTCGACAGGTCGCCTTTGGCAATCCGCTGCGACCATTTCAGCAGATCGGAAATCCGCACGCTGGCCCGCCGCGACACATAGAAGGCCATGCCGAGAAGCATGGCGCCCCCGAGGAAGCCGATGGCCAGGTTGATGTGCAGATTGCGCGTGGTTGCGGCGATGAGGTCTTCGCGGCTGGCGGCGATGTCTTCGATGGTGTGCTGGATCAGCGCCTGCATGGCCGTCTGGATGCTCGTGAGGTGCTGGTTCTCGGTCCGGGTCAGCAACTCGATCGCGGATTCCTTTTCGAACTCCGCGCTGAGAAATACGGCCTCGTCGATGCCGGCCAGATAGGAGGCGAGGACCATGCCCAGGACGGCGGCTTCTTCGCGTGCCGCGAGGTGCTCGTGGATTCCGGGCCCGGAAATGGCCGGCAAATGGGCCTTGATCCGTTGTTCGACGCGGTCCAGGTCGGTCCTGATCCGGATCATGTCCTGCGCGCTTTCGCTGGCGAGATGCTTGAGGCTCAAGGCCCGCATATTGGCGATGCCCTTGTCGATGTCCTGTAGCGTCTTGAGGCGTTCGCCGCTGGCCGAATACATTTCGCCCAGCGCCTCGACGGAATGCTGCAGCGCCAGGGCCGAAGCGATGATGGCGCCAACGCCGACGATCCCGACCACGACCATCGGGGCGATCAGCTGATTGAACAGCGAGCGGTTCCTGAGGGTGGCGAACATTCAGTCGCGTCGGCCTCGCGGGGTGGACGTCATTCGTGTAGAGGCGGGTGACAGGGAATCAAGGGGCGCTTACATCGAAGCCTTCGGCCTGGAAGATGTCGCTGGCGGCTTTGCTTTGCAGGAATTCAATGAAGTCCTTGACGTCCGCATTCCCTGCCGAGGCCGCGAGCGGCGCCATGTAATAGCGGATCGGCCGGTGCAGTTTCTTGTCGACGGTGTGCAGCTGCCGCAGCTGGTCCGTCAAATTGGTTTTGAACAGGATGCCGACCGTGCCCGGGCTGGAGGTGCCGAGCGACTCGGCCAGCAGCTCGATGTTCTTGCGCGTCTGGATTCTGTGCTTGACGCGGTCCCACAGGCCCGACGCTTCAAGCGCCTCCTTCGCATGACGGCCGAACGGCGCTGTGCTGGGATCGCCGATGAGTATGGTCGTGACCTTGTCGGAAGCCAGTTGCGGCCAGTCGAGGCCTTGCATCGGGCTGCTTTTGGGGGTGGCGACGACCAGCGCGTTGCCCCAGCTGCTCGAAACCTGGTCTGCCGCGACCAGACCATGTTCAACCGCAAAATCCATCCATTCACGATCGGCCGAGACAAACACATCCGCTTTCAGCGCGCCGCCGCGCATCCCTTTGGCGAGGAGCCCTGAGGATTTGCAGAGGTAGACGAATCGGGTGGGGTGGCTGGCGCGATAGAGGTCGGCCGCACGATTCATGGCTTCGCAGGTCGAGTTGGCCAATGCCAGCGTCAGCTCGCCGGCCCGCGCCTGGGCCGGCAAGGCGGCCGCAACGAATACGGATAATGAAACGAATAGCCAATGGCGCAATGGATGGATCATGCAGGCCTTTCTTGTCTGGCGTGTCCTGGACCGGGTTTCGACGCTGTCTTGATCAGCGGAGGCCAGGCGGAGATAAAACGCATTTTGACTATACGCAGAACAGACATTATTGAAAACTGGCTGAATTAACAATTGCCTATATGCGAATAAATTGTTAGGCAACCTGCGGCTCCTGCCGGTTTTTTTCGGCGTTCGTGGCCAGCGTCAGGTCGGGTCCGCTGTGCGGGCGGCCTCTTCCGGTCGATGACTTCGCTGTAGGCGCCGTCTGCTTCAGAAGCGTTCGTCTTCGCGCAGATAGCGCCATTGCCCGGACGGCAGCTTTCCCAGCGGGACGCGGCCGAGGCGGATGCGCTTCATCGACAGCACCTGCAAGCCGACGGCTTCGCAGAGATGGGCGATCTGCCCGGGCCGGGCGCCTTTCAGCGCCACCCGCAAGCGCGTTTCGTTCTGCCAGCTGACCTTGATGGCGGGCGGAGTGCGCCCCTCGAACGGGATGCCGCGGTTCAGCCGCTGGAGGCCGTCGGGGGGCATCTCGCCCGCCACCTCGACGATGACTTCGTGTTCGAGGGTGGCGGCGTCCTCGGTCAGCCTGCGCGCCACGCGCCAGTCCTGGGTGAAGACGACGAGGCCGCTTGCCGAGGGCTCCAGCGGCACGCATAAGGTCAGCTGGCTGAAATGCTTCTTCAACGGGCGGATGCCGGAGGCGTCGTCGCTCCACCGCGTGGCGGGGGTGAGTGATTCCGGTGCGGACGGGTCGCCGTCGATCGACTGGCCGGGCGGCTTGTGGAGCAGCAGGGTGACGGGTTCGGTCTGGGTGAGGTCGGCCTTCGGGTCGATTTCGATTCGCTGGTCGCCGACGCGGAACTGCGGCTCCTCGACCACGATGCCGTCGACTTTCACCCAGCCGCCGGCGATGAACTGCTCGGCCTCGCGGCGCGAACAGCCGCGCAGTTCGGCGACGCGTTTGGCAAGGCGGATGGAGTCGGTCATGGCGGGGGCCGGTGCGGGTGGAGTCGCGAGTGTACGCTGACCGGGCCATGCAAAGGGCACCCGCGCATGGCCGCTGTCCGAACGCGGTTGTTCTAGCCGGCGCGGGCGCGGTATGCTTTCAGCCCCATCCACCCGGAGATGCTCATGAAAACCGCACTTGCCCTGTCATTGTTGTTCTTCACTTCATCCGCGCTGGCTGCCGTGATCGGCAAGGATGTCAGCTACAAGGCTGGCGAGACCACCATGAAAGGCTATCTGGCGTATGACGATGCCGCCAGGGGCCGCCACGCCGGTGTGCTGGTGGTGCCGGAATGGTGGGGGGCGAACGACTACGCGAAAAAGCGCGCGCGCATGCTGGCAAGCGAGGGCTATGTCGCGCTGGTGGTCGACATGTACGGCGACGGCCAGATCGCCGACAACCCGAAGGATGCCGGCGCGCTGGCGGGCAGCGTGAACCGGAACCCGACGCTGGCCTATGCGCGCTTCGACGCCGCGCGCAAGTTTCTCGACCGCCAGCCCAACGTGAAGAAGGGCGAGACGGCCGCGCTGGGCTACTGCTTCGGCGGCGGCGTCGTGCTGAACATGGCGCGTTCCGGCATGCCGCTGAAGGCGGCGGTGAGTTACCACGGCGTGCTGGCGACCGACATCTCGGTGAAGCCGGGCGACATCAAGACCAAGCTGCGCATCTTCCACGGCGAAGCCGACCCCATCGTGCCGCCCGAGCAGGTCGAGGCGTTCAAGACCGAAATGGACAATGCCAAGGCGGACTACATGTTCGTGTCCTACCCGGGCGTGAAGCACACCTTCACCAACCGCGAGGCCGACAGCTACGCCGCGCAGTTCGGCCTGCCGCTCAAGTACGACAACGCGGCCGACAAGGATTCGTGGACGCGCACGCTGGAGTTCCTCAAGGCGACGCTGAAATAATGCCCGGAGCCTGCGACCACGACGACTGCCACGCGCCGCACGGCAGCGGCAGCCTCGGCATTCCGCAGGTCGGCGCGTTCGACCCGGCAGCGTTCGAGCAGGCTGTCAACGCCATGCTCGCCGCCTGCGGGGTGGCGCCGGATTCGGTGCACACCGGGCGTACCGCCGAGCGGGTGCGCGAACTGTGGCAGAAGCGTCTGCTCGGCGGCTATGCGATCGAACCTGCCGTGGCGCTGGGCGAGGGCTTCGCCGACGACCGCGACGACATGGTGGTGGTGCGCGGCATCGCGGTGCACGGCGTGTGCCCGCATCATCTGGTGCCGTTTCGCGGCGTCGCGCACGTCGCCTACATTCCCGGCGGGCGGCTGCACGGTTTCGGCCGCATCGCGCGCATGGTCGACGCCATCGGCCATCGTTTCACTTATCAGGAATGGATGACGCGCGACATCGCCGAAGCGCTGATGGCGCACGGCAAGGCGCAGGGCGCGGCATGCATCATCGAGGCCGAGCAGTTGTGCCTGCTGCTGGGCGAAGACCGGCGCGGCGACGAGCGTGTCGTCACGCAGGCGTTCACCGGCTGCTTCAGAACCAGCGATCAGCAACGCAATGAGTTTCTGCGTGCGGTGGTGCAATCCGATTTGCGTTGAAAGCGGTCAAACGGATGATCTGCGATAGCGCATACGCCGCATGAAATCCTGGCTCGTCCTGTTTTTTGCCTTGCTGGGCGCGGGAGCGTTGCATGCCCAGGAGGCGCCCAACTGGAATAGAGAGCCGCCGCCCGAGGCGGACATCCGCCTGGTCGAACCGGCGCCGGACGAGGTGGTCGTCGTGCTCAACGTCAACGCGATCGGCGGCAACCATGCGGGACTGTTCGCGGGAAAAATGCTCATCGATCCGGCTGGCAGCTATTTGAGCGTGCGCGGCCAGGACAAGGACTGGAAAGGCCCGACCCTGAGGGATTATGCGCGCTACCAGACCGTCGATGGCCTGAAAATCCGCTTCTACCGCTTCCGGCTTCCACCGCACGCGTTTGCCGCCATGCTGCAGCGCATCCGTGAAGCCGGCGCCACGCCGCCGCTGTTCTGTGCGTCGGCGGTGCAGAACCTGCTGGCGAGTCTCGAGCCCTTCGACGCGATCAAGCGGGTGGGCTGGACCACGCCGACTGCACTGTCGCGCGCGCTCGATCCCCTGACGCAAGGCGAGGGCGCGCTCGGCGAGTGCCAGAAACTGGATGCGTCGCCCTGCTGAGCGGGCAGCCGGGATGCGACGTATCATGGGACACCGTTCCGCCGCCCGATTCCGATGACAGAGCACGCCCTGCGTCCGCGCACCCTGATCCTGCCTCCCGCCCCCTACGCGGCTGCCCTCTTCGGGGGCTGGTGGCTGGACCGCAATGTCCACGCGATCCCGCTCGACTGGGGCGCAGCGACACGGCCGCTGGGCGGGCTGCTGGTCGGCATCGGGCTTGCACTGTTCGTGTGGACCCTGGCGACGTTCTGGCGTCACCGCACGACGGTCAACCCCTACAAGGCGGCCTCCAGCCTGTGCACCGGCGGGCCGTTCCGCTTCAGCCGGAATCCGATCTATGTCGGCGACTGGTTCATCCTGGCTGGCGTGTCGCTGCTGCTGGCAACCGGGTGGCCCTTGCTGTTTGCGCCGCTGATCTGGGCCATGCTGCGCTATGGCGTGATTCGCCACGAAGAGGCGCATCTGGAAGCGAAGTTTGGTGATGACTACCGGGTGTATAAAACCCGGGTCCGGCGCTGGCTATGAGTTTTGCCCGCCGCCTGGGCTGGGTGGTCGGCATGGCGTGCGTGTTGCTGCTGGCAGCATGCACCGGCCTGTATCAGAATCCGCATTACGATCCGGAGAAGCCACACCACACGCCGCACGGATTCCGAAACCTCGATTCCGGTGCGCGCATGGGCCAGGGTTTTCTCCGCTGGCAATGGGAGCGCCGGTTGAGTGGGCTGCCGAAGTCGCCGGAGGCTGCGCATCGCGACTGGCGCGTCGTGCCGAATCTGGCGCTGCTGCATACGCCGGCAGGCAACCCCAGCGTCACCTGGATCGGACATGCCACGGTGCTGCTGCGACTGGGCGGGATCAACGTGCTGACCGATCCGCATTTTTCCGAACGCGCCTCGCCGGTCGGTTTTGCCGGGCCGAAGCGCTATCAGCCGCCTGGGGTGGCGCTGGCGGACCTGCCTGAAATCCATGCGGTGATCATTTCGCACAGCCATTACGACCACCTCGACGTCGAAAGCGTGCGGCAGCTGCATCAGCGCAGCGGCGGCACGCTGCGTTTCTTCGTTCCGCTCGGGCTGAAATCCTGGTTCGCCGACCTCGGCATCGACACGGTCACCGAACTCGACTGGTGGGAGCAGGCCGAAATCAGGAGGGTGCGTTTCACCCTGACCCCGGTCCAGCACTGGAGCGCGCGCAGCCTGTTCGACCGCAACCGTACGCTGTGGGGCGGCTGGGCAATCAAGGCGCCCGATCTCAACTTTTTCTTTGCCGGCGATACCGGCTATTCGTCCGATTTCAGGGAAATCGCACGCCGACTCGGGCCTTTCGATTTTGCCGCCCTGCCCATCGGTGCCTATGAACCGCGCTGGTTCATGCGGGCTCAGCATGTCGACCCGGCCGAGGCGCTGCGGATTCACCAGGACCTGCAGGCGCGTCAATCGCTGGGCGTGCACTGGGGCGCCTTCGAAATGGCCGACGACGCCCTCGACGAAGCGCCGCGCGCGCTGGCGGCGGCCCGCCAGCAGGCCGGCATGGCGGAGGCCGAATTCTTCGTGCTGCGGGTGGGGGAGACGCGGCGCATCATCCACTAGTGCATGCCGCATGGGCGCTGGAAGCGTGCCGGGAGGGTCTCGGGCGGATTTCCTCTGGGGTGTGCGGCAACCCTTATATTGCGGCCCCGCATGGCCGTTACATGCATAGACGTGCCCATTTGCCGGAGGTGTGTATGAACATTACCCTGCACGATAAGTCGCTGGAAATCAGGCTCACCAAGGCCGCGCAAAAAGCCTTGGCTCTGCGCGACCGCCCGCTGGTCGCCGAGATGGAACTGCTGTTCTCCTGTCTGCTGCGCAAACGGGTGCATTTCGGCGAATCGGCGGAGCTGTCGACGCCGGTCAATGATCGCCTGGCGGTGCGTTTCAAGCCCATCATGACGCGCCGCTGCAGCGTGGCGGAGGGCGGCGCCTCGCCGCCTTCGGAAAGCTTTCCGCTCGAGAACCCCCGCCCCTATGTGCCCAACTGGCTGACCATCGACTACCGTGGCGGCGAGTGGGTGGGCAATTTCGGCTACGCCGATTGAGGCGTTCTCAATCCAGGCGCAAGAGCTCGCGGGCGTTGCGCGTGGTCGCTTGCGCCACGCTGTCGATGTCCAGTCCGCGCAATTCGGCCAGGGTTTGCGCGATGCGCGGCAGTTCGCCCGGCGCATTGCGGCCGCGGCCGATCCACGCTGGCGGAATGTCGGGGCTGTCGGTTTCCAGCACGATGGCTTCCAGCGGCAGGTCGGCCGCCAGCCGTCGCAGGTTGTTGGCGCGCGTCCAGGTGAAGGCGCCGCCGAAGCCGAGCTTGAATCCCAGCTTGATGAATTCGTCCGCCTGTTGCGGACTGCCGTTGAAGGCATGGGCGATGCCGCCGCGCACGCCGATCCTGCGCAGTTGCTTCAACAATGGGTCATTGGCTTTGCGGCAGTGCAGCAGCACCGGCAGGTCGTAGTCCTTCGCGATCTTCAGCTGCTCGACGAGAAAGAATTCCTGGGCGGCGGGATCGAGATCCTTCACGAAGAAATCGAGCCCGATTTCGCCGACAGCAACCGGGCGCTGCGCCTCGATCTGTGCGCGCAGGCCAGCCAGGTGTTCGGGGCGATGCACAGGGAGGCACATCGGGTGCAGCCCCCACGCCGGCAGGCAGCCGGGATAGCGTCCGCAGGTGGCGGCCACCGCGGCGAAATTGTCGCGGCTGACGGCGGGAATGAC
>JADFDN010000006.1 GCA_018262815.1 Thiobacillus sp.
CGGCCTGCTAGACGCCACCGACGGCGTGCTGCTGCTCGCCAACAAGGAGATCAAGGGCCCCGGCCCCGAGCGCGGCGTGGTGTTCCAGAACCATTCCCTGCTGCCCTGGCTGACCGCGTTCGAGAACGTCTATCTCGCAGTGGAGAAAGTGTTCGGCGGCAGCGAATCGAAGGCGCAGCTGAAAGCGCGCACCAAGGCCGCACTGGAACTGGTGGGACTGAGCCATGCGGCGGCCAAGCTGCCGGGCGAAATTTCCGGCGGCATGAAGCAGCGCGTCGGCATCGCCCGCGCGCTGGCGATGGAGCCCAAGGTGCTGCTGATGGACGAACCCTTCGGCGCATTGGATGCGCTGACCCGCGCCCACCTGCAGGACGAACTGATGAAGATCGTCGCGGCAACCCGGAGCACGGTCATCATGGTCACCCACGACGTCGACGAGGCGGTGCTGCTGTCCGACCGCATCGTGATGATGACCAACGGCCCGTCCGCCACAATCGGCGAAATCCTCACGGTGGACCTGGCGCGTCCGCGCGATCGCCTGCAGCTGGCGCACGATCCGAAGTATCACCAGTTGCGCAGCCAGGTGCTGGAATTCCTCTACAGCCGACAGATGCGGCCCAAGGAAGCGGCCTGAGTCGAGACGGACGCGTGATGGATTGATTTGCCTGGCGCTCGGCGCAGCCAAGGCGGCCAGACACTCACGACTTTTCGTCCTGCCCCATCCCCGCCGCCCGCGCCAGCAATAAAGCCCGCTCCCGTGCGTTCTGCGCCAGCTGGGCGGCGCGCGCGAATTCGGCGCGCGCCTCGTCGACCCGATCGAGTTTGGCCAGCAAATCGCCGCGTACCGCCGGCAGCAGGTGATAGTCCTTGAGCGCAGGCTCGGCGGCGAGCGCCTCGACCAGCTCCAGTCCCGCCGCCGGACCGAAGGCCATGCCGACGGCGACGGCACGGTTGAGCGCCACCACCGGCGAAGGCGCGACCTGCGCCAGCACATCGTAGAGCGCGGCGATGCGCGCCCAGTCGGTGTCGGCGGCAACCGACGCGCGGGCGTGGCAGGCCGCAATGGCCGCCTGCAGGGTGTAGGCGCCGAGCGGGCCCGGCAAGGCCTGCGCGCGTTCCAGCGCCGACAGCCCGCGACGGATCAGCAGACGATCCCAGCGGGCGCGGTCCTGCTCCATCAGCAACACCGGCTGGCCCGATGCATCGACGCGCGCGGCGAGGCGCGACGCCTGGATTTCCATCAAGGCCAGCAGACCCTGCACCTCGGCCTCGTCGGGCAGGCGGCTGGCGAGCACCCGCCCCAGCCGCTGCGCCTCCTCGCACAGGCTGGGACGCATCCAGTCGTCACCGGCGGTGGCGGCGTAGCCTTCGTTGAAGATCAGGTACAGCACTTCGAGCACCGACGGCAGGCGCGCGTGCAATTCCGCGCCGCGCGGCGTCTCGAAGGGCACGCGCGCTTCGGCCAGGCTGCGCTTGGCGCGCACGATGCGCTGCGCAATCGTTGCAGCGGGTTTCAGGTAGGCGCGTGCGATTTCCTCCACCGACAGGCCGCCGACGACCTTCAGCGTCAGCGCCGCACGGGCCTCGGGCGAGAGCAGCGGATGGCAGGCGGTGAAGACCAGCGCGAGCAGATCGTCGCCGATATCGTCGTCGAGCGCGGCGTCGACGGCTTCGGCGAAGTCGGCTTCGCGGATCGCATGCTGGGTGTCGAGTTCGACGGCGAGCTCGGCATGCTTGGGCGCCGCCTGCGTGCGGTGGCGCAGCACGTCGAGCGCGCGCCGCTTGGCCGACGTGGTCAGCCAGGCGGCGGGATTGTCCGGCATGCCCTCGGCCGGCCAGTGTTCCAGCGCCGCGACCAGCGCATCCTGCGCGCACTCCTCGGCCAGGCCCAGATCGCGCGTGAGCCGCGCGACGCTGGCCACCACGCGCGCCGACTCGATATGCCAGATCGCCGCCAGCGTGTCGGCGATTCCGCCGGCCGCTGCCGTCATCGCACCAGACTGACCATGGGCTTGAAGCCGCCCCAGAACATGCGCTTGCCGTCGAAGGGCCAGTCCTTGGGGTCGGCGTTCACCATCGAATCCATGCGCGGATCGGCCATCACCTTCGCGTTCACCCGGTCGCGGTCCTTGCGCGACCTGAAGACGATCCACGAAAACACCACGGTCTCGCCGTCCTTCAGCTTCACCGCCTGGGGAAACGAGGTGTGCTTGCCGGGCTTGACGTCGTCGGCGGCACATTCGTGGAATTCGAGCGCGCCGTGTTCGATCCAGATCTTGCCCCCCTTGCGGGCGAGGCGACGATACGCGGCGAGTTGCGCCAGCGGCACGGGCACCACGTAGCCATCGACATAGGCCATGTCATTCTCCTTGCTGAGGATTCATCTGGAACACCTCCCAGACGTGTCCGTCCGGGTCCTGAAAACCGTGCTGATACATGAAGCCGTGATCCTGCGGCGCGCTGTAGGTGTTGCCGCCGGCAGCGACCGCTTCGCGCACCATCGCGTCCACCGCTTCCCGGCTGTCGAGCGGCAGGGCCAGCAGTACCTCGGTGGCGGCGCGCGCATCGGCGGGGGGATGCGGCGCAAAGCCGGCAAAGCGTTCGCGCGTCAGCAGCATCGCGAAGATGTTCTCACCGACGATCATGCAGGTGGCGGTGTCGTCGGTGAACTGCGGATTGAAGGTGAAGCCCAGCCGCGTGAAGAAAGCGATCGATGCCTTCAGGTCCGCCACCGGCAGGTTGACGAAGATTTGCTTGACCATCATGTTCAGTCTCCTTTCTCGGCCTGCGGCTTGAGTGCGGCGAGGCCCGTTTTGAAATTCAGATTTTTAATCCCATCCATGTTCACGTCGGGATCAAGACTCAAGGGGCGTCAGTTACCCAATCCCAGCGCACGCGTCGGCGCATCGTCCGCGATCGGCCGCACTTCCACGCAGCCGCGCTGCGCGCCGGGAATGCGGGCGGCGATTTCAAGCGCCGTGTCCATGTCCGGCGCTTCGATCAGGTAGTAGCCGCCGAGCATTTCCCGCGTTTCGGCGAAGGGCCCGTCGGTGACGTGCGCCTGCCCATCGCGCACGCGCACGGTTTTCGCCGTGCCCGGCGGGGTCAGGCGGTTGCCGGAAATGAAATGGCCCTCGCGCTTGATCGCCTCGGTGAACGCGGCGTACTCGGCGAAATGCCCCGCCGCGTCGGCGGGTTCGAGGTGTTCCATCATCTGTTCGGCGCTAATCAGGCAAATGAATTTCATGGTTCTCTCCTCAAGCTATTGCCGTGCGTTCGAGCACGGCGATGTCGATTGTTTTCATCCGCACGGATGTCTCCTGCGCTGCCCGAACGCTGCGGACCCATCTCAACGACGCACGGAAACAGGCGAATTCGACAATGAGAGATGAATTTTCCGTGGGTTGCATCGTTCTCGCGCTTCAGCCGCCCGCGATGGCACCGACGATGATCAGCGGCTCGCGGCCGGCGGCGACGGCGTCGGGCAACGGCGCATCGGGCGCGGTGTTCGACAGATCGTCCTGGCAGGCATAGAAACGCACCAGCGGGCGTCGCCGGCCGGTGGCGCGGTCGCGCACGGCGCCGGCAAGCATGGGGTAAGCCGCTTCGAGCGCATCGAGCACCGCGCCGAGCGTGACCGGGCCGGCGAGCTCGAGCTCGACCTCGGTGGTGCTGCACCGCGCCAAGGTATAGAGGTGATACGGCAGCACGACGCGGACGGTGTGCCTGTCGGGAGCGGCGGTCATGTCAGGGCAGCGTCTGCACGCTGACCGAGAGCACGGCCGGCAGGTCGCGCACGATCGCCTGCCAGTGGTCGCCCGCATCGGGCGAAACGTAGACCTGGCCGCCGGTGGTGCCGAAGTACACGCCGCAGGGATCGAGTGCGTCGACCGCCATCGCGTCGCGCAGCACGTTCACATAGCAGTGTTCCTGCGGCAGGCCGTCGGTCAACGCGTCCCAGGCGTTGCCGCCCGCCGTACTGCGGTAGACGCGCAGCTTGCCCTCGGGCGGGTAATGCTCCGAATCGCTCTTGATCGGCACCACGTAGACGGTATCCGGATCGTGCGCATGCACCGCCATCGCGAAGCCGAAATCGCTGGGCAGATTGCCGCTGACCTCGAACCACGAATCGCCGGCATCGTCGCTGCGCATCACGTCCCAGTGCTTCTGCATGAAGAGCGTCTGCGGCCGTGCCGGATGCATCGCGATGCGGTGCACGCAGTGGCCCACTTCGGCTTCCGGATCGGGGATGTATTGCGAATGCAGGCCGCGGTTGACCGGCTTCCACGTAACGCCGCCGTCGTCGCTGCGGAACGCGCCGGCCGCCGAGATGGCGACATACATCCGCGCCGGGTTCGCGGGATCGAGCAGGATGGTGTGCAGGCACATGCCGCCGGCGCCCGGCATCCATTTCGCGCCCTGCTGCTCGCGCAGGCCGGGCAGTTCCTGCCAGGTCTGTCCGCCGTCGGTCGAGCGGAACAGCGCAGCGTCCTCGACCCCGGCGTAGACCGTGTCGGGGTCGGTCGGCGAGGGTTCCAGATGCCACACCCGCTTGAACGCCCACGGTTTCGGCGTGCCGTCGTAATACAGGTGCGTGCCCGGGTCGCCGGCGTAGCTGAACTCGTTGCCGACCGGGTTCCAGGTCGCGCCGCCGTCGTCGGAGCGCTGGATCACCTGGCCGAACCAGCTGCTGGACTGCGAGGCATAGAGCCGGTCGGGGTTGGCCGGCGAGCCGGCGATATGAAAGATTTCCCAGCCGCCGAAATGCGGCCCGCTCACCTGCCAGTCGCGGCGCGCCGCGTCGGACGTCAGGATGAACGCGCCCTTGCGCGTTCCCACCAGCACACGGATACGGCTCATGAATCGCTCCTTGCTGCGTCAGCGCGCCATCACGTGGCGCTTCAGCATGCTGACAATGTCAGTGTGTGAAATCCCCTCTCCCCTTGGGGGAGAGGGCCAGGGAGAGGGGTGGTTTGAAATCAGGCAGTTACGATAATCTTGCAACGGCTCACCCTCTCCCCAGCCCTCCCCCCTCAAGGGGGAGGGGGTTTGTCAACAGTCTGGCACGCCACTAGATGGCGCGCGAAATTGTCGAGAATGGCCTGCCAGCCCGCACGCTGGTACTCGACCGGGTATGTGGTCTCGGCGTCGAAGCTGACGCGCACGCGCACGGCGTCGCCGACCGGGTCGAACTCCACCCGCGCGTTGCGATCGCCGAAGGCGTATTCGATCAGGCGCTCGGGCACGATGCGGGTGTAGGTGCCGGCGAAGTCGAAGCCTTCGCTGCCGTCCTTCGCTTCCATGCGCGAGGAGAAGGCGCCGCCTTCGCGCAGATCCACGCTGGCCGCGGTGGTGTGCCAGTCGTCCGATGCGGCGTTCCACTGCACGATGTCCGCGGGCGTCGTATAGGTGCGCCAGACGGCATCGATCGGTGCGGCGACGGTGGTTTCAACGGTCACTTTCATCAAGTCTCCTTAAGAATGATGGCGCTTCGCCCTCAGCCGTGGCGCGCCGCCTCGATCGTCGCGATGTCGATCTTGCGCATCGTCATCATCGAATCGAACGCGCGTTTTGCGGCGGCAGGATCGGGGTCGGCGATCGCTTCCATCAGCACCCGCGGCGTGATCTGCCAGGACAATCCCCATTTGTCCTTGCACCAGCCGCACGCGCTCTCTTCGCCGCCATTGCCGACGATCGCGTTCCAGTAGCGGTCCGTTTCGGCCTGGTCATCGGTTGCGACCTGAAACGAAAACGCCTCGCTGTGCCTGAACTCCGGTCCTCCGTTGAGCCCGAGGCAGGGAATGCCCATCACGGTGAACGAGACCGTCAATACATCCCCCTGCTTCCCGGACGGGAAATCCCCCGGTGCGCGATAGACCGCGCCGACCGAAGAGTCCGGAAAGGTGACGGCGTAAAACCGTGCCGCGTCCTCGGCGGTTCCATCGAACCAGAGGCAAACCGTGTTCTTGGCGATATGGGTCATGACATGCTCCTTCGCTTCACTGCACGTAGCATGGTGCGCACTCGCGCACCTCGACGGTGGCGAAGCGCGCAGCCGGGCAGGCCTGCGCAATCTTGACGGCCTCGTCGCGGCTGTCGCACTCGATCAGGAAAAAGCCGCCGACCATTTCGCGCGCTTCGGCGAAGGGGCCGTCGACCAGGCTGGCCTGCTCGCCGCGCCGCTGGATGCGGACGCCATGACTGTCGGGCCGCAGCGATTCGCTGGCGACGAGCTGTCCGCGCGCGGCGAGTCCCTGGCCGAATTCGACCATCTCGGCGTAGAGCGCGCGGCCCTCGTCCTCGCTGCGGGTGTCGCGCTGGCCGCGCGGTTCGACGATCAACAACATGAATTTCATTACAGCCTCCTCGTTGGGGTTTGGCAGGGCTTTCCACCACATGGCCTGGCTTATTGCATCGAATGCAGGCCGACGAGATTGCCCTCGGTGTCGTGGACGAGCGCGATGTGGCCGTATTCGCCGATGGGCATTTTCGCCTTGAAGAGCGTCCCGCCGGCTTCGGCGGCGCGCTGCGCCTCGACCGCACAATCTGCGCAGGCAAAATACACCAGCGTGCCGCCACCGATCGGACGCACGCCGTCCATCCTCACCAGCGCGCCGCCCGCCCCCACGCGGTCCATTTCCATGGGAAACGCCCACATTTCCAGCTCCCCCAGATTGTCCGGATGCTTCAGGTTTTCCAGCGTGACGCCCAGCATGCGTTCGTAAAAGGTGCGCGCACGCGGCATGTCTTCCACATAAATTTCAAACCAGATGACGGGGTTGTTCATGGTGTCTCTCCTTTCGTGATCCTGGTTCAGGCGGCATTCCCGCCGCTCAGCGTCGTCTGCTTCAGTCGCTCGACCTCCGGCGACGACCCGAAATCATCCAGCTCGTACAGCGGCCGCACCTCGATTTCCGCCGGCTTGCCGCGCCCGGCCGGGTTGGGAAAGCGCCGCGCCCACTCCATCGCCTCCGCGCGCGACTGCACCTGGATCAGGGTGTAGCCGGCGACCAGCTCCTTCGTTTCGGCGAACGGGCCGTCGATCACGCTGCGCGTGTCGCCGTCGTAGCGAATGCGCCAGCCCTGCGAGCTGGGCCTGAGGCCCGCGCCGTCGAGCAGCACGCCGGCTTTCATCAACTGCTCATGGTAGTCGGCCATTTCGGCCAGCAACGCCGGATCGGCGTTCACCGGAGTGGTTTCGGCCTCGGTTTCCGCGCTGGCCTTGACGATGATCATGTAACGCATGCGCGCCTCCTGTATCTATATAAACGATGCAACCGCCGTGGGATTCCGGGGTGCTGTCTCCACGACGAGCCAGCCCCGCCGGAATCGACATGCCTGCTGAAAATAAATACGGGGGCCAATAATCGGGCGTGAGGCCAGCCCTGTTTCCCGATTCTTGCGGGCGGAACCATGCTTAAAGTGGGGTTTATGACCGCGTTCGACCCGAAGCGGTCGGTGGGATTGGCCACCAACGTAGGTCCTTTTATCGACCGGAGCGGCCCGTCTTGTCACCCTCGCATCACGTGAGCTTCTTAGCCAAGAACAGTCAGTGAAGCTAGCCCAGACGATAGAACCTTGATCAAGCAGGCGAGGGACGTTGGTCGACCCCATGAGGTTAGCTCCGCGCAGTTGAGGGAAAAAATCAGGAGCATAATCCGGTAACGTCCAGACCCATGGGCCTCTCTATTAACTGTTAGGCGTCTCAATCGCACGGCCTTTATAGTCACCGGATATGAAGATACATCGTGTTGTGTGGCAACTGATCTTGACTACCTTCGCAATTGTTGTGGCAGTGGCCCTTCTTGCTTTGTTGCCATGGAATAATTGGGGTCAAAACGAGAAGCTGGCTGCGTGGGTGCAAGCTGTCGGTTCCGTAGTTGCAATACTTGTCGCAGTTGCAATTCCGGCTCTTCAGCATCGCGCCGAGACTAGGGCCCGAGCAGACCAGGTTGCAGAGATGCGACGCACGCAGAAGACATTACTTGATACGCTTTCTACTGAAGCCTGTGCTCTGCTTGAACGCCTCAAGCACGTTATTAATCTGGAGCGCACCTTCGGCACACGACAGGCATTTCCAGATGAGCAGATGCTCTTTTGGCGAAATTTAAGCATCAAAGTAGATTTTGCTTATATCGACGCGAATTCTGCTGAGATGCTCGGAAACTTCGCTCGTCATCTTGCCGCGGCTGAGTCTCTATATCGTCGTAGCGACGGAGGCGTAATTGCCAATCAGGAAACGAATTCTCTTGACTCACTCATCGAGAATGCAAAATCGCTTCGAAGCACCCGAAATTAATGAACAAACTTTCGCCCCATAGGAGACGCCTAATCCCTCATTCAAGCGGGACGCGCTAAAGCGCGCCCCTTAATTCATTCATTAGGCCTCTCAAATGACCCTCTCTATGTCCTCCAGCGCATTCCAGTTTGAACAGTTGGTTAGGAAGATTCTTGAAGCCAACCGGTTCCAAGTTCAGGAAGCTGGGCTTGGTGGCCGCGATGTCGGATTTGACTTTACGGCCACGCTAGGCAACGAGATTTGGGCGATCGAGGTCAAGTTCTATCGAACCGCTCGAGCCCAAGTCTCGCTGCTTCAATCGGCGGCATCGCGGCTAGCCTCTAGAGGCATCATCGCAGGTGCCTGGAAGGGCATGCTAGTAGTCTCCTGCCACCTGCCCTCTGCACTTCGCTTGGCACTCGAAGAGAAGTTCAGCATCACCTTCGTCGACCGTGCTGATCTCTTGAACTGGGCCGCAAAGGCACCCGCCTTACTCGACGAGTTGAACTCCCTCCTCGAGTCTGATCCGGCTTCAACCCCGGAAGCATCTACAAGACCGGCTGAGCCAACTCAAACGAGCAAGCGCCTACCTGCGGCAAGCCCACCGGAAGACACCAAGGGTACTGAACTGTGCCGGGAACTCAAGGCGCTCAAACGTGGCAAGACCACTTGGTCAAACTACGAGGATCTTTGTGATCGGATCCTTCGGTACTTGTTCCCCAATGATCTTCATGGGTGGCACCGTCAGAAGCGAACTGATGATGGATTGAACCGCTTCGACTATGTGTGCCGCATCCGGCCAACCACTGACTTCTGGCAGTTCCTCTTGCACCACTTGGACAGTAGGTATGTTCTGTTCGAGTTCAAAAACCACACCAGCAAGATCAAGCAAGGACAGATACTGACAACTGAGAAGTACCTGCTTGAACGCGGTCTTCGCAGGGTTGCGATCGTGATCAGTCGTGGTGGTGCGGAGGCTGGTGCAATTAAAATGGCGCAGGGCGCAATGCGCGAGCACGGCAAGCTGATGCTGATCATTGACGACGAGCAAGTCTGCGAGATGCTGCATATGAAAGAGCGCGGCGAAGATCCGACTGATCGTCTCTTCGAAATTGCAGACGACTTCCTCCTCGCACTTCCGCGCTGAGAAGCCCAGCCCCCGCTCATGCGGAGCGCCGACAACAGACATCAACAAAGGAATCTCTTGTGACGCGCGACGAAAAAGAAAACCAGCAACGGAATTAGTATCTCTGTACCTCGAGTCAGGCTTCGGTAGCCCGTCGAAACGCGAGGTCGATTTATTGCTCTTCCACCACATAACTCAAGCGCGCGAGAACAAAGGTAAATCAAACTATGAACTTGCCGCGCTTCTTGAAATTCCGGAAGCTCGAGTCAAGACTTCCGTTTTGGCGAGAACCGGACAGCCGCGCCGGGACGATGGATCCGGGCTGGGCGCGGTCGTTCGAATGTGCGACTCTCCACGCCCCCATCCGCGCCAAAAAAAAGCCGCTGCAGGCAACCCGCAGCGGCGACGCGCGCAACACTCTCATAACGTTCAGGCCGGCGCGTAGGCGGCCTCCTTCATCACGCCCGCGAGCGTGCCGTAAGCAGTCGCCCAGGCGGTTTTCGTCTCGTCGGTGAAGGCCGAGCCCAGGCCCTGTTCCAGCGTCCACAGCAGCGCGGTGCCGACGGTGTCGTAGTGCTCGGCCTTGACGCCGTAGCCGACGTGGCGGCGCGCCATGTCCTGCGCGACGGGGACCAACTCGTCGAGCCGGGTGAGGCTGTTGACGATGAAGCCGAGGGCCTGCATGAGCTTCTTGCCCTGCGACTGCAGGTCGCCCTTGAACATGGGCTTGACCGCGGGATCGAGCGCGAACAGGCGTTGATAGAACAGGCCGGCGGCGGTGTCCTGGATGGGGACGACGGATGCCCAGGAGGCCTGGATGAGGGAGATTTGCTGGGGGGTCATGGCGTATTCCTTTCGGGATTGACGGTTGAAATGATGTAGTCGACCGCAGCCATGACTTCGGCGTCGGTCAATTCGGGTCGGCCGCCGCGCGGCGGCATTTCTTCGCCGGTGGGGCCGGTAAAGCCGTTGAGCGCACTGTGAACGAGCGCGTCGCGGCCCTTGGCGAGACGGGCCGTCCACATTGCGGGCTGCTTCAGCTGGGGGGCTTCGGACAGGTCGTTGGCGTGGCAGGCCGAGCAGACGCGGTCGACGATGCGCTTGCCCTCAGGCGGCGCATCGGCGGCAGACCCTGCGCCTGCGACCAGACAGGCGGCGATCAAAAATGCGGCGCGCATCGCGACCAACTCACTTGACCGGCAGGCGCAGGACCACGCCGCCCATCACGTCGCCCATCTTGAAGTCCTTGCGCGGGCTGTCCTTGTGGTCGTTGTGGCAGCTGATGCATGCCTTGGCGATGGCCTTGTCGGGATAGATCGCGGTGAAGTACTTCTTGCCGCCGAGCGTTTCGGTCGTGTAGTAGGGATCGCCCTTCAGCACCGCTTCGAGGCCTGCCTTCTCGACCGGCGTCTTGGCGTTGTTCTGCTTGTTCACCGGCCACAGCGACAGCAGCGAGTAGCTGAACTTGGCGCCCTTCTCGGCCACCGCTTCCGAGCCGTAGCGGAACATCTGCGCCGGCAGCACCAGTGCCTTGTCGTCCTTCCAGTGCTCGCTCGCCTTGATCACCTTTTCCTGGTTCTGCAGGCGGTTGACGATCAGCTTGGTGTAGACCGTCCGATCCGCCTCCATCACGCTGTGCAGCGCATCGGCGATGTCCTTGTGGTCCCAGTCCGCACCGTGCACGGGCGCGGCCAGAACGGCGGCCACACCGGCCGCGACGAGGGGTGAAATGAGGTGAAGTTTCCGCATGACCTGCTCCTTTTCAATGAACTGCAACACACACAAAACCCGCGATGCGGGGGATTCCTCGCCCGCAAGCGGGCTCATTCTTCGGCTTCATCCGGTTCGCCTGCGGCCTTGCGCGCGGTCGCGCGCTTCTCGGCTTCGAGCGCCATGCGGATGCTTTCGACCTGTTTGGCCGGAATGCCCTTGAAATTGCGCGCGACGAGCTTGCCATCGGCCAGTGCGTCGAGGCTGAACTGCAGGCCGTGGCAGTTCATGCACACGCTCCTGACCATCTTTTCGTTGGGGCGCAAGGTGTCGTTCTGGTTGTGCTGCACCAGCACGCGCGGTTCGTCTTCCGGCGTGATGATTTCGACGCGCGGCAGATGGCAGGTGGCGCACGACACGCCGCTGCCCTGGGCACCGCGGCCGCTGATTTCCTCGTGCCACAGGCTGAAGTGCGGCGAGGCCTTGTAGGCACGCGTGTGGCCGTCGTCGTGGCAAGTGAGACAGGCCTCGACCGCCGCCTTGCGCGTGTCGAAACGGTGCGAGCCGTGGCAGCTCATGCAGGTGAGCTTGGCGTGTGCGGCCGACGGTTTCATCGGCTGCTCGGCCATGCCCGGCTGCATCGGCGTCAGGCCCTGCTTCAGCCGCATGCCGTGCAGGCCGGTGAGGAAACCGTCGACTTCGGCCTGGTGGCAGCTGGTGCACGCGGTGTGGTCGGGCTTCCGGATCCAGGCCAGCGTGTCCGATTCGTCCTTGGCCTGGTGGCAGGACGAGCAGTTCACCCCGGCCTTGGCGTGCGCGGTGTGCTCCCACTCCTTCACCACCTGCGGCACCGGGCGCAACTCGGCGCGGCCGTCCATGTCGCTTGCAGTGATCGGCTCGCCATCGAGGTATTCCATGTAGACCATGAAGTCGCGCAGATGCCGCTCGGGCAGCTTGGGGTCGTTCTTGAGCTTGTCGCCCTGGCCGTGGCGGATCAGGAAGTCCTCGTACAGCGCGCGGTTGTCGTGGAAGTTGTGGCAGCCGCCGGTGGCGCAACCGGTGAACGCCATGCCCTTGTGGCTGGGGCGCTCCTTTTCGATGTCGGCATGGCAGCGCACGCAGAAGTCGTCCGGCAGCGTGACGCCGATGGGCCGCGTGATCTCGGCCTTGTGCTCGGTGTGGCAGCTCACGCACTGGCGCGCGTCGAGCTTGGCGAGCGTGTCGGCGTTGCGCGGGTCGGTGAACTTGCTGATGGGATGCGAGTCGTCCATCGCCTTCAGCTCCTTGGCGTGGCACGACAGGCAGGCGTCCTGGATGCCGGCGCCCCCCTTGAACGGCTCGGCATGGCAGGCCGCGCACTTGAGTTCGATCTGGTGGTGCGCGTGCGTCACCTTGCCGGGCATGAAGCTCGCCTGCTGCCCCGGCGTCTGGATCGCGTAGGCGAGCCAGGCGGCCAGCAGGCCGCTTGCACCCAGCCACACCAGCCACACACGATATTGGGCGAGCCGTTTCATCAGTAGTAATACACCTTGAGGATGTGGAAGCCGAGCAGCACCGGCAGCGGCCACAGCAGCAGCGCGTGCAGCCATTGCAGCGCCGGCCGCAACGATGCCGCGCGCGCAAGCGCGAACCGGTGTTCACGGGTGAGGAAGAGCGCCAGCGCGATGCCGGTGAGCGAGGCGCCGAGCATGGCGAGCGCCAGCCACTGATTGAGGCCGTCGCCGCTGCGGCCACCGGTGTGCGCCCACAGCGTGGCGAGCGCGAGGCCGCCCGCCAGCGCGTGCAGCCAGCGCCAGTGCACGAAAGCCAGCCAGTCCAGTTTTTTCCAGCGCTTGCGCAGGCCGATCAGCGCAAGCAATGCCGCCAGCGCGAGCAGGCTGTAGCCGCTGACCTGCTTGATCAGGCCGTCGCGCCACAGGCGGTCCCAGTGCCAGGCGAGTTCTTCCGTGGATGCGTAGGGGATGTTGGCCGGCAAGGCGAACAGCAGCGCCAGACCCAGGGCCCACGCCGCCAGCCATCCCAGCCGCCGCGCCAGCGGCATCGGCTCGCGCGGGCCGCTGGCGCCGAGCAGGTTTTCGAGCAGCGGGCGACAGCTGCCGCATACGCCGCAGGCGCCGGTGCGCGCGGTGAGCGCACTGACGCTCTTGCATCCTCCCGCGATCGCTCCGGACAACTGGCCGCGCGTCACGCCGGTGCAGTTGCACACCGTTGCCTCGGCCGGCCAGGTGGCGACCTGCCCGACCGCTTCGTTCCAGAGTTCGCCGCCGGCGCGAAAGCGCGCCGTCTGCCAGGGCCAGATGCGGCGCTGCTGCTGCACCGCTTCCTGCACCCGGGCCAGCTCGCGCCAGTCGCCCAGCGCCAGCGCGCCGATCAGCCGGCCGCGGCGGACGACCAGCTTGCGGTAAACGTCGTCGCTTTCATGAACATGCTCGCGCGCCAGGTCGGGGACGTCCCACGCACCGACTTCGCCCATGCTGAACACCGGCCAGTTCGCGACCTTGAGGCGGGTGGCCGAAAGCGACCCGAGATAGCGCACCGGCCGGCCGGCGCCATCGCCCGCGATGACGCGCGCCGCGACGGCGGCCTGCTCGAAGCCGGGCGCGACGAGCCCGTAGACCTGGCCGCGATGCTGGGCGCATTCGCCGACCGCATAGACATCCGGCGCACTGGTCTGCAGCGTGTCGTCGACCACGATGCCGCGCTGGAACACCAGGCCGGCGTCGCGCGCCAGCGAAATCTCGGGGCGGATCCCGGCGGCCAGCACCACCGTATCGCAATCGATTTCGCGACCGCTGCGCAGCCGCACGCCGGCGACGCGGCCCTCGCCCAGAATCGCCATCGGCCCGTCGTCGAGCACCACTTCGATCCCGCTCGCCTCGACCCGCTCGCGCATCCGCTGCGCTGCGGCCTCGTCGAGCTGGTTCGCCATCAGCCGTGGATGATGCTCGATCACCACCACTTCGGTGCGGTAGCGATGCAATGCGCGCGCCGTTTCCAGTCCCAGCAGCCCGCCGCCGATCACCGCCACCCGGCGGCAACGCGCCAGGCGCGCCTGCAGCGCCTCGGCATCGCCCAGGCCGCGGAAGTTGAACACCCCGGCCAGATCGGTGCCGGGAATTTCCGGCACGTGCGCGCGCGATCCGGTCGCCAGCACCAGCGCAGCATAGGGCTGCGCCCGGCCGTCTGCGTCGGTCACGCAATGCGCCGCCGGATCGATGGCGACGACGCGGCAGCCGAAACGCGCTTCGACGCCCTCCGGCAGCGCGAGTCCTTCGGTGAAGTCGGCCCAGTCCGCATCGCCGGCGAGCAGCGACGACAGCCGCACCCGGTTGTAGGGCTGCCAGGGCTCGTCGCCATAGAGCACGATCGGCACCTGCGGCAGGGCCTGGCGCAGCTCGACTGCCATGCGCACGCCGACCGGTCCTGCACCGACGATAACCAATGGGGCATGCGTGTGGATCGCGCTCTCCCTTGTGCGGGTCCGAAAACAAAAAAACGGTGTCCTGGCGCGTACGCCACAAGACACCGTTGTCCCTGTCCGCCCTGCACAGCACTGCGCAGGACGGACACTCAAGCCAAAGCAGAGAGCGTGCCAAGCGCATCGCAGCCCGCGAAGCCGCGTCTGCACGCGATAGCTACGCCTCGTGGTGCGCCGCCATGCTTCTCGATCGGGCACGCCGCACCATGCGCGTGCGCAAGCCTCGCCCTCTCCGCAAGGCGTCAGTCTTGAATGTGCCGTTCACTGACGGGC
Organism: Thiobacillus sp.; assembly: GCA_018262815.1. Taxonomy (GTDB): domain Bacteria; phylum Pseudomonadota; class Gammaproteobacteria; order Burkholderiales; family Thiobacillaceae; genus Thiobacillus. The sequence goes on from JADFDN010000006.1 coordinate 14,866, forward strand.
GGGCGGCCCCCCGCAGAGGAAGCGGCTCATCGCGGTAGAGGCGCAAACGCACCCTCAGCGCGACCGCCTGCTCGAGGACGGCTCGTCGCTTCCACATGGATGGGGTTCGGTCTTTCTTGCATACGCATCGGTCGACATGCGCCGTTCCGAGGCTGCCGCGGGTCGCGGCGATCAGCTTGTCAGCAGCAGGAACAGCAGGATCAGATTCAGCGCGATCGAGACCGCGGCCACGAGCGGCCAGGCGCCGGCCGGCGAGCGTTCGATCAGCGGCGCGCGGCGGCGCAGCAGCGGGCTGGCTTCGCCGCGCTCCAGCGCGAGCAGCATTTCCTCGGCGGTCTCGAAGCGCTGCGCGGGATCGCGTGCGACGGCCTTGAGGAGGACGTTTTCCAGCCAGGGCGGCAGGTCGGGCCGGGTGCGCGCGGGCGGCACCGGCTCGCCGAACCTGGGATGCTGGAACGGCTCGATTTCGCCGTACGGGTATTTGCGCGTGAGCAGGTGATACAGGGTGGTGCCGATCGCGTAGAGGTCGGTTTGCGCATTGGCCTCGGCGCCGGCGAACAATTCGGGCGCCATGAAGCTGGGGGTGCCGGGCTGGGCGTGGTCTTCGCGCGCGTCGAGCGTGGGGCAGCGCGCGACGCCCAGATCGAGGATGCGCAGCTTGCCCTCGTTGTCGACGTGCAGGTTGGCGGGCTTGAGGTCGCGGTGGACGATGTCGAGCCGGTGCAGCGCGGCGATCCCCTTCAGCATGCGGATGCCGAGCGTGACGACCTCGACCGGCGAAAAGTGCTGGCCGGCATCGAGCTTGTCCTGCAGCGTGGCGCCGTCGAAATAGCGCACCGCCAGATAGAGGAAATTGCGTCCGGGCAGCGGCAGCACCTCGGGAAAATAATGCGAGTGCACCCGCTTCAGGAACCACTCTTCGGCGAGCAGCCGGCTCGCGGCGGCGGCATCGCCCGCGAGCACCGGCTGCAGGGTCTTGAGCGCCCAGCGCTGGCCGGTGTCGGCATGGCGCGCGCGGTAGATCAGGGTGTCGCGGCTGCTGTGAAGCTCGGCTTCGATGATGAAGTCGTCGAGCCGCGCGCCGGGCTGCAGCCGGCCCGGCAGCGGCAGGTCGGTCGCGTCGACCAGCGGCGCGTCGGCCTCGCCGACGGCGACGACACGCGCGACCAGGGCGCTGGCGTTGTCCTGCCCGCCGCGCCCGTGGGCCGCTGCCACCAGGGCCTCGGCGGCGCGCTGCGGCGCGTCGTACAGCTTCAGCAGGCGGTGCAGTTCGAGCTGGCCGAGCGGCTCCCACACGCCGTCGCAGACGATGAGAAAGACGTCGCCCGCACACAGCTCGCCCTCGCCGAAATCCGGCAGCACATGCGTGTCGAGACCGAGCGCGCGCTTCAGCACGTGCGACATGCCGGGCGTTTCCCACACGTGGTCGCGGGTCAGCGCGTCGAGCGTTTCGCCGCGCAGGCGATACAGCCGGCTGTCGCCGACGTGGGCGTAGTGGTAGCGGCGGCCACGCAGCACCAGCGCGGTGAGCGTGGTTGCCATGCCGCCCGGATCGACGCGCGACGCGGTCTGCCCGTGCAGCCAGCGGTTGATGGCACCGAGCACCGTTGCCAGCGCGCGCGGAATCTCCCAGGTGTCGGGGGTGGCATAGTAATCGGCCAGCAGGTTGCGCACCGAGGATTCGGCCGCTTCGCGGCCATGCGTGCCGCCCGACACGCCGTCGGCCACCACCGCGAGCATGCCCTTGGTCGCCGCCAGTCCCGCATCCGGCTCGACGAAACCGCCGTAATCCTCGTTCCGCTCGCGCGGCCCGGTCGCGGTGGCGTAGCCGAATTGGAGGGTAAGGGGCATGGGGTCAGGGGTCAGGGGTCAGGGGTCAGGGGTCAGGGGTCAGGGGTCAGGGGTCAGGGGTCAGGGGTCAGGGGTCAGGGAAATTATAGGGCGCGGCCTCGGCCGCTCATCCCCTGAATCCTGAATCCTTACCCCTGAATCCTTCTCTAAACCCTTGCCCCCGACACCGCCACCGCGCCCCAGGTGGTGCGCCAGCGGGCCTTCACCACGCTGAGGCCGGCGAGTGCGACGAAGCACAGGCCGGCGAAGATCAGCAGGCCGATCTGGTAGTCGCCGGTCTGCCCCTTGATATAGCCGAGGCTGGCGGCCAGGTAGAAGCCGCCGACGCCGCCTGCCATGCCGACCATGCCGGTCATCACGCCGATCTCCTTGCGGAAACGCTGCGGCACCAGCTGGAACACCGCACCGTTGCCGAAGCCTAGCGTGCCCATGGCGAGCATGAAGACGAAGAGCGCCAGACCCGCATTCGGCGCGCCGAAGCTGGCGACGATGAGGAACACGCCGGCGAGCGTGTACACCGTCAGCAGGGTGCGGATGCCGCCGATGCGGTCGGCGAGCATGCCGCCCATCGGGCGCACCAGCGATCCGGCGAAGACGCAGGCGGCGGTGAAGTAGCCTGCCTGCACCGGCGCCATGCCGTACTCGTCGTTGAAGTAGATGGTGAGGCTGGAGGCCAGCCCGACGAAGCCGCCGAAGGTGACGAAGTAGAAGAACATGAACCACCAGGCATCGCGGTCCTTCAGCACCGCCATGTACTGGTGCAACGACTTCGGCGGCGGGCAGTCGGGCGCATCCTTGGCGAACATGAGATACACCAGGAAGGCCACGCCGACCGGGATCAGCGCGATGCCGAACACGTTGCCCCAGCCGAACGCGACGGCGAGACCGGGCGCGAACAGGGCGGCGAACACGGTGCCGGAATTGCCCGCACCGGCAATACCCAATGCGGTGCCCTGGTGCTGCGGCGGATACCAGCGCGACGCCAGCGGCAGCGCGACCGCGAAGGCCGCACCGGCAAAGCCCAGCAGCACGCCGAGCACGAGCACCTCGCGGTAGCTGTGGATGCCGCCGAGCCAGGCCCAGGCGAGACCGCCGATCACCACCAGCTGGCCGATCAGTCCGGCCATTTTCGGCTTGAAATGGTCGACCAGCACGCCCATCACAATCCGCAGCAACGCACCGGCGAGCACGGGTGTGGCCACCATCATGCCCTTCTGCGCGGCGGAGAGATCAAGGGTTTGTGCGATCTGCACACCCAGGGGACCGAGCATCACCCACACCATGAAGGCGATGTCGAAGTACAGAAATGCAGATAACAGGGTAGGCGTATGCCCCGACTTCCAGAAGTCGCGTGTCATGGGTTGCTCCAGCCGAGGCAGGGCGGATGCCCTGCCGTATCGTTCTTGTGATGCGAAGGCGATGCGTCAGGCCGCGGCGGCGCTGACCGAGGAAAGGTCGAGCCAAACACGCCCGCTCTCGAGCCTGACGGGAAACTCGCGCGCGCAGCCTTCGTCCGGCGCGACGGCGCAGCCGGATGCCAGCTCGACATTCCAGCCGTGCATCGGGCAGGTCACCTTCCTGCCGTGCACGATGCCCTGCGACAGGGGGCCGCCCTTGTGCGGGCAGCGGTCTTCCAGCGCGAACACTTCGTCGTCGGCGGTGCGGAACACCGCGATGTCTAGGTTGCCGTGACGCACCACGCGTGCGCCGAGTCTGGGGATGTCGTTCACATCCAGGATGTCGGTCCATTGGTTCATGTCGGCTCCTTATGCGGCGACGGTTTCGAATTCATGCTTGAGCTTGCCTTCCTTGGCGCGCTCGACCCAGGGGTCGCGCTCGACCGACAGCGCGAACAGCAGGCGCTCGTACAGCGCGCGCCGGCCTTCGTTGTCGTCGAGGATTTTTTTCTTCACGTAGTCGAGGCCGACGCGCTCGAGGTAGTGGACGGTGCGGTCGAGGTAGCGCGCCTCTTCGCGGTACAGCTGCAGGAAGGCGCCGGAGTATTCCAGCACCTCGTCGGGCGTCTTCACCTTGACGAGGAACTGCGCGACCTCGGTCTTGATGCCGCCGTTGCCGCCGACGTAGATTTCCCAGCCGGAATCGACGCCGATGATGCCGACGTCCTTGATCGCGACCTCGGCGCAGTTGCGCGGGCAGCCGGATACCGCGAGCTTGACCTTGTGCGGCGCCCACATCTTGAAGAACACCTTTTCCAGGTCGATGCCCATCTGGGTCGAATCCTGGGTGCCGAAACGGCACCATTCGGAGCCGACGCAGGTCTTCACCGTGCGCAGCGCTTTTCCGTATGCATGGCCGGAAGGCATGTCGAGGTCGGCCCACACCTTGGGCAGGTCTTCCTTCTTCACCCCGAGCAGATCGATGCGCTGACCGCCGGTGACCTTGACCGAGGGAATGGCATATTTCTCGGCGACGTCGGCGATGCGGCGCAACTCGGACGGCGTGGTCTGCCCGCCCCACATGCGCGGGATCACCGAGTAGGTGCCGTCGCGCTGGATGTTGGCATGCGCGCGCTCGTTGATGAAGCGCGACTGCGGGTCGTCCTCGGCTTCGCCCGGCCAGGTGGAGATCAGGTAGTAGTTGAGCGCCGGACGGCAACTGGCGCAGCCGTTGGGCGTGCGCCATTCCATGAAGGTCATGACCTGCGGGATCGTCAGCAGCTTGTTCTGACGGATCGCGTCGCGCACCGCTTCGTGGGTGTGGTCGGTGCAGCCGCACATCGATTTCGTCTTCGGCGCGGCGGAATAGTCGCCGCCTGCGGTGACCGCGAGGATCTGTTCGACCAGTCCCGTGCACGAGCCGCACGACGACGAGGCCTTGGTGTGCTTCCTGACATCTTCCAGCGTGAACAGGCCTTTCTCGCGGATCGCCTTGACGATGTCGCCCTTGCACACGCCGTTGCAGCCGCACACCTCCATGTCGTCGGTCATGGTCGCGGCCTTGTTGATGCCCTGGTGGCCGAGGTTGCCGCAATGATCCTGCCCGAACATCAGATGATCGCGCAGCTCGGACACGTCCTTGCCGTCGCGCAGCAGCGAGAAATACCAGGCGCCGTCGACGGTATCGCCGTACATGACGCCGCCGACCAGCTTGTTGTCCTTGATAACGAGCTTCTTGTAGACGCCGCCGATGGGATCGGAATAGAGGATCGCCTCGGTGCCCTCGCCGCCGATGAAGTCGCCGGCCGAGAACAGGTCGATGCCGGTGACCTTGAGCTTGGTCGAGGTCACCGAGCCCTGGTAGCGGCCGATGCCGTAATGCGCCAGATGATTGGCGCACACCTTGGCCTGCTCGAACAGCGGCGCGACCAGGCCGTAGGCGGTGCCGCGATGTGCGGCGCATTCGCCGATGGAATAGATGCGCGGATCGAAGGTCTGCATGGTGTCGTTGACGACGATGCCGCGGTTGCAGTGCAGGCCGGCCGACTCGGCGAGTTCGGTGTTGGGGCGGATGCCGACGGCCATGACGACCAGATCGGCCGGCGCGGAATCGCCATCCTTGAACGTGATCGCGGCCACTCTCCCGCTCTCTCCGCGCACCAGTTCCGCAGTCTGCTTCTGCAGCAGGAACTTCATGCCCTTCTCTTCCAGGCTCTTCTGCAACAGGCGCGCGGCGGGTTCGTCGAGCTGGCGCTCCATCAGCCACGGGGCGATGTGCACCACGGTCACGTCCATGCCCCGCTTCATCAGGCCGTTGGCGGCTTCGAGGCCCAGGAGCCCGCCGCCGATGACGACCGCGTGGCGATACTGGCTGGACGCGCGGATCATCGCGTCGACGTCGGCGATGTCGCGGAAGCTGATCACGCCATCGAGGTCGGCGCCGGGAACCGGCAGGATGAAAGGATTGGAGCCGGTAGCGAGCAGCAGGCGGTCGTATTCGGCACGGGTGCCGTCCTCGGCTTCCACGACACGCGCAGAACGGTCGATCTTCACCACCTTGCGGCCCATATGCAGGGTGATGGCATTTTCCTGGTACCAGTCGAGCGGGTTCAGCACGATGTCGTCGACCGTCTGCTCGCCGGCGAGCACCGGCGACAGGAGGATGCGGTTGTAGTTGGGGTGCGGCTCGGCGCCGAACACGGTGATGTCGTAGAGGTCGGGCGCCAGCTTCAGCAATTCCTCCAGCGTGCGCACCCCGGCCATGCCGTTGCCGATCATCACGAGATTCATCTTGGGACCCTGTCCCATGGGCGTACTCATATCCATCTCACCACTCCAAACACATGACTAAAAGTGATGACCGAGATACGCCGTTGCATTCGGTCTGCTTGTCACAACCCTAGCAAGCGCTGTGCCATGCTGACTGCGGACGGGAAACGCCTTGATTTATCAGGGTTTGCAGATTCCGCCTCTGAACAGCCCGGCGACTCTGCGCACCATCGCAGTGCCTCGCCGCATGGCGTGCACCGAATTTACGCGGCTGCGCGTCCGAACCCGTTGATGGCGGTGATGGCACGTGCCTGATTGAGATCCTCGGTATAGCCCGCCGCGTACAGGCACACCGCCAGCTGGTTGCGGATCGGCAGCGGCAAGGGCAGATGGTCGCGCATGATCTTGTCTATCCATGCGCCGGTGGCCCGGGCGTCCACCTCGGGCAGATTCGCCGGCGCGGACGCGGTCGATTGCGCCTCGTATACCGGCTGTCCCTGCCCGTCCTGCACCAGCACCATGTCAGGCCGCTGCAGCGGGTCGGCGAACGCCTCGCCTTCGCAGCCTTGCAGCAGCAGCGCGTGCCCGCCCATGGCCTCCAGGACCTCGCGCGTCGGTGCGATCTCCGCACCTGACAACACCGGGGTGACCCGCACCGAATGCTCGCCCGCCACGTCGGCCAGCGCAGCCAGCCGCGTCACCCAGCCGTCGATGCCCAGCCGCGACCGCAGCGCCAGCAGCGAAGCCAGGCCCGGGCTCAGCAATGCCACCGGAGCAAACGCGATGCCATCGTCCAGCAACCGCGCATTGGCCTGCACGACCGTTGCACACGGCATGATGCCGAGCTCGCGCAGCACATAGGCCGCCGCCGTACCGCCGCCCCCTTCGAGCACGCCGTGGATCAGCACCGGGATGCCGAAGCTCTTCAGCAGCAGCGCCAGCAGCGGGGTCAGATGCGGATGCGTGCGCACGCCGTGATAGGTCGGCAGCACGACGGTGCGGAAGGGGCCGGACGGTGCGACGAAACCCGGCAGCCGCTCGGCCAGCGCGGCGTGCAGGCCGAGCCAGGCATCCACCCCGGGATCGTGCTGATTGAAAGCGATCAGGAAGGCCGCGGTTTCCAGTTCCGGCACGCCGCCGTCGAGCAGCGCCGCGCCCAGCGCGCGCGCCTCGACATAGCCGAGGCCTTCGCCGGCTTCGATCTGACGGATGAGGGTCGCGTAGCTCATCTGCCTTTATCCGCGAAGGAACGCGAAGAAAATCCCAAAGAAAAAAGCTGTACGCCGGCGGGGCCGAATTTGCTTTTACATCGCGCCCCTTCGCGCCCTTCGCGAACAAACAGGTTTCGCATGCTCATGCCGCCACCCGATTCCCGGCGATCAGCCGCTTCAGTTCCGGCACGCACGAGCCGCATTCGGTGCCGCATTTCAGCCCGGCCTGCAGCGTGGCCAGATCGGCGCCCGCTGCAATCGCGGCGACGATGTCGGGTTCGGCCACGTTCAGGCAGTTGCACACCACGCGCCCCCGTCCGGCCCCGCCTGCCGGCGGCCGCGCCACCGGGGCCAGCATCCAGGCGCGCAGCGCGGCCGCCTCCATGCCTTCGACGATGACGTCACGCAGCCAGTCGAAGGCGGCGGTCTCGCCGGTGAGCCGCGCGGCGGTCACCTTGCCGCCATCCACCCGCACTTTCTTCGATATGCCGCGCAGCCCGTCCTGGTATTGCATCACCGCGAGCGGATCGTCCAGTCCCAGTGCGGCGTCGAGTTCCGCCAGCAGGGATTCCGGCAGCGGCTGCGTGTGCGCCAGACGCAGCGTCAGCACGTCCCGGTCGCGCCCCGCCAGTCCGGCGGCCGCGAAGTCGCAGGCGCGCAGCAGCGGCTGCACGGCGTCGAGCAGCGCCGCACCGTCCCCCACCGCCAGCGCGGCCATATGCCAAGGCAGTTCGGCCTTCGCCACCTGTACCGCGGCGTGCTTGAGTTCGGGCTGCTTCGACACCGCGTCGAACACCGGCAGGGTCAGCGCGTTGATCCCGCGCCCGCCCATGAAGCGCGCGCCCCAGTGCATCGGCAGGAAGCACTGGCCGGGGCGTACGCTCTCGCTCGCCTCGACCGCGACGACCACCTCGCCGCGCCGGCTTTTCACGCGCACCAGGTCGCCGGCTTTCAGCCGCCGCAATTCGAGGTCGCGCGCGTTCATCGCCAGCGCCGGCGTGTCGGCATGGGCGAACAGTCGCGCCACGCGGCCGGTCCGGCTCATCGCGTGCCACTGGTCGCGCAGGCGTCCGGTGTTGAGATGCAAGGGATAGCGTGCATCGATCGCCTCGGCCACCGGCCGGTACGGCGCGGCATGGAAGCGCGCGCGGCCGCTGGCCGTCGGGTAGAGGCCGTCAGCATAGAGGCGCGCCTTGCCTGCCGTCTCGCCCTCGGGGAACGGCCATTGCTGCGGGCCGGCATCGAGCAGCGCATAGGAGAGCCCTGTGATGTCGAGGTCGCGCCCGCGCGTGGTCTCGCGGTGCTCGTCGAACACGGCTTCGGCGCTGGCGTAGGGAAACAGCCGCGCGCCCTTGTCCGGGTCGAGCCGCCGCGCGAAATCGCAGACGATGTTCCAGTCGGCGCGCGCCTCGCCCGGCGGCGGCACGGCGGCATGAATGCGCGAAATGCGGCGCTCGGAATTGGTCATCGTGCCTTCCTGCTCGCCCCAGCTGGCGGCGGGCAGCAGCACGTCGGCGAACGGCGCGGTTTCGGTGTCGGCAAAGGCTTCCTGCAGCACGACGCATTCGGCGGCCTGCAGTGCCTCGTGCACAAGATTCTGGTCGGGCAGCGACTGCGCGGGGTTGGTGCAGGCGATCCAGATCGCCTTGATCTCGCCGCGCCTCACCGCCTCGAACAGTTCCACCGCGGTCTTGCCCGGCGTTGCGGGCACGTCGTCCACGCCCCATAGCCGCGCGACTTCGGCGCGATGCTCGGGGTCGTTCATGTCGCGGTGCGCAGACATCAGGTTCGCCAGCCCCCCCACCTCGCGCCCGCCCATCGCGTTGGGCTGGCCGGTAAGCGAGAGCGGCGCGGCGCCGGGCTTGCCGATCTGCCCGGTGGCCAGGTGCAGGTTGATCAGGGCGGCATTCTTGTCGACGCCGCAGCTCGATTGGTTCAGCCCCTGGCAATACAGCGACAGCGTCGGCCCGGCGGCGAACCAGCGCGCAGCCTGCACGATGTCGCCTGCCGCCACGCCGCAGATCGCCGCGGCCTTTTCCGGGGTGTAGTCGCGCACCCGGTCGCGCAGCGCTTCCCAGCCCTCGGTGTGGGCGGCGATCGTGGCGCGGTCGATCAATTCCTCCCACAGCATGACGTTGAGCATCGCGTGGAACAGCGCGACGTCAGTGCCGGGCAGGATGGCCAGATGCAGGTCGGCCTCGGCCGCGGTGTCGGTGCGACGCGGATCGACCACGACGAGCTTGAGCCCGGGGTTGGCCTTCCTCGCCGCCTCGATGCGGCGGAACAGGATGGGGTGCGCATAGGCCGTGTTCGAGCCGGCGATGAAAATCGTGCCGGCCGCCTCGATGTCGTCGTAGCAGCCCGGCGGAGAATCCGCCCCGAGGGTGGCCTTGTAGCCCGCCACGGCGGACGACATGCACAGGCGCGAATTGGTGTCGACGTTGTTGGTTCCGATCAGCCCCTTGGCGAGCTTGTTGAAGACGTAATACGCCTCGGTGGTGAGCTGGCCGGAAATGTAGAAGGCCACGGCGTCGGGGCCGTGTTCGTCGATGACCGCGCGGAACGTCCCGGCGGCATGATCGAGCGCCGCCTCCCAGCTGACGCGTTCGCGCTGCGATCCTCGCTCGGTCCGCAGCTCGGGAACCCGCGCGCGTCCGGACGCAGCCGCCGACAGATGCAGCGTCGCGCCCTTGGTGCACAGCTTGCCGCGGTTGGCCGGATGCGCAGGATCGCCGCGCACGCCGGTGATTTTCCCGGCGTCGGATTCGATCAGCACCCCGCAGCCGGTGCCGCAATAACAGCAGACAGATGAAACGACAGACATGATGGCTCCTCGCCCTGTCTGTCAGCAGGGTCTGTGCCAGGGCTGGTCAATCCAGTGAATTCAAGGGCTTGCCGGCATTGGCCTGGGCGCGCTCACAACAGCGCGCCCGACCGCAGTGCACGGACGGCACGGCGTGCTGCAATTTGGTGCGCCTTTGTTCAGGTCCGGTGCCGGGATGGATCCTTGTTTAGAAAGCCGGGCCTGGCACTCAGCCTGGACCGGTTGCCGCCGTCCTTTTTCGCGTCATACATCGCCTCGTCGGCATAGCGGATCAGCTGCTTGTAATCGTCGCTGTGCTCGGGATACAGCGCGACGCCGATGCTCGGCGAGATCTGCACGGTGTGGCCGGCCAGGTCGAAGGGCCGGCCCAGTGCAAGCCGGATCTTGTCGGCAATCGACAAGGCCTGGTCCGGCTGGGCGACACCATTGAGCAGGACCAGAAACTCGTCACCGCCGACGCGCCCGACCGTGTCCGATTTGCGCACGCATTCGCGGAGACGGCGGGCCGCCTCCTGCAGCAGGAGATCGCCGACGGGATGACCCAGGGTGTCGTTCACCTGTTTGAACCTGTCCAGATCGAGGTACAGCAGGGCCAGCCGGGTCTGGTTCCGTTCGGCGAGATGCAGCGCGGTTTGCAGGCGGTCGTGGAACAGCTCGCGGTTGGGCAGATCGGTCAGCGGGTCGTGCTGCGCGATGTGCTGCAGCCAGACTTCCATCTGCTTGCGTTCGACCGCCGGCGCAATCTGGGCGGCGACGAACTGCAGCAGCTCGATGTCCTTTGGGGTGTAGCGCACCTCGGCACGATAGCTCTGCACCACGAGCGCGCCGACGACGCCCTTTTTTGCGTGGAGCGGGACGCCCAGCCAGTTCGACGCGCCCGGGCCGACGTCGGGCCGCCCCTGTCCGGCCAGCCCTCCATCGTCATCCGCTGCCGCCAGCAGGGGCTGTCCCGTGCGGATGACCTGCGCACTCAGCGCCGCCGAATCCGCCTTTTGCGATGCGGGCGCCGGGTTGAATTCGTCGACGTGGTAGGGGAAGCTCAGTTCGTCCTTGCCTTCGTCGTAGAGCGCGACGAAGCAATTGGCGGCCGGCAACAGGCAGTCCAGGATGCGGTGAATCTGCTGAAACAGCACGGCCAGATCCTCGGCCGCATGCGCGGCGCCGGATATCTTGTAGAGTGCGGCCTGCATGGCGTCGGCTCGCTTGCGCTCCGTGATGTCCCGCGCCACGGCCACCCTCACCTGATCGGCCTCCGACCAGCGGGCCGTCCACATAATATGGACGACCTGGCCGTCCTTGCGCACATAGCGGTTCTCGAAATGAAGCAGGGGCTGCCCCGCCACGACCTTGTCGGCAGCCTGCAGCGTGACCGCCCGGTCCTCGGCAAACACGAAGTCGATCATCGGCCTGCCGATCATTTCTTCCGGCGTGTAACCGAAAATCTGCTCGCACGCCGCGCTGACAAATACAAAGCGCCCCTGCATGTCGACGACGCAGACGGCGTCGAGCAGCAGATCCATGATCCGGTCAGGAGGGGCGTAGCCGCTTGTGTTCATCTATTGATCTCTCGGCCCGTGGCCATGCCCGAGCCGCATGGCCACCCAGGGCAACCGGCCTATTCTAGCCCGCCGCGCCTCGAATCCGTAGCCGCGTGCCGTCAGGCACGGGTCTTGATTTATCCCCATGCATACCTACATTGAAAACAGGGTCGCACTGCGACGAGTCCCAGTCTTCAACCTGTCATCGGGAGATACACATCATGGCCAACCTCACGCGTTATGACCCTTTCAGCCTCGCCCGCGTCGACCCGTTCGGCGACATCGATGATCTGCTCAAGGGGTTTTTCGTGCGGCCTGCGGTCTTCGAAGGCCAGCCGCAGATGCAGATCAAGATGGACCTGAAGGAAGACGACAATGCCTATACCGTGCATGCCGACATTCCCGGCGTGAAGAAAGAGGACATCCACGTCAGCATCGATGGCAACCAGGTTTCGATCAGCGCCGAAATCAGAATGGAGAAAGAAGAGAAAGAGGGCGAAAAAGTGCTGCGTTCCGAGCGCTACAGCGGCAAGGTGGCGCGCAGCTTCACCCTGACGCACGATGTCGACGAATCCAAGGCTCAGGCGAAATACAGCGATGGCGTGCTGGAATTGACCCTACCCAAGAAAGCGGCGAGTTCGGCTAAAAAACTGGCGATCCAGTAAGCCTGGCCTGCCCTTCCGGCTGAGGGCGGCTGCCTGTCAAGGGTAGCCGCCCTTTTCATGCCAACGTCCTGGATGCGCCGTACCCAGCCCAGCCGCCTGCCCCTCCCGTCCCTGATCGGATACCCATGGAAATCCTGCTCTTGACCGCACTGATCGTGCTGAACGGCGTATTCGCCATGTCGGAAATCGCGCTGGTGACGGCGCGGCGCGCCCGCCTGGCCCGGCTGTCCGAGCAGGGCGATGCCGCCGCCACCGTGGCTCTGCGTCTGCATGACGAGCCGACCCGCTTGCTGTCGACGGTGCAGGTCGGCATCACCTCGATCGGCATCCTCAACGGCATCATCGGCGAGGCCGTGCTGGCCGAGCCGCTTGCGCTGTGGCTGCAGTCGCTGGGCGTGGAAGCCGAGGCCGGAGGCTTCGCAGCGACTGCGCTGGTGGTCATCGTCATCACCTATGTATCGATCGTGATCGGCGAGCTGGTTCCCAAGCGCATCGCACAGTTCAATCCCGAGGGCATTGCACGGCGCGTCGCACGCCCGATGAATTGGCTGGCGATTCTGGCGCGGCCGTTCGTTCGCCTGCTGTCGGTGTCGACCGACGCGCTGCTGCGTCTGATGAGCAAGCAGGCCAGCACCCAGGCCGATGTGATCGAAGAAGAAATCCACGCGCTGCTGGAAGAGGGCTCGGAATCCGGCGTGATCGAGCAGCAGGAACGCGAGATGGTACGCAACGTGTTCCGCCTCGACGAGCGGCATATCCACTCGCTGATGGTTCCGCGCGCCGACATCGTCTATCTGGATACCACCCTGCCGCTGGAGGACAACCTGCGCCGCGTGGCCGAATCGGAGCACTCGCGCTTTCCGGTCTGCAAGGACGGCCTCGACGAGGTGCTCGGCATCGTCAGCGCCAAGCAGCTGTTCACCCAGACGCTGCAGGGCGGCCGTCCCGACCTCGACGCGCAGCTGATGCCGGCGGTCTACGTGCCGGAAAGCCTGACCGGCATGGACCTGCTGGAACAGTTCCGCGCGTCCGACGCACACATGGTGCTGGTGATCGACGAATACGGCGAGATCAACGGGCTGGTCACCATGCAGGACGTGCTGGAGGCCGTTACCGGGGAATTCATGCCGCGCAATCTGGCCGAGGCCTGGGCGGTGCAGCGCGAAGACGGTTCCTGGCTGCTCGACGGCCTGATCCCGATCCCCGAACTGAAGGACCGGCTGGAGCTGAAAAGCGTGCCGGAGGAAGATCGCGGCCGTTACCACACGCTGAGCGGGCTGGTGATGTGGCTGTCAGGACGACTGCCGCAGACCGGCGACGTGCTGGTCTGGGAAAACTGGCGCCTGGAAGTCGTCGACCTTGACGGCAAGCGCATCGATAAGGTGCTCGCCACACAACTGCCATCCCCTGAGGAGTTGCCGCCCGGCCACGCTGCGGCTGCCGGGGACGGCTGATTGATTTTTCGCATGGGAATTCATGAAAACGATGTGATATATAGCTGCCGGCCTGATCGGTCCGCCCGGCCTCCGACCACGGCACAAGCGCCCGGCGAGACGTGCATTGTTCAAAAAAGCGAAGAATGGAATTTGATGGTCCCAGGTAACCGACTGCACGATGATGTCCCACCGCGCGAGGACGTCATCCGATGAAACCGAATTGCACCAACCCCGAGTGGATCGGCCGCTCGAAATGTGTGGCTTGCGACGTCCGCAATTTCGTCCTGTTCGCCGGCCTGTCCGTGAACGAACTGAACACGATCCTGCAACCGATCGACAACCTGCATGTGCCGCAGCATTCAGCGCTGTACGAACAAGGTGACCCGGCGCCGCATCTCTTCACCGTGCGGAGCGGGCTCGTCAAGCTCAAGGTCGACCTGCCTAACGGCGGGCAGCGCATCGTGCGCCTGCTGCGACCGGGCGACGTGGCGGGCCTGGAAACCCTGGTGGGGGAACGCTACCACCACACCGCGATCGCCCTGCACGACGCCGATGTCTGCCGCATTCCGCGTGAAGTGGTGCTGCATCTGGACCGCACCAGCCCGGCCGTGCATCAGGCGTTGCTGCAGCGCTGGCAGCGCTCGGTCGATCAAGCCGATCATTTCATTACCGCGCTCTCGACCGGCCCGGCCGAATCACGCATGGCCCGGCTGCTGCTCACGCTCGGCTGTGCCAACGCCGGCGTGGAGTTTGTGATGCCCGGCCGCGAGGACATGGGCGCGCTGCTCGGGATCACCACCGAAACCGCCAGCCGCATCATGGCCGAGTTCAGACGGCGCGGTCTGGTTCATATGGAAAAAGGTACCTACGTCGATTGCAACCACGACGGTCTGACTCGTCTCGCTTCCGCCTAGACCGCGTTGCGTAATAGTCACAGTGTCTTATTGACAAAAATCAATCGCTTCTCCGCTCCCCAAAAAATCTCGTAACATCAGACCCACAATTAATTCTTACAACCAGAACTCAAATAAGAAGGCGGGTCATCCGTCTGCGGAGAATTTCATGAAGTTCGCTTTGACTCCCCTTGCCGCGTGCTTGGCGGCTGCGTTTGGCCTGGCGCCCCTGAACGTCCTGGCTGCCCAGACCGAGGGCGCACCCCTGACGCCTGCATCTTGAACTGGCCTCTCGCGCATCTGGCGGGCATGTCGACTGTTGCCGCTTCGACACGGCCGAGGGTATTCCGTCAGCCCTTTCGTCCGCTGGCATCGCTCTGCTCAAACACAGAATTTCAACCCATTGTTCAAGTATGGCTTTTCATACCAGGCCGCCGCGAACCGGGCTGGAACAGACTTTGCTCAAATAGACAAATAGAGTTGAACACTAAATAAAGGCGGATTACCGCCGCGGAGAACTCAGTGAAATTTGCTTTAAAACCCCTTGCCGCGTGCATGGCGGCTTCATTCGGCCTGGCGACTCTCAACGTCTGGGGCGCCCCGCCCACCACTCCACCCGTACAGAGCCAGAACCCCAACGCAATCCCGCAGGGTGCCGGCAGTCCAACCGCCACAGCCCCCCTCGTGTTGGCCACCCGCCCGATGACCTCGGTGTTCCCGACCCAGCCGAAAGAGTTTCCGGGTATCCCCTGGGGCTCTTTCCTGCTGTATCCGGAAGTTTCGCTGGCGGTCACCTACGACGACAACATCTACGCCGAGCGCCCGTTCCTGACCCCCGATCGCACCTATGTGACCGAGGACGTGGTCTACACCCTGTCGCCGTCGTTGGAACTGAAATCCAACTGGAGGCAGCATGCACTGAATCTCGACCTCGGCGCCGACCTCGACCGCTATCAACGGCACGACTCGGAAGACGTCGACGACTACTGGCTGGGTTTCGACGGGCACTATGATTTCAGCGCCCGCACCAACATTTTCGGCGGCGCCCGCCACAGCCGCGACCACGAAGACCGTTCCACCCCCGGCACGCTGCTGACTCAGCTCGAGCCGACTCGCTACGACCACAAGGAAGCCCACCTCGGCGTGGCGCATGCGTTCGGCGCCTTTCGCCTGCGCGTCGGCGGCACCTGGGACCAGTACGACTACAAGAACGGCGCACTGAGCAGCGGCGCCGTCGTGCCCAACGACTACCGCGACCACGACCTGAGCTCGCTGGGCGCGCGTCTGGGGTATGTCCTGTCTCCCCGTTACGAAGTGTTCGGACAGTTCGCCACCGACGACCGCGAATACGACAACCTGATCACCGGCCAGCTGTTCAACCGCGATTCCGACGGCTACCGCGTTGCGGCAGGCATGAAATTCACCCGGCAGCCGCAGCGCCTTGCCGGCGAAGTGTTCGCCGGCGTGATGCGCCAGGATTACGACCACGCCGCCTTCGGCGATCTCAGCAAGCCCTATTTCGGCGCTCTGGCGGTGTGGAAGCCCACTTCGCTGACGACCGTGACCGGTTTCATCGACCGCTCGCTGGAAGAAACCACCGTCAACGACGGCGCTGCCGACTACGCTTCCGGCTCGCTCGACACCACCTACGGCTTCGAGGTGGAGCGCCGCCTGTCCAGCAAGCTGTCGGTCAGCGGCCGCGCTGCCTACACGAAAAGCGATTTCCAGAGCTTTGACCGCAGCGACGACATCATCGACGCCGGCGCCGGCCTGCGCTACTACGTGATGCCGACCGTGTTCGTCGGCGCCGACCTGCGCATCATCGATCGCGACTCCAGCGACCTGGGCGCCCAGTACAGCCGCAACCAGGTCATGGTCAGCGTCGGCTACACGCCGGCACGCAACCGCGATTACTCGATCATCCCCGAGCGCGAGGCCGGTGCCCCTGCCGCACCGCGCGCCAAGGGCACGTTCTCCGGCTTCTATGCCGGCGCCCAGATGGGCCACGGCGGGCTGACCACCGCCACCTTCGGTCCGCGCGACGGCGGCGGCTCCGATGACGCCGACATGGGGGCCTTCGGCGCCAGCTACGGCCTGTTCGCCGGCTGGGGCACCGAGATCAACAACTGGACGCTCGGCCTGGAGATCGATGTCGGCGACAGCAATGCCGGCTGGTATCACAAGAAGGACAAAGCGACTGCGCCCACCATGTACGTGGACAAGGAAGACAGCCTGGGCCTGAGCGCCCGCGTCGGCTACCTGCTCGACGGCGGCATGCTCTACGGCAAGCTTGGTGCGGTGCGGACCCGCTTCCACACCTACGACACGGACAACGACAACGTCGCCGGTGCATTCGACGACAAGCACCGCGAGACCGGCACCCGCATCGGCCTCGGCATGGAAATTCCGGCCTCGCGCAAGCTGTTCGTGCGCACCGACTACAGCTATACCCGCTACGACGACTACGGCGTGACCTACCAGCCGCTGCTCGGCGGCCCGGTCACCGAATCCTTCGAAACCAGCGACGCCGTCTTCAGCCTTGGCCTCGGCTGGCGCTTCGGCGGCGCACGTCCTGAGGTCGCCACCCGCCCGGCTACCGAGTTGCGCGGCCTCTACGCCGGCGCCCATCTCGGCCACGGCACGCTCGGTACCGAACTGACCGGCGTGCACAACACTGTCAGCGCCCCCGCCGCATTTACCGGAGACTTCGCCAACACGGGCTTCACCGGCGGCTTCTTCGCCGGCTACGGCCACACCGTCAACCAGCTCTATGTCGGCGTGGAACTGGAGGCCGAGGCGGCCAACTTCGGCTGGGAGCACGAGCGGGTGACCGGCGGCGCTGGCGGGCGCGACTTCGCGGTCGACAAGCGCGGCGGCTACGGCGCCAGCCTGCGCGTCGGCTACGTGCTGCCCAACGGCGGCCTGCTGTACGGCCGCGTCGGTGCGGTGCAGACCCGCTTCAATACCTTCTACGACCGCGGTGCCAGTGGCCCGATCAACGTCAGCAACACGCTGGACGGCACCCGCTTCGGCCTCGGCGCCGAAATCCCGGCCTCGCAGAATGCGTTCGTGAGGATGGATTACAGCTACACCCGCTACGGCGATGCAGTCCCCATCCTCTCCAACCCCGCGGGAGATCCGGACGACATGAACTTCGACAACAGCGAAAGCCTGGTTCGCCTGGGTCTCGGTTTCCGCTTCTGAACACGCATCCCGGCAGTTAAAAAAACTGCCGGCGATTGCGAAAAATCAATGGGGCTTTTAAAAAGAGTTGCTAGTCTGAAATTGTAGTAACAATGTTTTTGGGGCTGGTTGCAAAGCCGGAAACAAAAGGTCGGATGTCAATTAATAAATTCAGGAGAGTTACATGACACACCCCGCATTCAATATCAAAAAACTGATCCTCGCCGGCAGCGCCGTATTCACCCTGCTTGCCGTGCCGATGGTCGTGAATACCGTGACCGGTCTGGATCTGGGCGTGATTTCGTCCGCTCAGGCAGCCGAAGACGGCGGCGCCAAGAAAGGCAGCGCCAACAAGGGCGGTGCCAAGAAAGGTGCAGCCAACAAAGGCGGCCAGGGCAAGGGCAGCGACAAGATTTTCCGCGCACCGGTCTCGGGCGAAGAGGAAGACAGCGACCGTCCGGTGTGGGCGGGCGTCAAGGGCGGCAAGTCGGGCGGCGGCGGCAAGCCGGCGGGCGCCGGCAGCAAGAAGGGTGACCTGTTTGGCGACATGGTCGTGATTCTGCGCGACTCCAATGGCGCGCCAGTTCTGGATCCCGTTACCGGTCTGGTTCAGGTGATCGCGTATTACTACCCCACGGGCAGCACCACCTTGGTGCCGCTGAAGGATGCAGCAGGCAATTTGGTGGTGATTCCCTACGTGGGCGACGAGTTGGCGAAAACAGTCACCATCGGCACGACGACGTATGAAGTCTATGGCGCCGAAGTCGACCTCGGCCGCCTGAGCGTGGCGCGTGCACCGGAAAAGGTGCTGTCGCACTCGCTGGACGAGGCGCTCACCAAACTGACCGCAACCGGTGTCGTGATCGGGCTGGACGCGGCCGGCCGTGTGACGGTGAACGGCGTCGCCATCGACTCGCCACTGGAGAACCTGGCGCTGTATGACGCATACATGACGGGAACGCTTCCGGCCGCGCTCATGACCACGCTGAGCACGATCAAGCTCAACCCCGCCGCCCTGCTTGCAGCCGCTGCGGACAAGACCGGCGACATCAGCGTCGACACCGTGGTCTACATGAACTCCATCCTGGGGATCAACGTGGATCCGACCAACTTCACCACGTACTACAACTTCGACACCTACAACTACGATCGCACGACGACGTGGAGCACGGTGAAAGCGGAGGTTCTGGTGAAGCAGGAAGATGGTTCGTTCAAGGTTGAAGAGGTTAACGTCTATGACACCCTGTTCGACACCGACGGCGATGGCAAAGGCGACAATTGGTCGGATCCGACGCCTGCCGTCGGCGATGCGGGTGCGGACGATTTCGCCACCGCGGCGGACGACTACCTGACCGTGATCCAGTTCATTCACGACAACGCAGTTCGTTAATCGCCAGGCCGGGCGGCTTGCCGCCCGGTGCATCACACGCACCAGGAGTATCTGCATGAACGCTTACAGCAAAGGGGCAATGATCGCGTTGCTGGCTGCAGGCCTGGCAACGGGCACTGCAACCGCCTACGCGGCCGACAGCCACGACGACGGCCATTCGTCCGGCCACACCTCGGGTGGCAAGGGCAAGGGACCGAAGTACATGGGTGGCGACCGCGGCTCCAGCCACGGCAGCAGCTCGCACAAGGGCGGCAGTTCGCACCATGACGGTTCGGAAGGCGGCAGCAAGTCGGTGGAAGGCAAGATTTTCCACGGCAAGGCGGGCGGAGCCGGCGGCCACGACGATGGCGGCCATGAAGACGGCACCGAGCACATCCATTGATCTAACTGTCAGGCCGTTGCACGGGAAAGGGGCGCACATCGTGTGCCCCTTTCTTTTTGCTGCGTCCCGACAAGCGCACCCGGGTCTTCCAGCCGGGACGAAACACACTGTCACACACCGAAACGGTCAGGACACGCCGCAGACACCCCGCTTCCCTATGATGCATCCCATCAGCGGACGCGAACGCACCGAAAGGCGAGCGCAGCACGCTGAGTAACACGCTCTGTTTACATCTTCAAAAGGAAACCGGTTATGAAAAGCGTCATTCAAGTTGCAGTTCTCACCTCCCTGCTGGCCTCGTTCTCGGCATTTGCTCACCACCCTGCCGAAGACATCGTCGACGAAGACATCTACCTGATGATCGATGAGAACGTGGCCGACACGCCGCACGCCGATCTGGATTTCTCCAGCATGGGGCGTTAAGCACAGCAGCAAAGCGGGCGGGAACGCGTTTTCCGTCCTCTCCCTGGATGCTTCGAGGCCGGCCATCTGCAGATGGCCGGCTTTTTTTCTGTCCTACCGTCGCGAAACGGATTCGCCGCGATAGACGCAACCCGAGTCGTGCGTCTCCATCACCCTGACCTCGCTCAGGCCGGTCAGCACGGGTTTGAGCTGCCGCCACAGCCATACCGCCAGGTTCTCGCTGGTAGGGTTGGCGAGCCCGGCGATGTCGTTCAGATTGCGATGATCGAGCGCCGCATGGATCGGCTGCCAGGCCGCCTCGATGTCGGCAAAATCGAGCACCCAGCCGAGCGTGGGGTCGATGTCGCCGCTGACGGTGAGCTCGACCCTGAACGAATGGCCGTGCAGGCGCGAGCAGGGATGGGTGTCGGGCAGCGCGGGCAGGCGCCGGGCGCATTGCAGGTGGAAGACGCGGAAGATGTCCATGCGGCATTCTCGCGCAAGACGATGCGGATGACCATGCGGGATGGTGACGGAATAGTTGCGCGTGCAGATAAACTACCGGTATTCCATTCTCATTGTTCGGAGTATCCATGCCTGTGCCACGCCTGTTCGTCGCGACCACAACCGCCTTGATGCTACTGTCGATCAATGCCTGTTCCCGGGACAGCGGCCCGGCGCTGGCCGCCCCCGAGGCCTTTGCGCAGGCGCAGGCCGGCAAGCTGACCCTGATCGACATACGCCGCCCCGACGAGTGGCGGCAAACCGGCGTGGCCAAGGATGCGCTGCGCATCAACATGGCCCACCCGCAAGGCGCTTCCGGATTCGCGCAGCAGGTGGCGGCCGAAGTGGGCGGCGACAGGAACACGCCGATCGGCCTGATCTGCCGCACCGGCAACCGCACCACCCACATGCAGCACGCGCTGCGCAAAGCGGGCTTCACCCAGGTCTACAACATCAAGGAAGGCATGGTCGGCAGCAGCGCCGGCCCGGGCTGGATTGCGCGCGGCCTCCCGGTGGAGCCGTGCAAGACCTGCTGAAGCCGTCGCGAATAACGCTTCAGCCCGGGCAACAGCCGTCCGGTTTGCCGCCCGCCTGGATCGGCGGGCAAGGCACGCTGCCATACGAACAGAATACGCAGCAGTCGCCGGGTCTGGGCTGCAGCAGCGTGTGGCACGCCTCGCACTCGTAATACCACTGGCAGGCGTCGGCGGGCATGGTCTCGGTCTTGACGTGACCGCAGGCAGGACAGGTCAGCGTGGACTCCAGCACCACCGGGCGCCCCGCCTGCCGCCCTGCCCCGCTCATGCGGCGAGTTCCTTGACCAGGGTATTGCGTCGGCCGGTTTCGCTGCCGGTGAGCACGAAGCCCTGCAGGCGGCCTGCTTCGTCAGTATGCAATGCGCAGACGCCGGTATCGCTGCATTCGACCTTCCAGCCGCCGGATGCGCCGATTTTCGGCGGCAGCACCGCCACCGGATGGGCCGGCGTCTTCACCATCACCGGCATCGCCGGATACACCACCGGCGTGGGCGTGCCGGTGAGGGTGGCGGCGAGCGCGCGCGCCTGCACCATCAGCGGTTGCACATAGGGCAGGTTGAGGCCTTCGACTTCGGCGCAGTCGCCCATCGCATAGACGTTGTTCACCCCCGTTTCGAGCAGGCGGTCGGTCTGGATGCCGCGACCGGCAGGAATGCCGGCCGCCTGCGCCAACTGGGTGCGCGGACGCAGGCCGATTGCCGACAGCACGACATCGGCTTCGATGGCGTCGCCGTTGTCGAGCACGACCTGATAGCCGTTCGCTGTCCGCTCGACGCTTTGACCGCTGCGCCCGAAATGCCAAGTCACGCCCAGCGCGGCCAGGCTGTCGGCCAGGCGCTGCCCGGCTTCCACCGGCAGCAGCCGCTCCAGCGGCCAGGCACCCAGATGCACCACGTCGACCTTGAAGCCGGCGTGCAGCAGGTCGTTGGCGAACTCGCAGCCGATCAGGCCGCCGCCGAGCACGGTAACGCGCTGCTTACCGTCGATGGCACGGCGAAACGCCGCGTAGTCGGCGAGGTCGTTCACCGCCAGCACGTCGGCCGCGCCGCTGCCGGACAGGCCATGCGGGAACGGGTCGGCACCGAGGGCGAGCACCAGCTTGGCGTATTCCAGTTCGCCGCCGTCGGTGCGGATCCGCTGCGCCCGGGTGTCGATCGCCGTGACGCGGGTGTGCGCAAGCACCGTGGCGTTGTGGTCCATCGCCATTTTCTCCGCAGCGGCGCTGGCCAGTGCCGCCGCCGTCCTGCCGGTGGCGAGCGCGTTGGACAGGTTGGGTTTGGAGTAGAAGGCGCCGTCGTCCGCCGTGACGAGCGTGACCGGAATTTCCGCGTCGCGCTTGCGGATCTCCTTCAGCAGGGTATAGCCGGCGAGGCCGGAACCGACAATGACGATGGGGGGCATGCAATTCTCCTGGGTATGGGGGACCGCGTCAGGCGCGGCCCCGGGGTCGGGACGAAGTCAGGCTGCGGTGACTTCGACCATCTCGAAATCGGCCTTGGAGACGCCGCAGTCCGGGCATTCCCAGCTCTCCGGCACGTCTTCCCAGCGGGTGCCGGGGGCGATGCCGTGCTCCGGGTCGCCTTTCGATTCGTCGTAGATGTAACCGCAAACGATACATTGCCAAGCTTTCATGATGTGTCCTTTCAAGTCGTTGAGTAGTATTCAGTGATCCGCTCAGGCGGCAATCGCGTCCTTTTGCGCCTGATAGTGCTTCGCGTGCTTCTCTTCCACCTTGGCCAGCGCGGCGAAACGCTTGGCGGCTTTTTCCAGCACGCTCTTGAACATCTCGGCATGCCCCTTCGATTCGGCGATCTGCTCGTCCATCTCGGCCACCGCAGCGGTATTGCCCTCGATCATCGCCTCGTGGCGGAACTTGGGGTACATCTCGGTGTATTCGTAGGTTTCACCGTCGATCGCGTACTGCAGGCACTTGGCCGGCGTCATCGTCTCGTCGGAGAACAGCAGTTCGGCGTGGCCGAAGGCGTGCAGGATTTCCTGCGCCGCGGTGTCCTCGAACACCTTGGCGGTGGCTTCGTCGCCCGCCTTGCGGCACTGGCGCGCGAACCACATGTACTTGATGTGGGCCATGGATTCGCCGGCGAAGGCGGCTTCCAGGTTCTGGATGGTCGGGGACTTCGTGTTCTGCATGATTCGCTCCTGTGTGGTTGATTTGCAATGTCAATCAAGACAGGAGCAATATTAGAGATTATCAATACACCGATCTAACGGATAATCTGGATGATATCGATTGAAGTCATCAATCAGGGATCCCATTCCCACTACAGGCTGTGCAACACTGCCACCCTACTCCGGACCCCGCCATGCCCCACCTGCCGAGCGCCTCCTCCGCTGCCACAGCCACCCACCCGGCGGCAGGACGCTGATGGACTGGACCCTGTTCGGCTCGGCACTGCTGTCGTCCACCCTGTTCCCCGGCGGCTCCGAAGCGCTGTTGATCTATCGCCTCAATCAGGGCGCCGACCCGCTCGCCAGCGTGGCCACCGCCACGGCCGGCAACGTGCTCGGCAGCCTGATCACCTATGCCATGGGACGGTTCGGCCGGCAGGCCGTGCGCCGCGGGAGCGAGAAAGCCGAGCGCCACGTCGCGCGCGCCGAGCGCTGGTTCGCCCGCTTCGGCCGCCCCAGCCTGCTGCTGGCATGGCTGCCGGTGGTCGGCGATCCGCTGTGCCTGGTCGCCGGCGTGCTGCGCGTCGGGATGGGCAGCTTCCTCGTGCTGGTGACGCTGGGCAAGTTGGCGCGCTATGCCGCGCTGGCGTGGTTCGTCTGATCAGGCGAAGCGCGCACGCCAGCGCACCAGCGCCGCTTCCAGGCGCGCCATGCTGACGTAGAAGGTGGGCGTGATGTAGAGCGTGAGGAACTGCGAGAACACCAGACCGCCGACCACCGCGATGCCGAGCGGGCGGCGCGCTTCGCCGCCGGCACCGAAGCCGATCGCGATCGGCAGCGTGGCGAAGATCGCAGCGAAGGTGGTCATCATGATCGGCCGCAGACGCACCTGGCAGGCCTCGACGATGGCGTCCTCGGCGCTCATGCCGGCGCGCTGCCGGGTCAGCGCGAAATCGATCATCATGATGCCGTTCTTCTTCACCAGGCCGACCAGCAGGATGATGCCGACGAAGCTGAAGATGTTGAGCTCCTCGTCCATCAGCAGCAGCACCAGCAGCGCCCCGAATCCTGCCAGCGGCAGCGCGGTGAGGATGGTCAGCGGATGGCCGAGATGCTCGTACAGCACCGCCAGCACCATGTAGATCACGATGACGGTGAACAGCAGCAAGAGCGGCAACTGCACCGTCGACTCCTGGAACTTCTGCGCGGCGCCGGTGAGCTGCAGCGCCACCTCCGCCGGCGCCACTTCCCGCGCCGCCTCCAGCGCGCTGCCCAGCGCGGCATCGAGCGAGGCGCCGGGTGCGAGGTTGAACGACAGGGTGACGGCGGGCTGCTGGCCGTAATGGTGCACCGCGATCGGGCCGACGCCCGCTTCCACCCGGGCCACCGCGTCCAGCCGCGTGAGTCCGCCCGACGCGGTTTTCAGGGGAAGCTGGCCGATGACCGCCGGGTTCAGCTGCGCTTCGGGCAGCGCCTTGATGCTCACCACATACTGGTCGCTGGCGCCGTAGATTTCGCTGATGCGGCGTCCCCCCAGTGCGTCGTACAGGGTCTGCTGCACCTGCTGCGCAGTGATGCCGAGGCGAGCCGCCTCGATCGGATCGAGGCTGACGCGCAGTTCGGGATTGCGCAATTCGAGGTTGCTGTTGACGTCCTCGATCAGCGGTACCGACTCTAGCCGCTTTTCGACCGCGGCGGAAGCCGATTTCAGCACGTCGAAATCCCCTGCGGTAAGGGTCAGCTGATAGTCGCTGCTGGACACCAGTGCGCCGACGTTGATCGATGCCGGGTTTTGATACGTGACATTGATGCCGCCGATCCTGCGCGTCGCCGCGCGCAGCTCTTCGATGACCTCGTCCGCGCCGGGCCGCGTATTTCGCGGCGTCAGGCGGATCACCAGCCGTCCGACGTTGCCGCCGGTGACGCCGCCGCCGCCCTGTCCGGCCGAGGACATCATGCCTTCGACCGCCGGGTGCTGCTGGACGATGGATGCGAGCTGCTGCTGGCGCGTCGACAGCTCTTCGAACGGGATGCCTTCCGGATATTGCACGCTGGCGAAGATCATGCCGGAGTCGACCCGCGGGATGAAGCCCTGTTTGACCTGGCCGGCCAGCCAGACCATCGCCCCCAGCACCGCGACCGAAAACAGCAGCATGGCGCCGCGATGGCGCATCGACGCCCGCAGGGTATCGCCATAAAAGCGGCGGAAGCGGTTGAAGCCGGCGTCGAAGGCGCGCGACAGCGGATTGTTGAGCGGTTCGTGCACCAGGCCGCGCGCGCACAGCATCGGCGTGAGCGTCAGCGCCACCACGCCGGACAGCAGCACGGCGACGCCGATGCTAACCGCGAATTCCTGGAACAGCCGCCCGATCATACCGCCCATGAAAAGGATCGGCAGGAACACGGCGGCGAGCGAGATCGTCATCGACAGCACGGTGAAGCCGATCTCCTGTGCACCGTCGAGCGCAGCCTGCAGGCGGGTCTTGCCCATGTCGAGGTGGCGCGCGATGTTCTCGATCACCACCACCGCGTCGTCGACGACGAAACCGATCGCCAGCGTGATCGCCATCAGCGACAGGTTGTTGAGGCTGTAGCCCAGCAGGTGCATGAAGGCGAAGGTGCCGAGCAGCGAGCTCGGCAGCACCAGCGCCGCGATCAGCGTGGCACGCAGGTTGTGCAGGAAGGCGAAGATGACGAGGATCACCAGGGCCAGCGCGAGGATCAGCGTGAAATTGACTTCGTGCAGCGAATCCCGGACGAAGCGCGAGCGGTCGGAATGCACCTGCAGGGCGACGCCGTCCGGCAGTTCTTCCTCGATCTGCGGCAGCATCGCGCGGATGCGCTCGGCGACCTCGACCGTGTTCGCGCCCGGCTGGCGCTGCACCGCCAGCACGATGGCGCGGGTGCCGTTGTACCAGGTGCGGCGCTTGTCGTCCTCGACGCCGTCCTCGGCGCGGCCGAGGTCCTTCACCCGGAGCGCGGTGCCGTCGTGGTAGGCGACGATGATGTCGCCGAAATCCCTGGCGTTGGCGAGCGCCACCGGCGCCTTCACCGTGTAGGCGCGGGTGGCGCCGTCGAGCGTGCCGGACGGCAGGTTGGCGTTGGCCGTCTGCACCTTCTGGATGACGTCGGCAAAGGTGAGCCCGCGCGCCTGCAATTTGGCGGGGTCGAGATACAGCCGCAGCGCGTATTTCTGCGAGCCGAACACCAGCACCTGCGCCACCCCGGACAGGCTGGACAGCCGCTGCGCCACGCGCGAATCGGCGATGGCGTCGAGCTCGGTCAGGGGCAGGCGCTCGGCCGACAGCGCCAGATACAGGATGGGCGAATCCGCCGGGTTGATCTTTCGCAGCTGCGGCGGGTCCATGCCCTGCGGCAGGTTGCGCGCCGCCTGCGCGATCGCGGTCTGGACGTCCTGCGCGGCGGCGTCGATGTCGCGCCCGAGTTCGAACTGCAGGGTGATGCTGGTCGAGCCCTGGCTCGACTGCGAGCTCATCGATTCGATCCCGGCCACCGTCGCCAGCTGCCGTTCCAGCGGCGTCGCCACGGTGTTGCCCATGGTTTCCGGGTTGGCACCGGGCAACGAGGCGCTGATGCGCAGCGTGGGAAAATCCACCTGCGGCAGATCGTTCACCGGCAGCTGGGTGTAGGCGAGCGCGCCGAACAGCGCCATCGCCAGCACCAGCATCAGCGTGGCAACCGGGCGTTCGATGAAAAGGCGCGACAGATTCATCGGCGCGCGCTTTCGAGCGTGACCGGGTTGCCCGCCTTGAGCCGCTGCGGAATCTCGACCAGCACCGGCTCGCCGGCGCGCAGGTCGCCCTCCACCATCTGCTCGCCATCGAGGCTGCGTATCAGTTCGACTTGCTGAATCACCGCCTTGCCGTCGCGCACGACGTAAACATAAGCGCCTTCCTGCGCATGCTGCAGCGCCGCCTCGGGCACCACCCGGGCATCCGGCAGGACGCCCAGCAGCAGGCGCACCCGCACGCCCTGCCCCGACAGCAGGGCAGGCGGCGACGCCTTCAGCCGCACCTTGATCGGCACCGCGCCGGTGGCGGCGTCGATCTGAGAATCGACGAACACCAGTTCGCCCTGCGCCTGCACCGAGCGCTCCACGTCAGGGAAAACCTCGGCCGTCACCTTGCCCCGTGCACGGGCCGCCGCCAGTTCCGGCCAGTCCTGCTGCGCCACGCTGGCACGCACGTCGAGTGCGCCGGGCGCGATCAGCGTGGTCAGCGGTTCGCCGCCCGCCTGCACCAGACTGCCCGCGCGTATATCGATGCGACCGACGCGCCCGGCGATCGGCGCGCGGATCTGCGCATACTCCACATCGAGTCGCGCCGACTCCATCTCGGCGCGGGCCGTGCCGGCGCGCGCACGCGCGGTCTCCAGCGCCACCTGGGCGTCGTCGAATTCCTGGCGGCTGATGTAGCCCGACTGCATCAGCGGCGCCAGGCGTTCCAGTTTCTTCTCCGCCTCGGCGGTCTCGGCGCGTGCGCCGGTCAGGACGGCCTGACTCTGCGCAATGCGCGCCTGGGCAGGACGCGCATCCAGGCTGAACAGCAGCTGCCCGGCGCGCACGGCATCGCCTTCCTGCACGTGCTGCTTCAGTACCGTACCGCTCACCTGGGCGACGACGGCGACCTGCTGGGCCGCTTCCAGCGTGCCGGGCAGATCGATCACCCGCGGAAAATCACGTACCGCCACCGGCACGGTTTTCACGCTGAGGGCGCGGTCTCCGCTGCCCTTGCGAGCATCGCCAGTCTGCTGGTTCTGGATGCGGTACACCACGCCGGCGACCAGGGCGAGCACGATGACGAGGAGAAGAATGCGCAGTTTCATGGTGGGTTCGCGGACGTGACGAGGGGCAAACGGCCCAGCGCGTGATTCAAACGGGAAAATGCGGCCAGCCAGTCGCTGTCGGCCTGCGCCTGCGCCTGGCGCGCGCGCGCCAGGTCGGCCTGGGCGGTCAGCAGTTCGAGCAGGCTGCCGACGCCTGCGCCATAGCGCGCCTCGGCTGCACGCGCCGATTCGCTGGCGCTGTCGAACTGCGTCGCCACGCCTTCGCGCTGCGTCTGCGCATGGCGCACGTCGTGATACGCCTCGGCCACCGCCAGGGCCACCTGGCTACGCTGGCTGTCGGCCTCGGCCTGCAGGCGCTCGGCATCGCGCTCGGCGGCGCGCGCCTGCGCCGCCAGCCGGCCGCCGTCGAAAAGCGGCACCGACAGGTTCACGCCCACGCTGTATGAGGTGGACGGCGTCCGTTCGTCTTCCAGAAAAAAGGTACGCCCGGTGTTGGCGGTGAGCGACAGGCTGGGCCAGCGCGCGGCGCGCGCGCGTTCGGCCTCAGAGCGGGCGCTCGCCGCCGCCGCCTGCAGCGCACGCAGATCGGGACGCTGGCGCTCGGCTTCGGCGAGCAGGTCGGCCAGCAGGACGGCGGCGTCCAGCGGGGTGGGCGGCATGCCCTCCCAGGCGAGCACCAGCGTCTGCGTCTGGGCGATTCCTGCTGCCTGCTTCAGCGTGGCCTCGGCCTTCGCCAGGTCACGCTCGGCTGCCTGGCGCGCCAGCGTCGCTTCGCTCGAGGCGGCGCGCGCACGCAATTGATCGGCGCGCGCAGCCAGCCCGCCGCGCAACCGCACCTCGACCGCATCGAGGCTGGAGCGCAAGGCGGTCTCCTGCTGTGCCTGTGCTGCCACCACTGCGCGTGCGGCGAGCACGGCGTAATAGGCGGTCTCGACCTCGGCGATCGTATTCTGCAGGGTGCGATTGCCGTTCAGCAGGCTGGCGATGAGCTGGTAGCGCTGGGTGTCGATGCTGGCTGCACGCGCACCGAAGTCGTACAGCACATAGGCGAGGCTCAGGCTGGGGCCGTAGCGATGCAGGGTGGGGACGGGCGAACCGGAACTCGACAAGGCACGGCTGCGGGTGAAATTGAATTGTCCGGTGAGGGAGGGCCAGTTCGCAGCGGTGGCGACATCCAGCCGTGCCGCTTCGGCCTGGATGCCGAGCCAGGCGGCACGCGATTCCGCACGCTCGCGCAGCGCATGCTCGGTCAGCGCGGCCAGGCTGTCGAAGCGAATGGCGTCCGCCCGCTCGACCGTCGGCCGCGCCAGTTCAGGCAGCGCATCGAGCTGCAGCCAGAACGCACCGGGACGCTCAGGCAGAACGAGCGCGGCGCCATGGCCCCACGACGGCCATAGCGCAAGCGATGCGCACAACAGGAGACGATACGGGATGGGTTTCAAGGTAAAGCGATTGTAAGCGAGTCTCAAATCCGACTGTGCAGCGCGTATGCGAGTTCCGGCTTCGCACGCGCCGGGAAATTGGGCGGGCACGCCCTGTCTGGCCGGCGGCGCAGGCATGAGCTGGAAGAACCAGATATATCCTTGCTGGCTGAAATATGCATGACACAAGGGATCGATAGGATGCCTCGCGTACCGGGTCGACTGAGTGTGGCGTGGCGGGAAACCAGAAAACGCTGCCGACCGGCACAACCTCCATTCATGCTTTCAAAGGGAAAACTTCCATGATGCTCAAGAAACTCTCGCTCGCAATCGGCCTGGTCCTGGCCGGCTCCACGGCCTTCGCCGGCGGCACCTCCTTCGAAGACTTCACGCCCTTGGTCGGCGACGTCGGTGCCGGCACGCTGCCCGAATCTGCGCCTTACAAACTGTCCTCGCCGCACTTCAGCCAGATGACCATCGCAGCACGCGACGTCACCCAGGCCACGCGCTTCGACAGCGGCAACTGGGACATGCACACCGTGAACGAGAACGGCCCCGAAGCCGGCCGCTTCCTGTTCACCGTGTTCGAGACCGGCCAGGCCGGCATCCAGCGCACCGATCTGCGCACCATGCAGACCGAGACCATCTGGCACAGCCCGGCCGCTTCCCCCGCGCTGGACAGCCACAAGTCCTTCGACGCCTCGCGCTGGACCCCCTGGGGCAGCTTCCTGACCGCCGAAGAGTCCTGGAGCGACCCGGCTGCCGTCCCCACGAGCCACTATGGCCGCCTGTTCGAAGTGGTCAATCCGTTGGCCGCCCCCGCCGACATCGTGATCAAGCACCGCGACATCCTGCCGCGCGTGTCGCACGAAGGCCTGGCGTTCGACAAGAAGAACAACCTGTACTTCATCGACGAGCGCAACGACAGCCACATCTTCAAGTTCACCTCGGCCAACCCGCATGCCGACAACGGCGACGACTTCTTCGCCGCCGGCCAGACCTTCGTGCTGCGCGTGGGCGACGGCACGGTTGAAGAGGCCACCGGCGCCGCCACCTGGATTCCGCTGACCGACAACAACGGCGTGGCCCTGCCGGGCGCCGTGGTCGTCACCGACCCCAACGGCCTGACCGCGATCGACGGCCGCGCCACCCCGAACCTGCCGGCCTTCCTCGGCACCAACTTCGACCGTCCCGAAGATCTGGAGATCAAGACCCTGAAGAACGGCAAGCAGATGCTGTTCGTGGCCACCACCACCAACAACAAGGTGTTCTCGATCGACCTGCGCAGCGACACGGTCAAGCTGTTCGCCAGCCGCGACACGCTGGACATGGCCACCGGCGCGCCCGTCGGCACCCAGTTCACCAGCCCGGACAACCTGGCGATCGACGCCGACGGCAACATCTACATCGTCGAAGACCAGCCGGGCGGCATCGAAGACGTCTGGTTCGCCAAGGACGAGAACAATGACGGCGTCGCCGAAGCTGTCGGCAAGTGGGCGAGCCTGTCGACCGTCGGCGCGGAAAGCACCGGTCTGTACTTCGACCCCTTCAAGTCGAACACTGCCTACATCAACGTGCAGCACCCTTCCAGCAAGGTCGATCGCACCATCATGATCACCACGCCTTGCCAGAAGACGAAGGGCGACCACGGCCACCACTACGGCCATCACAAAGGTCATGACAATGACTGAATGAGGCGGTCCTGACAGGGACTCCACCCGCCGTCGTCAGCTGGACGGCGGGAAATCGAGCCCCGCTGGCGTAAGCCGGCGGGGCTTTTTCATGCCTGCGACCTGACCTCAATCCGGGCTCAAAACGCGCGAAAAGGCGCCGCGAATCAGAGCTCGGAAAACAGGTACGCCAGCAGCGCGATACCCAGCACGACAACCGACAGATTCATCGCGATGCCCGGCCAGGTGCAATAGCGCGCGGGGATTTCGACGGGCTTGAGCGTCTTCAGCACGCGCCGGAACTGTACGATGGAAAAGCCGATGACCAACAGGGCCAGGGCGATGAACGCGATGCCGATCCAGAACGACAGGTCGCGTCCCGCATGAGTGGGATCCTGACGCAGCACATGCAGAAACAGGCCAAAGCGTTCCAGCACGAAACCAAAGGCCATCAGCGTGAGACCGGTGCGGTTCCACGCCATCAATGTGCGCTCGGCGGCGAAAAAGACGCGCGGGTCGTTGAGATCGGACATCAGACGGGCTCCACCTCGCTGGGCAGAGTGCTTTTCAGCGTCTGTGCCAGGTGCTCGAAGGTTTCGGGAAACGGTGCACGCTTGCGCCACACCAGGGCGATGGTGCGCCCGGGCGCCGGCGCCTTGAAGGGCCGGATTTCGACTGCCTTCTTGTTCGCGCGCGGGGCCGCGTCCACCGCCAGCGCCGGCAGCAGCGTCAGCCCCAGCCCCATGGCGACCATCTGGCGCAGCGTTTCCAGGCTGGTGGCACGCACCTCCTCGCGGCCGCGCGAGCCGCTCCCGCAGACGTCGAGCGCCTGGTCGCGCAGGCAGTGGCCTTCATCCAGCAGCAGCAGTTTCTCGGCCATGATGTCGGAGACCTTCAGCGTGTCGCGGCTGGCCAGCGCATGCCCGGCCGGCAGCGCAGCGAAAAACGGTTCGTAGAACAGCGGCTCGACGCGCAGGCTGTCGTCGGCGACAGGCAACGCCAGCAGGCCGGCATCGAGCTTGCCGTCGGTCAGGTGTTCGAGGATTTGCGGCGTCATTTCCTCGCGCAGCAGCAGACGCAGGTCGGGATGTTTCCTGTGCACCAGGGTCAGGGCATGCGGCAGATAGTAGGGACCGAGAGTGGGGATCACGCCGAGATGGAGCGTGCGGGCCATTGGATCCTGCGCGTGCTTGGCCAGCTCCCGGATGCGCTCGGCCTCTTCGACGATGTTGCGCGCCGCCTGCAGGATTTCCTTGCCGATGGGGGTCGGGGTGACCCGTTTCAGGCTGCGGTCGAACAGCGTCACGCCGAGGAAATCCTCCAGCTTCTTGATCTGGGTCGACAGCGTCGACTGGGTGATGAAGCAGGCCTCGGCCGCGCGGCCGAAGTGACCGTGATCCGCCAGTGCCACCAGATATTTCAGTTCCTGCAGGGTCATGTCTGCTCGGTAGATTTTATCAATTGATTCATTCTAAACAATTCATTGGATAAATAAACGATGGTGGCCTTAAATGCATTCATTGCGCCGCCCGGGCGCGCCATCCAAGGAGAAACGAAATGTCTGACGCCTGCCCCTTCATGACCACCGCCGCCGGCAATGTGGTCGCCGACAATCAGAATTCGATGACCGCCGGCCCGCGTGGCCCGGTGCTGATGCAGGACCATCATCTGATGGAGAAAATGGCGCACTTCAACCGCGAGCGCGTTCCCGAACGCGTCGTCCATGCCAAGGGCGCAGGCGCCTACGGTACGTTCAAGGTAACCGGCGACATTTCGAAATACACCCGCGCCAGGCTCTTCTCCAAAGTCGGCAACAGCTGCGATCTCTTCGCGCGCTTTTCCACCGTGGCGGGCGAACTCGGCTCTGCGGATACGGCACGCGACCCGCGCGGCTTC
>JADFDN010000070.1 GCA_018262815.1 Thiobacillus sp.
CGTCTCGTGAACGCCTGGGCCGCCGACCACGCCCACAACTTGGCCGGGGCCACGCCTCTCGTCGCCCTCGACATGTATGAGCACAGCTACCACATGGACTTCGGCGCCAAGGCCGGGGCCTATGTGGACGCCTTCATGCAGAACCTGTCCTGGACGGCGGCCGAGGCTGTACTTGCCAATGTGGAGGGCGGAGCATGAAATGGATCACCCGCGAACGGCCCAAGATCGACCGCATCGCCTGCCCCTGGCTGGTGGCGCGCTTCATCGACGAGGCCCCCGAGTTCCTCTACGTGCCGGCCGGCGACGTGATGCGCCTCGCCGCCGACACCGACGCGATCCCCTATGACGTGCCGAATGTCGAGCTCGGCCACCACGACGACCGCTGCAGCTTCGACGCCTTCATCGAGAAGTATCAGCTCATTGACCCGGCCCTGAACAAGCTGGCGCTGATCGTGCGCGCCGCCGACTGCGGCCAGCCCCAGCTCGCGAAGGAGGCGGCCGGCCTGCTGGCCATCTCGAAAGGGCTGTCGCTCAACTTCGCCGACGACCACGAGATGCTGAAGGCAGGCATGGTGATGTACGACGCGCTCTACGCCTGGTGCGCCGCCACGCCCCTGAAGAAGATCGCGCGCTGCTCGGGCTGAAGTGATGCTGCTGCCCGCCGGGGCCGCGCCCGAGGCGCGCCTGCTGCTCGCCGGCCGGGCGCTGCGCGCCTTCACCGACGGTTATGTCGCCATCCTGCTGCCGGTCTATCTGCTGGCCTTGGGGCTGGGCACGTGGGAAGTCGGACTGATCAGCAGCGCCACCCTGTTCGGCTCGGCGCTGGCGACCCTGGCGGTCGGCCAGTGGGGCCATCGCTTCCCGCAGCGCCGGCTGCTCCTCGCCGCCGCTTGGCTGATGGCCGCCACCGGTCTGCTGCTGGCCGGCCTGGGTGGCGTTGGCAACTTCTGGCCGCTGCTGATTGTCGCCTTCGTCGGCACGATGAACCCCAGTGCCGGCGACGTCAGTGTCTTCCTGCCACTGGAACATGCCCGGCTGGCGGAGGCGGCGCAGGGCGAGGCGCGCACCTTCCTCTTCGCGCGCTACACCTTCGTCGGCGCCTTGTGCGCCGCCGCTGGCTCGCTGGCGACGGCCATCCCGCAAGTCCTGACGGATGCCGGCATGGCCCAGCTCGACGCGTTGCGCTTCATGTTCGTCGCCTATGGGCTCATTGGCGTGGCGATCTACTTTCTTTACCGCACACTGCCGAACCACCCGGTCCATGCGCAGGCGGCGCCGCCCGCACCACTGGGGCCTTCGCGCGGCATCGTGATCAAACTGGCGGCGCTGTTCTCGGTCGACGCCTTCGCTGGCGGGCTGCTGGTGCATACGCTGCTGGCGCTGTGGCTGTTCGAGCGCTTCGACCTCTCGCTCGCCGCCGCCGGACAGTTCTTCTTCTGGGCCGGACTCCTTTCGGCCGGTTCGCAACTCGCCGCCCCCTGGGTGGCGCGCCACATCGGCCTCGTCAACACGATGGTGTTCACCCACATCCCGTCGAGCATCTGTCTGATCCTCGCCGCCTTCGCCGACAGTCTGCCGGTGACGCTCGCGCTGCTGTTCCTGCGCAGCGCCCTGTCGCAGATGGACGTGCCGACGCGCTCGGCCTTCGTCATGGCCGTGGTGACGCCGGCCGAGCGCGCCGCGGCGGCGAGCTTCACCGCCGTTCCCAGGAGCCTCGCTGCCGCAGCGAGCCCCGCCATTGGCGGCGCCCTATTCGCCGCCGGCTGGCTGGCGGCGCCGCTGGTGGCCTGCGGCCTACTCAAGGTCGTCTATGACGTTGTGCTTTGGCGCGCTTTTCGGAAGTACGAGGAACCATCCTCTTGAGAGCGCTCGCGCGCAAGCACATGGCGCGGCTTAGCGTACGATTTTTTCCGAATTCTGCGGGCTCCCCTAGTGGCGCGCGGTGAAGCAGCGCGCGGAGTACGCCAGGGGTAGTTTGCCATAGGCGAACACTTCGGTTTCCATCGCGGCCGGCGCGCGTTCGAGCAGCGCGGCCAGCGTGGCATGCGACATTTCCACCGGCGGCAGCCAGCGCCGCGCGCCCAGCCCGGTCAGCACGTCGAGCGTCTCGGGATTGTAGACATTGAGCGTGGGGCCGGCGACGAAGGGCGCGCCGGCTTCGGACAGCAGGCGCACGGCCCCCCATTCGTTGGCCTCGACCCGGAAACGGCCATCGGAAACGATGCGGCGCAGCGCCTTGAGGTCGGACTCGGATTCGATCAGCGTCTGGCTGGACAGCACCACCTCCTTGCCGGCGGCGGCGAGCTGCTCGGCCAGTTCCAGCCAGTCCGGCAGGCGCAGCAGATGGCGGCGCGAACAGACGCTCTCGCCCAGATACACCCGCGCCACCGGCCAGCGTTTCGCCTCGTCGTAGAAGGCGATGACGTCGTCGCGCGACCAGTAGTAGAGGAGGGGGCCGAGACTCAAATTCATTTCAAGAAGCAAGATTCAATATTCAAGTTACAAGATTCAAGGGAAAAGCAGCGGGCGCCTTGCCGATCATTTCCATGGGCGGTGGTAGGCGCCGAGCGTGTGGCTCTGGCCTTCGGATAATTTGTTCAATTCGGCCTGCCAGGCGGGCGTGGGTCTGAAGGCGTCGGCGTTTTTCTTCACCGCGTCGATGGCGGCGCGCCACACTTTGGTGACCTGCGCGACGTAGGCCGGACTGCGCTGGCGGCCTTCGATCTTGATCGCGGCAATGCCGATTTTCAGCATCTCGGGCAAGAGGTCGAGGGTGTTGAGGCTGGTGGGTTCTTCGATGGCGTAATAGGTTTCGCCGCCGACCTCGAAGCGGCCCTTGCACAGCGTCGGGTAGCCGGCTTTCTCGTTCTTGCCGTAACGGTCGAGCAGCACGCCGTTGAGGCGCGACTCCAGACCGGTCGGGGTCTCGGTCCACTGCACCGCTTTCGCCGGCGAGCACACGCCCGCCGAATTGGGCGATTCGCCGGTGCAGTAGGAGGACAAGAGGCAGCGCCCTTCGACCATCACGCACAGGCCGCCGAAGCCGAACAGCTCGATCTCGACGTCGGTGTGCTTCACCACGTTTTCCACCTGCGGCAGCGACAGCACGCGCGGCAATACGGCGCGCTGGATGCCGAAATGCTCGCGGTAGAAATTCACCGCTTCGTAGCTGGTGGCCGAACCCTGCACCGAGAGATGCAGGCGAAGCTGCGGATGGTTCTTCACCGCGTAGCGCATCAGGCCGGCGTCGGCGAGGATGACCGCGTCCATGCCGAGCTTCGCCGCGCGGTCGACCGCACCGGTCCAGCGGCTCCAGCTGTCCGGCTGCGGATAGGTGTTGAGCGCGAGCAGCACGCGGCGGCCGCGATCATGCGCGTAGCGCAGGCCCTCGGCCGCCTGCGCCTCGTCGAAATTGAGACCGGGAAACGCGCGCGCATTGGTATTGTCGCGAAAGCCCATGTAGACGGCGTCGGCGCCCTGGTCGACGGCGGCCTTGAGCGACACCAGGCTGCCGGCCGGGCAGATCAGGTCAAGCGGCATGGCTGTGCACCTTGATCGCGTGACCCGCCCGCGAACCCTGGCGGCTGCCGCGCCGCTCCAGCTCGTCGGCGATGCCGTTCAGGATGTCCCACTTCTTGGCGCACCACGCGGGCGCCAGCAGGATGTCGGGCGAAGCCGTGCCGGTGACGCGGTGATACACGATGTCCCACGGCGTGCGTTCGATCAGGTCGGCGGCGATGCGCACGTAATCGGCCTCGGCCAGCGGGCCGTAGCCGCCGCGCTTCCAGTCGATGGCGAGCCGGGTGTGCTTGACCACGTGCAGCGGGTGCAGCTTCAGACCGTCGACGCCGACCTCGAGCACGCGGTCGAGGCTGGTGTGGCTGTGCGAGGCGTCCTCGCCCGGCAGGCCGACGATCAGGTGGCAGCACACCGGAATGCCGCGCGAGCGCGCCGCCCGGGTCGCTTCTTCGTATTCGGCGAAGCCGTGGCCGCGGTTGACGCGGGCGAGCGTGGCATCGAAGGCGGACTGCAGGCCGAGCTCCAGCCACACCTCGTGGCCGCGTTGCTGGTACTCGGCCAGCAGGTCGAGCACCAGCGGCGGCACGCAGTCGGGCCGGGTGCCGATCGACAGCCCGATCACGTCGGGCGCTTCCAGTGCCGCGTCATAGAGCGCGCGCAGTTCGTCCACATGGGCGTAGGTGTTGGTGTAGGCCTGGAAATAGGCGATGAAGCGGCGCGCGCCGGTGCCGTGAGCGATGCGACCGCGCGCGCGGTCGAACTGCGCGGCCAGCGGAACCGGATCGCGGGCGCCCGGCGAGAAGGATTGGTTGTTGCAGAAGGTGCAGCCGCCGATGCCCTTGCTGCCGTCGCGATTGGGGCAGGTGAAGCCGGCGTCGAGCGCGATCTTGTGCACCCGCTCGCCGTGCCGTTCCAGCATGGCGCGGCCGAAGGTGTGGACGCGTTCCGACAGGCGGGACATTCAGCCGGGTTTGCCGTCGACCCGCGGACGCAGCAGGAAGGGCGTGTAGATCGCGGCGAACAGGCCGAACGCGACCATCCACAGCACGCCGGAGACGGTCATGCCCTGCGTGTAGAGCCCAGGGAAAAGCAGCGGCACGGCGACGCGGATCAGCGCGGCGAGATTGACCGCGACGAAGGCCCAGGTCATTAGCGGCGCCGGTTCCAGCATGCGGCCGCTGTGGCCGAGCGAGACGCGCGCCATCATGCCCAGCGTCAGCACGCCGATGCCGCCGGCGGTGAAGGCGTGCAGCGCGCTGCCGGCCGCAGCCGCCAGTCCTGCCGCCGACAGCGCGAGCAGCGCAAAGCCGATCGCGATCCAGGCGTAGCCCAGATGCAGGATCCACAACAGCGGCACCGACCAGAACTTGCCGGTGTACCAACCGGCAAGACGAATGCCATGCGTGGCCGCGGCGAGCGCGGCAAGCAGGGCGGTGAGCGGTGACACGGGCGCGAGCAGGGCTGCGACCAGGGCGGCCAGGGTGGACGCCGGCACCAGGATTTCGATCGCCTTCCAGCGCCGTGCGCGGGTGCGCAGCTTGTTGTCGGTGAAGCTGGGAATCACCCGCCCGCCCATCACCGTGATCATCACCACGATCACATACGCGGCCAGATGCAGGCCGAGGCTGGCGCTGCCGGCGATCCAGCCGAGAGCCTCGGCATGCACCAGCCCGTTGGCGGCGGCGAGCACCAGCAGCATGACGGGGAAGGGATAGTTGTGCAGCTGTCCGGCCTTCATGATCGGCCAGGCCAGGGTCAGCGCCAGCACCGGCAGGAAGGCGAGGTCGATGGCCGCGATCCAGACCGGTGGCAGGCCCGGAACCAGAAAGCCCAGTCGCCCGGCCAGCCACAGCACGAACAGCGCGGCGAGCGGCGGGCCGGACGGCGTGCGGATGCCGGTCCAGTTCTGCGCCGCGGTGAGCAGGAAGCCGGCGATCACCGCCACCGCGAAGCCGAACAGCATTTCATGGCCGTGCCAGACGAGCGGCGCCACGCCGCCGACGTCGAGGCTGCCGCGCAGCACCAGCAGCCACAGCGCCATCATCAGCACGGCATAGATGCCCGCGGAGAGGAAAAAAGGCCGGAAGCCGAGGGCGAAGGGCGCCCAGCCGCCGGGCGGCGGCGTGTGCGCGGTCTCGATGTTGTGCAATGAAATTCCCATAAGTTCTTATTCGAAAAGTAAAAAAAGCGGACCGCACGGCCCGTGCAGTCGGATCAGCGCGGAGCCGACTCGCTGTGGGCCTGCGCCGGGCGCCGCTCGCCGCGGCCGAGGGTCAGCAGGTCCCAGACCAGCAGCACGAAGCCGGCCGCGAACATCCAGCCGAACACCTGGCGCCACCACATGCCCTGGACGAACCAGGGATGCGCCTGGGCGACGAAATAGCCGACCCAGGACGAGCCTTCGATGGCACGCTCGATCTGCGACTGTTCGTAGCCGGCGACGAGCATCGCCATGACCATGCCGACCATGCCGAGGTTGAGCAGTCCCAGCGCCCACTTCCAGCGCCATGCCCCGGCGAGGCCCCCGCTCATCCATACGTTGCCGCGCCATTTCTGCAGGGCCAGGTAGAAGAAGGCGATGACCAGCGTGGCATAGGCGCCGAAGAAGGCGAAGTGGCCGTGCGACGCGGACCACTGGGTGCCGTGGGTGTAGAGGTTGATCTGCGGCAGGGTATGCATGAAGCCCCACACGCCGGCGCCGAAGAAGTTGCCGAAGGCGTGGGCGATGATCCAGGCGAGCGCCGGATGGTTGTTGTTCTTCATGTTGTGGGTGCCGGAGTCGAACACCGAATGCACCACCATGGCCACCAGCGGGATCGGCTCCAGCGCGGAGAAAAAGCCGCCGATGGTGAACCAGTATTCCGGCGTGCCGATCCAGAAGTAGTGGTGGCCGAGGCCGAGGATGCCGGAGCCGAACATCAGCGCGACCTCGATGTAGAGCCAGGTCTCGACGATCTTGCGGCGCACGCCCAGGGTCTGCATCAGGCCGTAGGCCATCAGGCAGCCGACCAGCACTTCCCAGGTCGCTTCCACCCACAGGTGGATCACCCACCACCACCAGTACTGGTCGACAGAAATGTTGGGGGTGTAGAACATGCCGGCGAGGTAGATGCCGAACAGCGCGATCAGGTCCAGCACCAGCACGCCGCCGATGCCGGTGTAGCGGCCCTTGGCGAAGGTGGCGGCGACGTTGAAGAAGAACGCCAGCACGCAGGCCACGATGCCGATGTCGGCCCAGCGCGGCGCCTCGATGTATTCGCGGCCCTCGTTGATCAGCCACAGCGTGGAATGGTCGCCGGGGCCGATCTGCACCAGCAGGTAGACCACCACCACGACCGCGACCGCCAGCGTGAAGACCCAGAAGACCAGGTTGCCGAGCCTGAGCCCCACCACAGGAATGCCGGCCTCGTCTTCGAGCAGCCAGTAGCTCGATCCGATGAAGCCGAACAGCAGCCACACCACCAGTGCATTGATGTGCACCATGCGGTTGACGCTGAAGTCGAGCACGCCGTAGAGGAAATCGGGCTTCAGGTACTGGATGCCGGCCAAGAGGCCGAACACGATCTGCGCGCCGAACAGGGCCAGCGCGACGGTGAAGTATTTGACCGCCAGCTTCTGGCCGCCGTTGAGGTTTGCGCTGTCGAGCGTTCCGGGCATCGCCATGTCAGCCTCCTTGCTGTGGGATCGGGGAACCGTTCGCTGCGGACGCGTCGTCCGCAGGCGGGTCGGACTGGTCGATCGGCGTGAAATTGGCGGGGAAGCCGTTGGTGTCGATGGAGGCCATCCACTTCAGGAAGGCCACGGTCGCGCGGGCCTCGCCCTCGGTGATGCCCAGATTCGGCATGCGCCGGCCGAGCCCGTTGTGCAGCCGGTCCTGCGGGTTCATCAGGAAGTCGACCATCATCTGCTCGCGCACGTCCTTCGATCCCCAGGACGGATCGAGCCAGGCCTTGGTGAGGTCGGGTGCGTAGTAGGCGCCGTTGCCGAGCAGGGTGTGGCAGTTCATGCAGTTCTTCGCCTGGGTGGTGAGCTTGCCTCGGCTGACCAGCGCTTCGGCTTCGGCTTCGGTCAGCGTCTGGTCGAACAGCGGTTCCTCGACGCCGATGACGGGCACCTGGAAATTGCGCTTCTCGTCGAAGACGTAGTCGATGCGGTGGTTGATGACCGAGTAGGCCGGCACCCGCGTGCTGCCGGCCGTGATCGCGGACATGCTGTCCAGCGTGAGGAAGATGAGTGCGACGAAGGAGCCTGCCGTGACCCAGATGGCGGTTTTGCGCCAGAAGGACTCGGAGGCCCACCATTCTGTGTGTGACATGGCCAACCCTCCCTGGTTAAGACTGTTTTTGATATGGCCCGGATTCCTGATCGGGGTGATCGTGCGCATGGGTGCCGACGCACAGATGCCAGATGGCATGCGGCGCCAGCAGATACCCGATGAGCATGAGCATGACGATGAAGGTCCAGAAGCCGGTTGCGAACAGATTGGCCGCCATGGCCAGCACCAGCACCGACGCCACCAGGCCGAGATAGGCGAGATAGGCCAGCGGCATCAGGCGCTGACGCCGGCGGACGCGCGCGTAGGCGAACAGCAGCGCGTAGAGCGCGCCGCACAGGATGACCATGGCGGCCGAAAAGAAGGTCAGAAAGAAATCCTGCAGCGCGACGGGTTCGATCATCGGGCCCTTTCGAGAAGCAGCGGAGCAAGGCTGCGCATCGCTAGCCCGTGCTCCATGCGCGCGGGCGTTTCATGCCGGCGATCTTGCAGGCCTGCTTGACGTAGCCGTAGGGGAACAGTTCGAACAGCTTCTTCTGCGCTTCGCGGCCGTAGCGTTCGCCCAGGTGCTTGATGACATAGCGCGCATCGGCTGCGATCTGGTGCTCCTCGTAATACTCGCGCATGAAGCGAATGGCGTCCCAGTGGTCGTCGGTGAGCTGGATGTTCTCGCCTTGCGCCAGCGTTCGGGCAATGTCATCGTTCCAATCGGCGGGTTCGATCAGATAGCCTTCTGCGTCGAGTTCGGGCATGTCGGTCGCCATTTTCCGGTTCTCCTTTTGCTGCATGGATCAATGATTCATGTTTAATGAATCTTTGCATGTTATGCCGCCGCAATCAAGCGGGCGACGGTCAGGTCAGGTGCCGCCGCCGTGGAATTCGACGCCGGGCTGGCGTTCGGGCAGCGCTTCCACCAGCAGTTCGCGCCGCGACAGCGCCATCGCCTCGACCGCCGCGTCGTTCAGGCAGGACTTGGCATCGGATACCGCGGCCGCCAGCAGTTCGGCGGCCAGCGCGTCAGGCTCGCGTCCCAGCGACCTGGCGAGCGCGCGCAGTTCGATGCAGGGATCTTGCGGCAAGCGGATTTCCAGCGGCTTGCCGGAACCTGGCGGGACCGGGGTCGGCGCCGACGGGGCGGCGCTGCCCGCCTGGGTCAGCGCCTGGCTCATCACGCTGGCGATCTTCGATGCCGCCGAAGGCGCCTGGCCCGACGGCTGCAGCCGGACCTTGTTGACGAAATACTTCTCGAAATCGACCTTGGCCTGGTGCACCCAGCGCCCCTGGCGCATCCAGTTGATGTCGCGCAGCGGAACCTGGGGTTCCGACAGGTAGGCAGCACCGGTATTGCCCATGTCGGTCAGCCACTTGGCGCGCTGCGGCACATGGCTCGTCAGCGGGGCATCGACGATCTGGGCGAGGATGTTCTGCACCGCGATCTCGCCGGCCTTGGAAATGGAGTACACCGAGTCGGGCGCGCCGACCGGCACCGGGGTCGTGTCAGCCGGCGGCTGCGCCACGCAGGCGCCCAGCGCGAACACATTGGGATAGTCGGGGTTGCGCAGATATTCGTCGACCACCACCAGGCCGCGTTCGTTGACCAGTCCCGCGGCGGAACGCACGCCGGGCACGCCGCCGAAGGCCGGCCAGTACACCGAATAGGCATAGGGCAGGGTGTGGGTCTGCTTTTCGTTGCCGCTGGCATCGACTTCGACGACCTGGATGGCGTCCTTGTCGATGCGAACGGTGCGCGCGTTGCAGATCACGCTGATCTTGGTGTCGACCAGCGCGGCGGTCACCGCGCCGCGGCTGGCGCCTTCGCCGCCGAGCCCGAGATGGCCGGGCCAGGGCTCGGGCGTCACCAGGGTGATCGGCACCCGCTCGCGGATGTTGCGGCGCTTGAGGTCGGCGTCGATCAGGAAGGCATATTCGTAGAGCGGCCCCAGCACGCTGGCACCCGGCGCCGCGCCGACCACGATGGGGCCGGGATG
This sequence comes from Thiobacillus sp., assembly GCA_018262815.1. GTDB lineage: Bacteria > Pseudomonadota > Gammaproteobacteria > Burkholderiales > Thiobacillaceae > Thiobacillus. The sequence continues at coordinate 9,781 of JADFDN010000070.1, forward strand.
GCGCACGAATTCGCGGTAGGCGGCCAGCGCCTTTTCGGCCTGGTCGACGTGGGTCACCGACTGGGTATGCTCGGCCATGCCGGGGATGTCGTCGTTCATGCCGGTCGCGCCGGTGGCGATCAGCAGATAATCGTAGAACAGCACGTCGCCATTCTCCAGATCGACCTGGATGACGTCGGGCTGGATGCGCCTGACCCCGCTGTGGATGAATTTGATGCCGCGCGCTTCGAGGTAGGGCCCGATCGGAAACGCGATGTCGGCGCGTTCGCGCCAGCCCATCGCGACCCAGGGGTTCGAAGGCACGAAATGGAAGTAGGGCTTGTCCGATACCACCGTCACTTCGTCGTGCGGGCCCAGCTTGGATTTCAGGGCGTAGGCCGCGGTCACGCCCGCGATGCCGGCCCCCAGGATGACAACATGAGTCATTTCAGTCTCCTTAAATCGGTTTGGGCTTAGCCTTCGCCCCCTCGCCCCTCGAGGGAGAGGGTTGGGGAGAGGGGGGAAGCCAATTCACCTGCGAAACGTATTCACCCGCGCGGACGCACCAGCTGCCAGGCGCGAACCACGTAGGTCGCTGCGGCAAAGCCGCTCCACACATGCACCAGCCGGGTGAACGGGAAGACGAAGAAGATCGTCATGCCGAGGAACAGGTGGGTCTTGAAGATCCAGCCTGCGCCCTCCAGCAGTTCGACCGCGCCGCCGCGGAAGGTGACGATGCGCTGCGCCCATTCGGCCAGCCGCACCATCATGCTGCCGTCGAGATGCTGCGCCGACAGCGGAATGGTCGCGAGACCCAGCAGCAGCTGCAGCCACAACAGCACAAGGATCAGGATGTCGCTGGTTTTCGAGGTGGCGCGGATGCGCGGCTCGGTCAGGCGGCGGTGCAGCAGCAGCGTGATGCCGATGAAGGCCAGCAGGCCGGCGATCCCGCCCGACACCATGGCGAGGATCTGCTTGGCGCCGGTGCTGATGAAGGGTTCGTACATGAAGTGCGGCGTCAGCATGCCGAAGAAATGGCCGAAGAACAGGAACAGCACGCCGATGTGGAACAGGTTGCTGCCCAGCCGCAGCTGGCCGCGCTTGAGCAGCTGCGACGAATCGCTCTTCCACGTGTACTGCTCGCGGTCGAAGCGGATCAGGCTGCCGAGGAAAAACACCGCCAGCGCGATATACGGGTAGATCCCGAACAGAAGATATTGCGAGTAAGACATTTTCAGATCCTCCTGAGCGTTGCGTTAGGCAGCGGCCTGCCGGCGCGAAACCGGCATCTGCACCACCTGCGGGCCCGGCTTGAGCAGGGGCTCGATGCCGTCGACCGACGGGCCGAACATTTCCATCGCCTCGTCCATGTCGCGCACCGGGGGCTCGGCCAGCTCCTGTGCCGCCACCGGCGACAAGGCTTCCAGCACCTGGAAGGCGGTGGCGTACGGGCTGCCGTTGGCATCGAGCTTGCGGCCGATGGTGGCGAGCACGTGCACGGCGTCGCCCAGCAGTTCGAGGGCTTCCTCGGCCGGCAGCAGCGAGAGGAATTCGAGGAACAGCGGCACGTAGTCCGGCAACTCGGAAGAACTGGCGTCGAAGTCGTACTTCCAGTATTCGTTCAGCAGGTCGATCATCGCCGAGCCGCGGTCGCGCGATTCGCCGTGGATGTGTTCGAACAGGTGCAGCGAATGCGAGGGATTGCGGTCGAAGGTGGCGACGTAGTTTTCCTGCAGCGCGATGAGGCGGGTTTCATGCAGCAGGTCGAACAGCGGCGCCATGCGGATGGACGCATCGCCGTTGATGCCGGCTTCGTCCAGCAGCGCGGCATGCATCTCGGGCAGGGCCGCCAGCCAGTCGGATTCCGGGTACATCAGCAGCATCGATATGACTTTGAAGGTTTTCATCGTGTGGCTCCTTAACCGGTTTTCTTCTTGGCGTGCAGCTGCGACAGGTCGACCGGGACCGAGTTTTTGCGGTTGCCGAACAGCGTGGGCTTGGAGACGCCGTCCGAACAGCCGTTGCCGAAGGTGAAGCCGCAGCTCGATTTCTCCTCGAAGGTGTTGAGGGCTTCTTCGCGGTGCGTCGTGGGGATGACGAAGCGGTCCTCGTAGTTGGCGATCGCCAGATAGCGGTACATCTCGTCGGCCTGCGCGGAGGAGAGACCCACCTGGTCGAGCGCGGCGGTGTTGGGTTTGCCTTCCACCGACTTGCCGCGCATGTAGGCACGCATCGCCAGCAGGCGGTCGAGCGCGGTGATCACCGGTTTTTCCTTGCCGCCGGTCAAGAGGTTGGCGAGGTAGGTGATCGGGATGCGCAGCGATTTGGTGTCGGGAATGATGCCGTTCATCCCCATCTGCCCCGACTCGGCCGCGGCCTGGATCGGAGAGAGCGGCGGCACGTACCACACCATCGGCAGCGTGCGGTATTCCGGATGCAGCGGGAAGGCGATCTTCCAGTCGATCGCCATCTTGTACACCGGCGACTTCACCGCGGCGTCGAGCCAGGCTTCGGGAATGCCTTCGGCGCGCGCGGCGGCGATGACGGCCGGGTCCGAGGGGTCGAGGAAGATCTTCAGCTGCGCTTCGTAGAGTTCCTTCTCGTCGGCGACGCTGGCGGCTTCCTCGATGCGGTCGGCGTCATACAAGATGACGCCGAGGTAGCGGATGCGGCCGACACAGGATTCCGAGCACACGGTCGGCTGGCCGGCCTCGATGCGCGGGTAGCAGAAGATGCACTTCTCGGCCTTGCCGGACTTCCAGTTGAAATAGATCTTCTTGTAGGGGCAACCGGAGATGCACATCCGCCAGCCGCGGCACTTGTCCTGGTCGACCAGCACGATGCCGTCCTCCTCGCGCTTGTAGATCGAGCCCGAGGGGCAGGAGGCGACGCAGGTCGGGTTGAGGCAGTGCTCGCACAGACGCGGCAGGTACATCAGGAAGGTATTCTC
>JADFDN010000071.1 GCA_018262815.1 Thiobacillus sp.
CGGCTGGCCGTTGAGGTCGATGGAGCGGCCGGGCAGCCGCATCGACGAGGTGGGCTTGATCGCGATATGGGCGACGACGGCCTGGCCGCTGGAGATGCCGCCCAGCACGCCGCCGGCGTGGTTGGAGAGGAAGCCATCCGGCGTGATTTCGTCGCGGTGCTCGGTGCCCTTCTGCCGCGCGGCGTCCATGCCGTCGCCGATTTCCACGCCCTTGACGGCGTTCAAACCCATCAGCGCATGAGCGAGGTCGGCGTCGAGCTTGTCGTACAGCGGCTCGCCCCAGCCGGGCGGCACGTTTTCGGCCACCACGCTGATCTTCGCACCGACCGAATCGCCCGACTTCCTGAGCGCGTCCATGTAGGCTTCGAGCTCGGGCACGATGGCGGCGCTGGGCGAGAAGAAGGCGTTGTTGTTCACTTCGTCCCACGACTCGAACGGAATGTCGACCGGACCCAGCGCGCTCATGTAGCCGCGGACCACGATGCCGTACTGTTCCTTGAGCCATTTTTTGGCGATGGCGCCGGCGCCGACGATGGGCGCGGTGAGCCGTGCGGACGAGCGACCGCCGCCGCGCGGATCGCGGAAGCCGTATTTCTGCGTGTAGGTGTAGTCGGCGTGGCCGGGGCGGAAGGTCTCGCCGATGTTGCCGTAGTCCTTGCTGCGCTGGTCCTCGTTGCGGATCAGCAGTGCGATCGGCGTGCCGGTGGTCCTGCCCTCGTAGAGGCCGGACAGAATCTCGGCAGTGTCGGATTCGCGCCGCTGGGTGACGTGGCGCGAGGTGCCGGGCTTGCGGCGGTCGAGGTCGTGCTGGATGTCGGACTCATTGAGCGCCATGCCGGGCGGGCAGCCGTCGATCACGCAGCCGATGGCGGGGCCGTGCGACTCGCCGAACACGGTGACACAGAACAGTTTGCCAAGTGTGCTGCCAGACATGGGAATACCGGAAAAAGAGCCGTAGGAATGCGCCGAAGTCTAGCACAGGCGCGGCTTCTGGAGCCGGCCGCCGTGGCTCCGTGAACTTGCCGTCATGTGCGTGTTCTATTCTAGGGATGACATCCTGAGGAGCTCCGACAATGAACACCACACAACAGATCGCCACCTTGGGCCAGAGTCTCTGGCTGGACAACCTGTCGCGCGACCTGATTCGCGACGGTACCCTGGCCAGGCTCATCGCCGAGGACGGCGTGACGGGCGTGACCTCGAACCCGTCCATTTTCCACAATGCCGTCGCCGTCAGTCCTCACTATGCCGACGACCTGATGCGGCTGAAAGCCGAGGAGCCGGACGCCGAGCGTCGCTACGAGGCACTGGTCATCCCCGACATCCAGGCCGCCTGCGACCTGCTTCTGCCCGTGTTCGAAGGCAGCAGCGGCAAGGACGGCTACGTCAGCCTCGAGGTCGCTCCACGCTGGGCCTACGACACGACGCACACGGTGGAAGAGGCACATCGCCTCTGGGCGCTGGTGAACCGTTCCAATCTGTTGATCAAGGTACCCGGCACGCCCGAGGGCGTGAACGCATTCGAGGCGCTGACGCAGCTCGGCATCAACGTCAATGTGACCCTGCTGTTTTCGGTCGCTCAGGTCCAGTCGGTGTTCGATGCCTATATACGCGGCCTCACCCTGCGCGCCGAGTCCGGCGCCGACCTGCGCAGCAGCAAGGCAGTGGCGAGCCTGTTCCTGTCGCGCGTCGACACCCTGGTCGATTCGCAGCTCGCCGCCATCGGCACACAGGAAGCGCTGTCGCTGCGCGGCAAGACTGCAGTGGCGATGGCCAAACTCGCCTACCAGGCCTATCTGCATACCTTTCACGGCGAGGCCTTCGCCGCGCTGGCACAGCACGGCGCGTCGCCCCAGTACCTGCTGTGGGCAAGCAGCGGCGTGAAGAATCCGGACTACAACGATCTGCTCTACGTCGAGCCGCTGATCGCCCGCGAGACGATCAACACGCTACCCGACAAGACGCTCGCAGCGCTGCGCGACCACGGGAAGCCTGCCCTGCGGGTAGAGGAAGGCATCGCCGAAGCCGAGGCGCAACTGGCCGAACTGGCGCGCCTGGGGATCGACCTGGATGCCGTCGGCAACACCCTCCAGGACGAGGGTGTCCAGCTGTTCGAGGCGTCCTACCAGAAGCTGCTCCAGCAGGCCGGCTGAGCCGCGCATTGAGTATCCCGATCGCACGTACGTTGCTGACACACCCGTTGTTCGGCATCATCGACCCGTTGATGCTCAACAATGTATTCATCCGCCAAGGAACCTGTCCATGAAATCACGTGCCGCCGTCGCCTGGGAACCCAAAAAGCCGCTGTCTATCGAGGAAGTGGATGTCGAAGGTCCGCGCGAAGGCGAGGTGCTGCTGCAGGTCGTCGCCAGCGGCGTCTGCCACACCGATGCCTTCACGCTGTCGGGCGACGACCCGGAAGGCGCCTTCCCCTGCATCCTCGGCCACGAGGGCGGCTGCGTCGTGATGGAGTGCGGGCCCGGCGTCAAAACGCTGAAACCCGGCGACCACGTGATCCCGCTCTACATTCCGGAATGCGGCCACTGCGAATACTGCGCCTCGCCCAAGACCAACCTGTGCCAGTCGATCGCCGCCACCGTGTGGACCGGCTACATGCCCGACGGAACGCGGCGCTTTTCCAAGAACGGCAAACCGATCTTCCACTACATGGGCTGCTCGACCTTTTCCGAATACACCGTGGTGCCGGAAATCGCGCTCGCCAAGATCAACCCCGCCGCGCCGCTCGACAAGGTCTGCCTGCTCGGCTGCGGCGTCACCACCGGCATCGGCGCGGTGCTCAACACCGCCAGGGTCGAGCCGGGCTCGACCGTCGCCGTGTTCGGCCTCGGCGGCATCGGCCTGTCGGCGATCCAGGGCGCGGTCATGGCCAAGGCCGGCCGCATCCTCGCGATCGACATCAACCCCGACAAGTTCGAAATGGCGAAGGCGCTCGGCGCGACCGACTTCATCAATCCGCGCGAGGTCAACGGCTCGATCTCGGAATACATCCGCGACCTGACCAAAGGCGGCGTCGACTATTCGTTCGAGTGCATCGGCAACGTCAACGTGATGCGCGACGCGCTCGAATGCACCCACATGGGCTGGGGCGTGTCGACCGTGATCGGCGTCGCCGGCGCCGGCCAGGAAATCTGCACCCGGCCGTTCAACCTTGTGGTGGGGCGTACCTGGAAAGGCACCGCATTCGGCGGCGTCAAGGGCCGCAGCCAATTGCCGGGCTATGTCGACAACTATATGGCCGGCAAGATCGAAATCGACAAACTGGTCACCCACACCATGCCGCTGGAGGACATCAACCGCGCGTTCGAACTGATGCACGAAGGCAAGAGCATCCGCTCGGTCATCATTTTCTGAGGCGGCGATGAGACAGGTCGAAAGAATCAAGGAGTTCGGCGGCTGGCTGGAACGCTGGCAGCACGATTCCGAATCCTGCCGCTGCACGATGACCTTCTCGGTCTATCTGCCGCCGCAGGCGGCAACGCAGAAGCTGCCGGCGGTCTACTGGCTGTCGGGGCTCACCTGCACCGACGACAACGTGCGGGTGAAGGCTGGCGCGCAGCGCTATTGCGCCGAACTGGGCGTTATCCTGGTGATGCCCGACACCAGCCCGCGCGGCGAAGGCGTGCCCGACGTGCCCGAGCGCTACGACCTTGGCCAGGGCGCCGGCTTCTACGTCAACGCCACCCAGGCCCCGTGGGCCACGCACTACCGGATGTACGACTACATCACCCGTGAACTGCCCGCGCTGATCGAGTCGCACTTCCCGGTGGTTCCCGGCAGACGCGCGATCAGCGGCCACTCGATGGGCGGCCACGGCGCGCTGATCTGCGCACTGAAGAATCCCGGCCAATACGCCTCGGTCAGTGCCTTCGCGCCGATCTGCAATCCGGTGATCAGCCCCTGGGGGCAGGGCTGCTTCGGCGCCTATCTCGGCGAGGACAAACAGGCCTGGGAAGCGTACGACGCCACCTGCCTGGTCAGGGCCGGCGCGCCCCTGCCGCCCGCGCTGATCGATCACGGCACCGCCGACGAATTCCTCGCTGAACAGCTGCATCCGCAGAATTTTCAGGCTGCCTGTGCAGAACGCGGCATCCCGCTCACCTTGCGGATGCAGGATGGCTACGACCACAGCTACCATTTCATCGCCAGCTTCATCGGCGAGCATCTGGCGTTCCACGCCCGGGCATTGGCGGCTTGAGCCGTGCCCTACCCCTGGCGCCGGCCGGATTCAAGCAAGAACAATTTATGTCGGGAAAAAATATCTTGAATGGACAGGGAGAGTAGCAAGGAACAGGATGGCCGCTTGCGCTCCGGTTCGCGCATCGTACGGACCCGCATCCAGAAGCCGATATTGAGGAGACACGCCATGACCTATACCCGTCTGCCCACCAGCCATCTCGACAAAACAGCCGGCCTGATGCGTCCTGCCTGCGTGCTGCCCGATCGCGTGGGACTGGATAACCCGGCGTTCGATGTCATGACCGATTTCCGCCGCCTGACCGCCTTCATCGCCACCCCGGGCGACACCATCCAGCAGGCGGAAGAACGCATGATCCGCCGCAAGGTCCGCCTGCTGTTCGTCATGGACAACCACGATCGGGTGGCGGGGCTGATCACCAGCACCGACATCCATGGCGAAAAACCCATGCAGATCGTGCAAAGCCGCGGCATCCGCCGCGACGAAGTGCTGGTGGCCGACATCATGACGCCGGTGGAACGGCTGGAAGCAGTCGACTACGACGACATCGCCCATGCCCGCGTCGGCCACGTGCTGGAGACGCTCAAGGCGCGCGGACGCCAGCATGCGCTGGTGATCGAGCACACGGAGAACGGACAGATGGTGCGCGGCCTGCTGTCGCTGTCGCAGCTGTGCAAGCAGTTGGGCGTCACCGTCGAGACCACCGAAGTCGCCGACACCTTCCTCGAGATCGAACAGCAACTTGCGCACGTCTGAAGGCAACGGGGCTCGTCCCGCCCTGCGCGTGCCCCTGCTCTGGCCATTCGATGGACATTCTTCTTGACGAACTCAGGGCGGGATTTCCGGATCTCGCGCAGACCGTGCGGCTCCTGGTCCGCATCAGCGTCGCCATGCTGCTGGGCGCCATTATCGGCTTGCAGCGCGAACAATACGGCAAGCCGGCGGGGCTGCGCACCCATATCCTGGTGGCGATGGGCAGCGCGCTTTTTGTCATTGCCGCCACCGAATCCGGGATGACATCCGATGGCGTATCGCGCGTCATACAGGGGCTCACCACGGGCATCGGTTTCATCGGCGCAGGCGCCATCCTCAAGCTGGGCCAGCAACGCGAAATTTACGGACTGACCACCGCAGCGGGCATCTGGGCGACGGCCGCCGTGGGCGTCGCCGTCGGCCTGGGTCTGCTGGGCCTCGCGGTCCTGAGCGTGATCCTGATCTGGTTCGTCCTCGCTGGCCTGGGCTATGTCGAGGCGCGCATCAAGCTCTCCAGCGAGACCAGACGCGAACCGTGAAGCGGGGCGCGGATGGGAGCAGACCTGTCCCAGAGACACGATCGCCGCCCCCGTTCCCGCACAAGAAAACCCTTCCCGCGAGGAGGACATGCTGCGGCGCGAGGTTTTCCTGCATCGCGTCTTGTGCTCCAATCCAGGACTTCCGGGCGTGCCGATAGCGCACCCGGACGGATCGAGACCGCAGAACACGATAACAAGCAACAAACCATGAACATTCCCGTCAGCGAACTGATCGTCCGGTATCTGAAACGCCTCGGCATCGATATCCTCTTCGGCATGCCGGGCGCGCATGTGCTGCCGATCTACGACCGCCTGCATGACTCCGGCGTGACAAGCATGCTGGTCAAGCACGAGCAGGGCGCGGCCTTCATGGCGGGCGGCTATGCGCGGGTTTCGCACCGGCCTTCCGCCTGCATCGCCACCGCAGGACCGGGCGCGACCAATCTCATCACCGGGATTGCCAACGCCTACGCCGAGCGGCTGCCGGTGCTGGCGATCACCGGCGAAACCTCCACCTACATCTTCGGCAAGGGCGGCCTGCAGGAAAGCTCGGGCGAAGGCGGGGCCATCGACCAGGGCGCGCTGTTCGCCAGCATCACGCGCTATCACAAGCTGATCGAGCGCACCGATTATCTCGGCCAGGTACTGAACCAGGCCACGCAGGCGCTGCTCGGCCGCGAGCCGGGTCCGGTGCTGCTATCGATCCCCTACAACGTGCAGAAGGAGCCGGTCGACGACAGCGTGCTTGATCAGATCCACTTTCCGCGCAGGGCGGCGATCCGCAACACGGCGTCGGTCGCCGAACTCGCCGCGCTGATCCGGGACGCGCGCACGCCGGTGATCGTCGCCGGCCACGGCTGCATCCAGGCGGGAGGGCGCGATCTCGTCGCCGCCTTCGCCGAACGCTTCAACATTCCGGTCACCACCAGCCTCAAGGCCAAGGGCGTGGTAGCCGAAGGCACACCGCTGTCGCTCGGCTGTCTCGGCGTCACGTCGAACGGCGACGCCTATCGCTATCTAGCGGAACACGCCGACTTGCTGATTTTCCTCGGCGCCGGCTTCAATGAACGCACCAGCTATCTGTGGGACGCAAAGCTGCTGGGCGGCAAGAAAATCGCCCAGGTCGACCGCGATCCCGCGCAGCTCGGCCGCGTGTTCCGACCGGACGCGGCAATCTGCGGCGACATCCGGGCCGTGATGGAAGATGTGTTCGCCACGCTCGATGAAGAAGGCATGACGCCCAAGGCCCTGGAGCGGCTCGACCTCCACCGGGCGGCCGTCATGCCGCCGGCGAACGATGGAGACGCGACGCAACCGGAAGCCTTCCACCTGATCCAGCGCTTCTTCCGCGGACTTGCCGAGCGCTTTCCGCACAACGCCCTGGTGTTCGACGACAACATCGTTTTCGCCCAGAGCTATTTCGATGTCTCCGACCGCAATCACTATTTCCCGAACTCCGGCATCTCCTCGCTCGGCCACGCGATTCCCGCTGCCATCGGCGCGCGCTGTTTTGCCAAGGACAGCCCGACCTTCGCCATCCTCGGCGACGGCGGCTTCCAGATGTGCTGCATGGAAATGATGACCGCAGTGAACTACGGCATCCCGCTCAATGTGGTGGTGATCAACAACGGCACCCTCAGCCTGATCCGCAAGAACCAGTTCCAGCTCTACGGCGAGCGCTATATCGACTGCGACTTCGCCAATCCGGATTTCGCCCTGCTCGCGCAGTCCTTCGGCGTCGCGCATTACCGCGTGGAAACGGACGCCGACCTCGACGCGATGTTCGCGCACGCCGACCTCAGCGGAGCGATCAACCTCATCGAGATCCTGCTCGACAAACATGCCTTCCCGCGCTACCTGTCGGCTCGCTAGCCGCGACGCAGCCGATCGGCGCCACGCGCTGCACATAAACAAATTTCCAGAGCCGGAGCTACACTATAAACGTCCGTTATGGACATCCGTTCGCATCCTGACCATAAAAGAAGGAGAGCACCATGTCATTACGCCTGCTGGCCATCACGGCCGCCTTTGTAATCGCACACACGGCCGCCGTCGCGGATCCCATCGTCATCAAATACTCCCACGTGGTCGCCGACCAGTCACCCAAGGGGCAAGCCGCACTTAAATTCAAGGAACTGGCCGAGAAGAAGCTCCCGGGCAAAGTCGTGGTGCAGGTTTTCCCGAACAGCCAGCTCTACGGCGACGGCAAGGAAATGGAAGCCCTGCTGCTCGGCGACGTGCAGATCATCGCGCCGTCGCTGGCCAAGTTCGGCAAATACACGAAGAAGCTGCAGGTCTTCGATCTGCCTTTCCTGTTCGACAACATCCAGGCGGTCGATCGCTTCCAGGCGGGGCCGAAAGGCCAGGAGCTGCTGAACTCGATGAACTCGAGCGGCATCAAGGGCCTGGGCTATCTGCACAACGGCATGAAGCAGCTGTCGGCCAACAAGCCGCTGCGCACGCCGGCTGACGCGAAGGGCCTGAAATTCCGCATCCAGAGCTCGGACGTGCTCGAAGCGCAATTCAAGGCCGTCGGCGCCAACCCGCAGAAGCTGGCCTTTGCCGAGGTGTATCAGGCCCTGCAGTCGGGTGTCGTCGACGGCACCGAGAACCCGTGGGCCAACACCTACACCAAGAAATTCCACGAAGTGCAGAAATACATCATGGAGTCCGACCATGGCGTGCTCGACTACATGGTCATCACCAATGCCGGCTGGTGGGACGGCCTGCCGGCGGACGTCCGCAAGGCCCTGAACGAGGCGATGGTCGAGTCGATCAGGTTCGGCAACAAGGTTGCCTTTGACGAGGCCGCCAATTTCCGCCAGAAGGTGATCGACGACAAGAAGGCCCAGGTGCTGCCCATGACCCGGGCGGAACTCAACCAGTGGCGCAAGGCCATGGCCCCGGTGTGGAGGCAGTTCGAACCCGAGATCGGCCGGGACATCATCGACGCCGCACTCAAGGCCAACCAGCGCTGAGACCAGACGGGGCCGGCTCCCTCAGCCGGCCCCATCCGGGCCTCGTCGCTCGGGGCCTGCGTGCTTGATCCAGTTGACCGGAGGTCACCCATGAAGATGCTCGACCGCATCGAGGAACTGATCGTCGTCGTCATGCTTGCGCTGATGACGCTGCTGACCTTTCTGCAGGTGGTCATGCGCTATGGTTTCAATTCGGGCTTCACGTGGGCGGTGGAACTGACCACGATATTTTTTGCGGTGATGATTTTCGTCGGCGTCTCCTACGGCGTGCGCACCGGCGCGCACATCGGCGTCGATGCGCTGATCAAGCGGTTTCCGCCCGGTGTGGGGCGCGCCATCTCGATCGTCGTCGTGCTGCTGTGCCTGCTCTACGCCGGCCTCGTGATCTACGGCTCGTGGATCTACGTCAGCAAGATGAAGCTGGTGGGCGTCGAACTGGACGACCTGCCCATACCGATCTGGGTCGTGCGCTCCATCCTGCCCTTGGGCTACGCGCTGCTGACGCTGCGCTTCCTGCAGGTCCTGTGGGCGCTGATCACGGGCCGCTCCGACCGGCTGCACCTCGGCAACGAGGCCGAAGATGCGCTCAGGCTCAAAAGCGAGTCGTCCGCCCCATGAGCACCGCCTTCCTGTTCGTCTCGCTGCTGCTCCTGATGGCGCTGGGCATGCCGGTTGCCATTTCACTCGGCCTGTCGAGCATCCTGACCATCCTGTTCTTCGCCGACGATTCGCTGGCGAGCCTGTCGATCAAGCTGTACGAGACCAGCGAGCACTACACGCTGCTGTCGATCCCGTTCTTCATCCTGGCCGGCACCATGATGAGCACCGGCGGCGTGGCCAAGCGCATGGTGCGCTTTGCGGTCGCGGCCGTCGGCCACCTGCGCGGCGGGCTCGCCATTGCCAGCGTGCTGGCCTGCACGCTGTTTGCCGCCGTGTCCGGATCGAGCCCGGCGACCGTGGTGGCGATCGGTTCGATCGTCATTGCCGGCATGGTCAGGAACGGCTACCCGCAGCCCTTCGCCGCGGGCGTGATCTGCAACGCCGGCACGCTCGGCATCCTGATGCCGCCGTCCATCGTGATGGTGGTCTATGCCACCGTCACCGAACAATCGGTCGGACGCATGTTCATGGCCGGCATCCTCCCCGGCCTGCTGCTGGCCGTCATGCTGGCGCTGGCGGTCTGGTGGCGCGCCGGCAAGCTGACGCTGACCCGCACCGAACGCGCCAGTCCGCGCGAATTGCTGGTCGCCTTCAGGGATTCGGTCTGGGGGCTGGCGCTGCTGGTCATCATCATGGGCGGCATCTACGGCGGCGTGTTCACGCCGACCGAAGCGGCCGCCGTCGCTGCGGTGTACGCCACGTTGATTGCCGTATTCGTCTACCGCGACATCGGCGTGCGTCACCTCCCCGACGTGCTGATGGAATCCGGCAAGACCACGGTGATGCTGATGTTCATCGTCGCCAATGCCCTGCTGTTCGCCCATGTGCTGACGACCGAACGCATTCCGCAGACGATCGCCGAGCACATCATTGCAGCCGGCATGGAACCGTGGATGTTCCTGGTCGTGGTCAACGTCATCCTGCTGGTGGCGGGCAACTTCATGGAGCCCACCGGCATCATCCTGATCCTGGCACCGATCTTCTTTCCGATCGCCACCCAGCTCGGCATCGATCCGATCCACCTCGGCATCATCATGGTGGTCAACATGGAAATCGGGATGATCACGCCCCCCGTGGGGCTGAACCTGTTCGTCACCAGCGGCATCACCGGCATGAGCCTGGTGCAGGTCACCCGCGCGGCGTTGCCGTGGCTGTCGGTCCTGCTGGTGTTTCTGCTGCTGATCACCTATGTGCCGCAGATCAGCCTGGTGCTGCCGCAACTGCTCTTCGATTGAACTGTCCGGGCGGACGCTGTCCTACCTTCTCAGCCGTATGGCGCGTGGCGCCGCCTTGACGATGCGCAGGCGCTCTGACACAGTCAAAACACTCTTGAACCTACCGGGACATCCGCAATGGACACTTCCAAGCTCTACGAACAGCTCATCCATAGCGCAGGCGAAGACATTTCGCGCGATGGATTGCTGAAAACCCCCGAACGTGCCGCGGCCGCATTCAAGTTCCTGACGCAGGGCTATACGCAGTCGCTGGACGATGTCATCAACGAGGCCGTGTTCGATTCGGACAACAACGAAATGGTCATCGTCAAGGACATCGAGCTGTATTCGATGTGCGAGCACCACCTGCTGCCCTTCGTCGGCAAGGCCCACGTGGCCTACCTGCCGCAAGGTAAGGTGATCGGCCTGTCCAAGATTGCACGCATCACCGACATGTTCGCGCGGCGTCTGCAGATCCAGGAACAGCTCACCACCCAGATCGCCGAAGCCGTCCAGACCGCCACCGGCGCGGCCGGCGTCGGCGTTGTCATCGAGGCCCAGCACTTCTGCATGATGATGCGCGGCGTGCAGAAACAGAATTCGTGGACCATCACCTCGATGATGCTGGGTGCTTTTCGCGATCACGACCGCACGCGGCAGGAATTCCTGCAGCTGATCGGCAAGAAGAGCTGATCGAGAGGCGTCCGCCCCTTCAGCGCGTGTGCGGCTGGGCCGACAGCTGCTGCATCAGGTCGAGGCGCTTTTCCAGTTCGGCGACGCGACGTTCGAGTTCGTTGGAACCGCCGCCGCCCACGCCACCACAGCAGCCCGTGCCCCGTCCGCCGTGATGCATGCCGTCCATGTCATTCATGTCGCCATGAGCCATCCTGCCCATGCCGCCCTGCTTGCCCGTGCAGCAGGCCATCCCGTCCATCTTGCCGTGCTGCATGCCACCCGTGTCACCGGGAGCCATTCTGCCCATGCCGCCTTGCTTGCATTTTTCGCAGCCCGCCTTTGCGCCGGGCGCTGACGTGATCTCGGGTACGTCAGGCGCCACGGCACCTCCCGGCTGCGCCGTCTGTGCGAACGAAGGCGCGACAAATGCCAGCAGGATGGAGAACAGCAGGGATTGCAGGGTTTTCATGGTGGGTCTCCTGGATGTGGGTCGAGCCGCGAACAGCGGCATTTCAAACAGACTACCCTCGACACGGGCCCGGGACAAATGGGTATATTTCACCAACGGAACCCACGCCCCGGCCTGCTGCTCTTACGTGAGCCCGGCAGTGTCTGCCGCCGTCAACTTCAATGGATGCACACCATGACCCGCCTGCTTGCCTGCTTCCTGTCCGCCTGCTTCGGCCTGGCCCTGAGTGCCCACTCTGCGGCGGCGTCTGCCACGCTCGATGAGTTGCTGGCGCGTCCTTCGTCCCCCGCGGGTGTGGTGTTCGAAATCGTGGACCGCGACCCCGGCGCACTGGAGCTGGCGCTGCCCTGGGTGAAGCAGGCCGCGCAGCGCCTGAAGGCGCGCCATCCGGGCCTGCCGATGGCGCTGGTGACGCACGGCAACGAAATGTTTGCCCTGCAGAGCGGAAAACGCGCCGGCAACGAGGGCATTCACCAGATTGCGGAAAGCCTCAGCCGCGATGAAGGCATTCCTGTGCACGTCTGCGAAACCTATGCCGGCCGGCGCGGACTGGCGGCCGAGGACTTCCCCGCCTACGTCGACGTCGCCCCCGAGGGTCCGGCACAAATCCGCAACTATGAAGCGCTCGACTATGTACGGCTGGTGGTGCCCCGCGCCGCGGTGCTGAAGGCACGCTGACGCACGCCCCTACCGCGCCCTGGGCAGATCGTCCCACGCAGGCTGCCCCTGGGATTCGAACGCTGGATGCTCCGCATCAAACGCTTCCCACGCGTCGCTTCCGCCTCCGGCAACCGCATGCTTCGTCGATCACCCGAGCAGCGCCATCTCGGGCCTGCCGCCCTTCAGCACCCTCATGCCCCGAGCGCTGCCCGCCCTCGATGCGGCCCGCCCGTTCAATGCAGGCAGATCCGCATGCGGGTTCGTCATGCCGTCCAGCCTGAACACGCTCACCGCCTCGGCCAGCTTTCCGGCCTGATTCTGCAGGCTCTCGGCCGCAGCAGCCGCCTCCTCGACCAGCGCTGCGTTCTGCTGCGTCGCGTCGTCCATCTGCGTGACGGCCTGGTTGACCTGCTCGATCCCGGAGCTCTGCTCCTGGCTCGCCGCGGCAATCTCGCTCATGATGTCGGTGACGCGCTTGACCGAGGTGACGATCTC
>JADFDN010000072.1 GCA_018262815.1 Thiobacillus sp.
GACCTGTCGCAAAGCCTCAGCGGACACTATTACCTGACGGACTGGACGCAAAGCCACGCCAACTTCTTCCGCGCCGTGGCGATCGAAAAACGCATGATGTTTCTGATCCTGCTGCTGATCGTCGCGGTGGCCGCGTTCAACATCGTCTCCACCCTGGTGATGGCGGTGACCGACAAGCAGTCCGACATCGCCATCCTGCGAACCCTCGGCGCCAAGCCCGGCTCGATCATGAAAATCTTCATCGTGCAGGGGGCCTTCATCGGCGTGTTCGGCACCGTGCTCGGCGTGGCAAGCGGCGTGCTGCTGGCGCTCAACCTCGAAACCGTCGTCCCTGTCATCGAGCGCATGGCCGGCATGGACCTGTTCCCGGCCGATGTGTACTACATCAACGAACTGCCCTCCAAGCTGGTGTGGAACGACGTCGGCCTCATCGGCGGGATTTCGTTGCTGATCAGTCTGGCCGCGACCCTGTATCCGAGCTGGCGCGCCTCGCGCATCAACCCGGCGGAGGCGCTGCGCTATGAGTGAAACCGTATTGAGCTGCGCCGGCCTGGGCAAGATTTTCCGCCAGGGCAGGACCGATGTGCCGGTGCTCGGCAGCGTCGACCTGGAAATCCGCGCCGGCGAGTCGCTCGCCATCGTCGGCGCCTCGGGCTCGGGCAAGAGCACGCTGCTGCATCTGCTGGGCGGGCTCGACACCCCGACTTCCGGAAAAATCACGCTGATGGGCCGCGACCCCTTCGCGATTTCCGAAGCTGAACGCAGCGATCTGCGCAACCGCGCGCTCGGCTTCGTCTACCAGTTCCATCATCTGCTGCCCGAATTTTCCGCGCAGGAAAACGCCGCCATGCCGTTCCTTATCCGCCGCATGGCGCGTGCCGAGGCGCTGGCACGCGCCGCGGCGATTCTCGAGGAGGTCGGCCTCGGCCATCGCCTCGACCACCGCCCGGGCGAGTTGTCCGGCGGCGAACGCCAGCGTGTCGCCATTGCCCGCGCGCTGGTCACGCAGCCTGCGTGCATCCTCGCCGACGAACCTACCGGCAATCTCGACCGTCACACTGCCGATGCGGTGTTCGATCTGATGCGCGAACTCAACCGCAAGCACGGAACCAGCCTGGTCGTCGTCACCCATGACGCCGGGCTGGCGGCACGCATGGACCGGCAGATGCGGCTGGTTGACGGTCGCCTTCAACCAGCCTGATCCCTCGACGCGATGCGGCTCACCCTGATCGCGTTCTGTCTCGGGGTGTGGCTGCTGCAACAGCAGGCCGAATTGCCGCCGGCACGCTGGCTGTGGCTGCTGCCGCTGATGTCGTCGGTGCTGTGGCTGCCGGTACTTACCCGTTCCGTATTCGAATTCGCCCGTCGCACGGGCATTGTCCTGCTGTGCGCGGCGCTCGGCTTTGCCTGGGCCGGCTGGCGGGCCGAGATGCGACTGGATGGACGCCTGCCTGCGCACTGGCAGGGCGTGGATGTCGAGCTGGTGGGCGTGCTTTCCGATCTGCCGCATGTCAATGCGCGTGGCGAACGCTTCGTGTTCGATGTCGAGCACGTTGCCACCCCGAATGCACCGATGCTGCAGCGCGTCCAGCTGACCCGTTACTGGCCGCGCGAGGCCACCCGGTTCGAGCCACGGATGAAAGCCGGGGAGCGCTGGCGGCTGACCGTGCGGATGAAGATGCCCTACGGGACACGTAATCCGCACGGCTTCGACCTCGAGGCCTGGATGCTGGAGCGCGGCATCGCTGCCAGCGGCTATGTGCGCGAAACGCCTGCGCCACAGCGCGTCGCGGCGCAGGCCCATACGCCGGCCGCATGGATAGCCGCGACGCGCGCGGCGGTGCGCGATCGCATTTTTGCGACGCTCGGCGACGCCCCCTACGCCGGCGTCATCGCCGCCCTGGTGGTGGGCGACCAGCGCAGCATCCCGCATGAGCAGTGGCGCGCCTTCACCCGCACCGGCGTCAATCACCTGCTCTCGATTTCGGGGCTGCATGTCACCATGATCGCGGCGCTGGCCGGCTGGCTGGTGGCCAGCGTCTGGCGGCGCCTGCCGCGTCAGGCGGAACACCTGCCGGCTCGTCAGGCCGGACTGGTCGCCGCGGTACTGGCGGCGTTCGGCTATGCGCTGCTGGCCGGATTCCAGGTTCCGGCGCAACGCACTCTGTTCATGCTGGTCGCGCTGGCGCTGGCTTTCTGGGGACGGCGCGAGCCGAGGCCTTTCACGGCACTGGTCGTGGCGCTGTTCGTCGTGCTGCTGATCGACCCGTGGGCGGTGTTGTCGGCCGGCTTCTGGCTGTCGTTCGGCGCCATGGCGGCGATCCTGTGGGTGACGCTGGGCCGGGTGGCGCTGCCTGACAAGCTGCGCGGCTGGGTCACGGTGCAGGGCGCGGTCACCCTGGCGCTGGCGCCGGTGCTGTTGCTGCTGTTCCAGCAGGTGTCGCTGGTTTCGCCCTTGGCGAATGCGCTGGCGATTCCGCTGGTGAGCTGGCTGATCACGCCGCTGGCGCTGCTGGGCGTGCTGGTCGCGCCGCTGTGGCAGGTGGCAGCGTGGCTGATGGCCTGGCTGGGCGCGGGTCTGAACTGGGCGGGCGATCTGCCGCTGGCGGTGACGACGTTGCCCGCGCCGGCCTGGTGGGCTGTGGGGCTTGCGCTGGCCGGCACGGTGTGGACGCTGTTGCCGCGCGGGTTTCCGCTGCGCGTTCTGGGCCTGCTGCTGTGGCTGCCGCTGCTGTTTCCGTTGCGCGACGCTATCGCGCCCGGCCATTTTCGTGCCGAGGTGATCGACGTCGGGCAGGGCACTGCCGTACTGATCCGCACTGCGAATCGTGCACTGCTGTACGACACCGGCGCGGCGTTCGCCGACAGCGATTCGGGCGAGCGCATCGTCGTTCCCTTCCTGCGCGCGTCGGGCGTCGGAGAATTGACCGGGCTGATCGTCACGCATGACGACAACGACCATAGCGGCGGCATGCGTTCCGTGCTGCGCGATGTCCCTACCGGATGGCTGCTGCACGGCTTGCCTGCGGCCAGCCCCCTGCTCGGGGGCGTGGCGGCGGCACGCCACTGCATGCGCGGCCAGCGCTGGAACTGGGACGGCGTGCAGTTCGAAATCCTCAATCCCCGCCCCGCAGCCCACGCCGAAACCCGACGCCGCGACAACGATTACAGCTGCGTCCTGCGCGTCGCCAGCCGGCGCCACAGCCTGCTGCTGACCGGTGACGGCGAACGACGGACGGAACTCGAATTGCTCGAATCCGGCCAGCTGGCCCCGGTCAGCGTTCTTCTCGCCGGTCACCACGGCAGCCTGACCTCGTCCATTCCTGAATTCGTTGCGGCGACGCGGCCCCACTGGGTCGTCTTCACCCAGGGCTATCGCAACCGCTACGGTCATCCGCATCCCCGCGTGGTTGAACGGTTCCGTACTATCGATGCGCGCGTGCTGCGCAGCGATTCGGGCGGGCTGATTCGCTTCGATTTTGGCGAAGCCGGGGTCGAGGCCTCACAATATCGACCAACCTATCGCCGCTACTGGCAAGCTGATGTATTGCGACCATGACCGAAACCTCGAAGCCCCGCTGCTTTGACGCGACCGACCTCGAATCCGCCCGGCAGGCGCTGGCGCGTGTTCTGCCGGTGGCAGAAAACGACCTGCCCTGGCGCGCACTGGAGCATGCGCACCGGCAACTGGGGGCGAGCCCTGCGTTTGCGCACAGCGTCGGCACGGCCCTGATCGCGGCCGAACTGCGGGTGGGTGCGGATGCCGTAGCCGCAGCCCTGCTGCACGACTGCCTGAGCGACGCGCCCGCCCGGGGGGCGCCGCCAGACGCCGGTGCTGAGGGCAGTCTTGGCGCTGCGCCCGATTTCGACGCGACATTCGGCACCGCCGCACGGCTCGCCCGCGGCGTAGCAGCCATGGCACGCATCGAAGCGCTGGCCGCCAGCACGACCGACAAGCGCGTCGATCCGCATGCCCAGCTCGAGGCCCTGCGCCAGATGGTGCTGGCGATGGTGGAAGACATCCGCGTTGTACTGGTGAAGCTGGCCGAACGCACGCACGCCCTGCGGTGCGTGGCCAGCGAGGATGAGGCCACGCGGGAAGCACTCGGCCATCAGGCACGCGAACTGTTCGCGCCGCTGGCGAACCGGCTCGGCGTATGGCAGATCAAGTGGGAAATGGAAGACTGGGCGTTCCGTTACCTGGAGCCCGACACCTACAAGTCCATCGCCGCGCAGCTCGACGAAAAGCGCGCCGACCGCGAGGCCTACATCAACGGCATCATCGAACGCCTGCAGGCCGAGCTTGCGCTGCATGGCATCGAGGCCGAAGTGACCGGGCGCCCCAAGCACATCGCCAGCATCGTCAACAAGATGCGGCGCAAGCGTCTGAGCTTCGAGCAGCTGTACGACATCCGCGCGGTGCGCGTGCTGGTCAGGCACGAGATCGACTGCTACACCGTGCTGGGTCTGGTGCACAACCTGTGGCAGCCGATTCCCGGCGAGTTCGACGACTACATCTCGCAGCCGAAGAGCAATGACTACCGCTCGCTGCACACCGCTGTCATCGGCCCCGAGGACCGCGCGCTCGAAGTGCAGATCCGCACCTTCGACATGCACCGCCACGCCGAACTCGGCGTCGCCGCGCACTGGCGCTACAAGGAAGGCGGCAGACAGGACGCGCAGTACGAGGAGAAGATCGCCTGGCTGCGGCGCATTCTGGAATGGAAGGACGACGTCGCCGACAGCAGTGAATTCACCGAGCAGTTCAAGACCGAACTGTTCCATGACCAGGTCTATGTACTGACGCCTCAGGGGCGGGTGGTGGCGCTCGACCGCGGCGCCACGCCGGTGGATTTCGCCTACGCGCTGCACACCGATCTGGGGCACCGCTGCCGCGGCGCCAAGGTCGACGGCGCGATGGTGCCGCTCAACACGGTGCTCGACAACGGACAGCGCGTCGAGATCGTCACAGCCAAGGAAGGCACACCCAGCCGCGACTGGCTCAATCCGGCGCTCGGCTATCTGGCGACGCACCGCGCACGCTCCAAGGTGCGCGCATGGTTCCGCCAGCGCGATGTCGGCGAGCAGGTCAGCCTCGGGCGCACCCTGCTGGACAAGGAACTCAAGCGTCTGGGCGTGGTGGATGCGAACCAGGAAAAGCTCGCGCAGCGGCTCAAATTCGGCAAGGTCGACGAGTTTCTTGCCGCGCTCGGCCGCGGCGACGTCGGCCAGCGCGACCTGGTCAACGCCCTGCAGGAGTCCGGCAAGGTCATTGCCGCACTGACGCCCACCAGCAAACCGCGACTGCGTGCGAAATCAGGCAACCCGGTCACCATCCCCGGACTGGGCGATGTGCCACTGACGTTGGCGCGCTGCTGCAAGCCGCAGCCGCCCGAAGCCATCGTAGCCTACAACACGGTCGGCCGCGGCCTCACCGTGCATCGCGCCGATTGCGCATCGCTCAAACGCGCCAATCCCGCCCGCATGATGCCGGCCGAATGGGTGCTCGAGGCCGGTTCGGCATTTGAGGTGGAGATTCATCTCAAGGCGTTCGATCGCCAAGGCCTGTTGCGCGATATTTCGGACGTCATCGCCAAGGACAGGCTCGACGTGCTGCGCGTCAACACCGAGAGCCGCGGCGAGTATGCGCAGATGCAGCTCACGGTGCGGGTCAGGGAATTGCAGCAGCTGTCGCGCCTGCTGGCGCGGCTGCAGCACGTGCAGAATGTGATCGAAGTGGGACGGGCCTGAGTTTTCGATTAATGTTGGAATTCCCCGTTTGCCTGCATTTGAGCGATGACTGAGCCAGACAACTTCGAGGTTGATTTCTCGCCGCGGGCGCCGTGGTGGCGCAACTGGAAAGTGATGCTGCCGCTGTGGTGCGCGATCGGTGTGCTGGTGTGGCTGGGACTGCACTACAACGTGGATCGCAGCGTGATCGCCGGCAGCGTGGTGGCCGTGGGGCTGATCTCCAATGCCTTTGCCTGGCTGCTGGCCCTCATCGCGCTGGTTCCGGTCATCGGTCCGATCATCGTCAAGGTGCTGTCGATCGGCTTCATCTGGCTGCTCAACGCGGTGGGCTATCTGGTCGCCTATATCGCCATCCGGCGCGGTTATTCGAAGGATGTGCTGACCTACCGCGGCCTCACCATCGCGGTCATCATCGGCATCGTGATCGGTTTCGTGCTGGGCAGGCTGCTTTAAATCGAAGCCAGGATCTCGCGCGCCAGCTGCTGCAGCCCGCCGGACGAAAGGTCGTTGGCATGGAAGCTCAAATCGGCGGGCGAGGGGGCGTAATTGCGTGCCAGCGACTTGAAATAGGCCGGGTCGTAATGCTGTTCCAGAAGGGCACCCACCAGTTCGGGCCATGCCTGGCGGTTCGCCAGCGCTTCCCACTCCGCTATGGTTTCATGGCCGCGCAGATCGGCCAGGTGGATCAGGCAGGACTTGATGTCTTCGGGATCGTGCAGGAAGTGCGCATAGTCTTCGCTCAGCAACCTGACCCGGGCCGCAAGCGGCACCTCGAGCCGGATGCAGGGGCTGGCGCGCATCGCCATGATCAGCGCATCGGGCACGCGCAGTGCCCCGATTTTCTTGCTTTCCGATTCGACGAATACGGGTCGCGAGGGATCGAGGCGGCTGAGTACGGACCAGATGGCGCTTTCGAAGCTTTTCTGCGACGGCTGGGGCTGTCCCGGCAGGGCGCCCAGCAGTGAACCCCGATGTGCGGCCAGTTCTTCCAGATCGAGCACTTGCGCACCCTCGCTGGCCAGCGCCTGCAGCAGGCGACTCTTGCCGCTGCCGGTGGGACCGCTCACCACGCGATAGCTGAACAGGGCAGGCAAACGGGCGAGTTCGGCGACCACGTGGCGGCGATAGGCCTTGTAGCCGCCATCGAGCTGCATCGCGGCGAAACCGATTTTCTGCAGGATGTGCGTCAGCGAGCCGCTGCGGCTGCCGCCCCGCCAGCAAACCACCAGCGGACGGTAGGATTTCGGCTTGCCGGCAAACCAGGTGTCGAGGTGCTGCGCGATGTTGCGCGAGACCAGTGCGGCGCCGACCTTTTTCGCCTCGAATGACGACACCTGCTTGTAC
Organism: Thiobacillus sp.; assembly: GCA_018262815.1. GTDB lineage: Bacteria > Pseudomonadota > Gammaproteobacteria > Burkholderiales > Thiobacillaceae > Thiobacillus. The sequence continues at coordinate 7,096 of JADFDN010000072.1, forward strand.
AGGGTGCCGACGCGTTCGCGCTCGGCATTGTCCAGAACCGGCAGGTTAATGGAGCCGGGAATGTGGTCTTCGGCAAATTCACCGGGCGAACGGACGTCGATGATCTCATCGAAGGCCGCGAGGTCGGCTACGGTGGCAGGCAAACGGGATTCAACTTTCAGGGGACGGTACCGGGGGAGCGATCAACTGACCGTCATTGTCACACGGCCCCGGTCGTGGCTGCAAAGCCGCGACCGTGATCGGGGCCGTGCAGGGGAACAATACGGGCTTTCCGGTCTGAGGCCAGCTGGCATGCTGCAGAGCGGATGAGCGGAACCTGGCGCGCGTGGCGCCCGGGTCGATTATGCCTGCACGACCTTCAGCGCAGCAGCGGATTTGCGGTCCTCCGCGCGCCGGCTCATGATCTTGCGGCGGTCGGCCGTGAGATGAGGAGGCAGTGCAGCATCGCGGGGGGCGATGCGACGATCCCCCAAGCGGCGTTCCAGCGGAATGAACTCAACTTCGTAAACGGGCAGGGCAGACATGTTGTGTGTCCTTGCTTGTCAAGATACTAAACATTGTAGTCGGATTTTCGACAGGGGGGCAAGGCAAAACCGACCGGTAAGCAGATTATTTCATCCGTTAGTCGGCTCATTGCCACAATTCAGGACTGGGCGGTGCGCACCATGCGCTGCTTTTCGCGCTGCCATTCGCGATCCTTTTCCGCCGCGCGCTTGTCGTGCTGTTTCTTGCCTTTGGCGAGACCGATTTCCAGCTTGATGCGGCCTTTCGAATAATGCATGTCGAGCGGCACCAGGGTGAAGCCGGCCCGTTCGGTCTTGCCGATCAGCTTGTTGATTTCCGATGCGTGCAGCAGCAGTTTGCGCGAGCGCGTGGGATCGGGATGGATGTGGGTGGAGGCGGTGGGCAGCGGGCTGATATGGCAGCCGATCAGATACACGGCGCCGTTCTTCACCACCACATAGGCCTCCTTCAGTTGCACCCGGCCGGCGCGGATGGCTTTCACTTCCCAGCCTTCGAGCACGAGTCCGGCCTCGAATTTTTCCTCGATGAAGTAATCGTGAAAGGCTTTTTTGTTGTCGGCGATGCTCATGGGGGGCTTGCTTGCGTACAATTCTTGATTTTACAAGGCTTTAGTGACTGATGGCGCGTGTAGAAAAAAGTGTGCTGGTGGCGCACCCCCCCGAACGCATGTTCGAGCTGGTCGATCGGGTCGAGGATTATCCCGAGTTCCTGCCCTGGTGCGGGGGCACCGAATTGAAAACGCGCGACGACCATTGCACGGTGGCGACCATCCATATCGCCTACATGGGCATCCACCAGAGCTTCACCACGGAAAACACCAAAACGCACCCGCGCGAGATGCGCATCCGGCTTCAGCACGGCCCGTTTTCCGAACTCGAAGGCGACTGGCTGTTCACACCGCTCGGAGAGGAGGCCTGCAAGGTCGAGTTCCGCCTGCAGTACGTGTTCTCCAGCCGGGTGCTGGAAACGATCCTGGCGCCGGTTTTCAGTCATATCACCAACACCTTTGTCGACGCCTTCGTGCGTCGTGCCGATGAGGTCTATGCCGCATGAGTGCAGCCAGCATCAGCGTCGAAGTCATATATGCCCTGCCGGATGTCCAGCCCCTGCTGCGAGTCCAGCTGCTCGAGGGAGCGACGGTGGAAGACGCCATCCGCGCGTCCGGCGTGCTGGATGCCCATCCCGAGATCGACCTGGCCAAAAACAAGGTCGGGATCTTCAGCAAGCTGGTCAAGCTGGATGAGAAGGTCCGCGACAGGGATCGGGTCGAAATCTATCGTCCGCTGATCGCCGACCCCAAGGAAGTGCGCCGCAAACGCGCAGAAGAAGGCAAAGTCACCAAAAAGGGCGGGGGCGACGCTGCGCCGGAATAACCCAATCAGGATATGGGCGGGCTAACAAAAAAGGCCTTCCGGCGCGAAACCGGAAGGCCTTTTCGGTTGAGGCGGACGGTTCAGTCGCCGACCTTGAGCAGCGGGTAGTCGAGCTGGGCCAGGCCTTTCTTGACGTGATCGCTCGCCAGCTTGGACTGCTTGATCACCGTATCGCTGTCGCCTTTTTCGGCGGCGTCCTCGGCAGCCTTCAGGGCGTTCGCTGCGGTCGTCCACAGGGCATTCTTGGCCTTGGCGTCTTTGACGTCAGCCTGGGCGGCGGTCAGCGCAGCCTTCGCTTCGGCGCTGATCGTGGCTTTGGCCGCAGCGGGCTTGTCGGCCGTTTTGGTTTGCATATCGGCACAGCCGGACAGGCCAAGCAGGGCGGCGGAAGTCAGGGCAAGCAAAACTTTGGACATTGTTTTATCTCCTCGGGTTGTATGGCGTTCAGGTTTCGGGCTGTTGAACCGTGCGCCCTAGCAGGTTGATGCTGACGCAAAGTTAGCCGCATCAGGCACGGGAGTCAACCGCCAGCCGGCTATTTGGGTTGGTAGATTACAACCAAATGCGGGCGGGGCTGGCGCTGGTTTGTGCGGGGCGGGGGCGCCGCGTATAATTCCGCTTTGCGTTTAAGGAAAGCCCATGCGTGTTCTGCAAAAAGCGCTGACGTTCGACGACGTTCTGCTCGTTCCCGCCCATTCCGCCATCCTCCCCCGCGAAGTCAGCCTGTCCACGCAGTTGACGCGTTCCATTACCCTGAATCTGCCCCTGCTGTCGGCCGCCATGGATACGGTGACCGAGGCGAGGCTGGCGATTGCGCTGGCGCAGGAAGGCGGCATCGGCATCATCCACAAGAACATGAACGCCGAAATGCAGGCGGCGCAGGTGGCAGCAGTCAAGCGTTTCGAGTCCGGCGTGGTCAAGGATCCGATCACCGTCACGCCGCAGATGACGGTGCGCCAGGTACTCGAGATCACGCGCGCCAAGCGGATTTCCGGCCTGCCGGTGATCGACGGCGGCAAGGTGGTCGGCATCGTCACCAACCGCGACCTGCGCTTCGAAACCCGGCTCGACCAGCCGATCGCCAACATCATGACACCGAAAGAGCGGCTGGTGACGGTGAAGGAAGGCGCCAACCGCGACGAGGCGATGGCGCTGCTGCACAAGCACCGGCTGGAGCGCGTGCTGGTCGTGAACGACGCTTTCGAGCTGTGCGGTCTGATTACCGTCAAGGACATCCAGAAATCGAGCGAACACCCGCTGGCATGCAAGGACGCGATGGGCCGTCTGCGCGTGGGCGCGGCGGTCGGCACCGGCGAGGGCACCGAAGAGCGCGTGGCCGCACTGGTAGCCGCCGGGGTTGATGTGATCACCGTGGATACCGCACATGGTCATTCCAAGGGCGTGCTCGAACGGGTGCGCTGGGTCAAGCAGAACTTCCCCGACGTGCAGGTCATCGGTGGCAACATCGCCACCGCTGCGGCGGCGGCCGCGCTGGTCGAACACGGTGCCGACGCGGTCAAGGTCGGTATCGGGCCGGGCTCCATCTGCACCACCCGCATGGTCGCGGGTGTGGGCGTGCCGCAGATCACCGCGGTGGCGAACGTCTCCGATGCGCTGGCCGGCAGCGGCGTCGGCGTGATCGCCGACGGCGGCATCCGTTATTCAGGCGACATTTCCAAGGCGCTGGCCGCGGGCGCCGACTGCGTCATGCTCGGCGGCCTGCTGGCCGGCACCGAGGAGGCCCCGGGCGAGATCGAACTGTTCCAGGGACGCTCCTACAAATCGTATCGCGGCATGGGCTCGCTGGGCGCCATGCAGCAGGGTTCTTCCGACCGCTATTTCCAGGACACCGAAAAGAGCGCCGAGAAACTGGTTCCCGAGGGCGTCGAGGGCCGCGTGCCTTACAAGGGCAGCGTGCTGGCCGTGATCCACCAGCTGATGGGCGGTCTGCGTTCGTCGATGGGGTATCTGGGTGTTTCCAGCATCACCGACATGCATGCGAAAGCGGAATTCGTCGAAATCACCTCGGCCGGCGTGCGTGAATCGCACGTGCACGACGTGCAGATCACCAAGGAAGCGCCGAACTACCGCGTGGAATAATCAGTCAGCGCCGATCGCATAGGGGGACGCATGGGGAACAACCGCCTGGCGGCAGCTTTGGCATTGGCTTTGGGGATGGTGGTCGCGGCCTGGTTGCTGGCGGATGGCCTCGTCAAGTTCAAGCAGTTCGAACGCAGCGTCGAGGTGAAAGGCCTGGCCGAGCGCGAAGTCCCGGCCGATACGGCGATCTGGCCGATCGCCTTCAGCGAGGCGGAATCTGACTTGACCCGCCTCTATCAGAGCTTGCAGGGCAAGAACGCCACCATCATCGGTTTCCTTCAATCGCAGGGATTCAAGCCGGAGGAGATCTCCGTTTCCGCCCCCTCGATCACCGACCGGCAGGCACAGGATTACGGCAGCGCAGAGCTGGCGAATCGCCTGCGTTACAGCGGCAAATCCGTGGTCACCGTCTACACCCGGCAGGTGGATACGGTGCGCAAGGCCATGCCCGAGCTGGCCGTGCTGGGCGAGCAGGGGATTGCGCTCAATACCGGCGATTACGAAAACCGCGCGCGCTTCCTGTTTACCGGGCTCAATGCACTGAAGCCCGCGATGATCGAGGAAGCCACCCGCAACGCCCGCCAGGCCGCGGAAAAATTCGCCAAGGATTCCGACAGCAGCCTGGGCAAGATCAAACGCGCCAGCCAGGGGCAATTCAGCATCGAGGACAGGGACGGAAGCACCGCGCACATCAAGAAGGTGCGCGTGGTTTCCACCGTGGACTACTTTTTAGCCGACTGAACCACCATACAAACTATATGCACCAGAAAATCCTCATCCTCGACTTCGGTTCCCAGTACACCCAGTTGATCGCCCGCCGCGTGCGCGAGGCCGGCGTCTATTGCGAACTGCATCCCAATGACGTGACCGATGCCTTCGTGCGCGATTACGCCCCGGCCGGCATCATCCTCTCCGGCGGACCGAGCTCGGTGTACGAAGAGGAAACGCCGCGTGCGCCCGACGCCGTGTTTTCGCTCGGCGTCCCGGTGCTCGGCATCTGCTACGGCATGCAGACGATGGCGGCGCAGCTGGGCGGGCAGGTCGAATCGGCCGCCAAGCGCGAATTCGGCTACGCCGAGATCCGTGCGCGCGGCCACACGCAGCTTTTGCGCGATATCCAGGACCGTGTCAATGACGAGGGCCACGGCCTGCTCGACGTGTGGATGAGCCACGGCGACAAGGTCACCGCGTTGCCGCCCGGCTTCAAGCTGATGGCGAGCAACGCTGCCACCCCGATCGCCGCGATGGCCGATGAAGATCGCAAGTTCTACGGTGTGCAGTTCCACCCCGAAGTCACCCACACGCTGCAGGGCAAAAACATTCTCAACCGCTTCGTGCGCGACCTGTGCGGCTGCGCGGGCGACTGGAACATGCCAGACTATGTCGACGAGGCGATCGGCAAGGT
>JADFDN010000073.1 GCA_018262815.1 Thiobacillus sp.
GGTCAACATGGAATACCTTGCGCGCGGCGTGATGGAAAAGGACGGCGTGGTCTTCCCCGACACCCTCGTGGGCACGGATTCCCACACCACCATGATCAACGGCCTCGGCATCGTCGCCTGGGGCGTGGGTGGCATCGAGGCCGAAGCCGCCATGCTGGGGCAGCCGGTGTACTTCCTGACGCCCGATGTCGTCGGCGTGAACCTTACCGGCCATGCCAAGCCCGGCGTCACCGCCACCGACGTGGTGCTGACCATCACTGAAATGCTGCGCAAGGCGAAGGTGGTCGGCAAGTTCGTCGAGTTCTTCGGCGAAGGCGCCGCCGCGCTGCCCGTCACCGACCGCGCCACCATCGCCAACATGGCGCCGGAATACGGCGCGACCATGGGCTTCTTCCCGGTCGACGAAGCCACCTGCCAGTATTTCGCCGCCACCGGCAGAAGCAAGGAACAGGTCGACGCCATCCGCGCCTATTACCAGGCGCAGGACCTGTTCGGCATTCCCAAATCGGGCGCCATCGACTACTCGCAGACCCTCACGCTCGACCTGTCGACGGTCGAGCCCTCAGTGGCCGGTCCCAGGCGCCCGCAGGACCGTATTTCCCTGAGCGCGATCGAAGAGACCTTCGACACGCTGATGCAGAAGCCGCGCGAGGAAGGCGGCTACGGCAAGACCGAAGCCGATCTGCGTCGCACCTACAGCGTCGAGGGCGGCGACGAACTGCGCCACGGCAGCGTGGTCATCGCGGCGATCACCTCGTGCACCAACACGTCCAACCCCGGCGTGATGATCGCCGCCGGCCTCTTGGCGAAGAAGGCCGTCGAACTCGGCCTCTACACCCCGGCCCACGTGAAAACCAGCATGGGCCCCGGCTCGCGCGCGGTGACCGAATACCTGAAGTCCGCGGGCCTGCTGCCCTACCTGGAAAAGCTGGGCTTCGGCGTGGTCGGCTACGGCTGCACCACCTGCATCGGCAACTCCGGCCCGCTGCCTGAAGCGATCGAAAAATCCATCCTGGACAACGACCTGGTCGCCTGCTCGGTGCTCTCGGGCAACCGCAACTTCGAGGCGCGCGTGCACCAGAACGTCAAGGCCAACTTCCTCATGAGCCCGCCGCTGGTCGTCGCCTTCGCGCTCGCCGGCCGCGTGCCGTTCAACGTCGACAAGGAACCCATCGGCGCCGGCAAGGACGGTCCGGTCTACCTCAAGGACATCTGGCCGAGCAACGAGGAAGTCGCGGCGCTGCTGCATCATTCCACCGACGCCGGCGTCTACAGGAGTTACGAGAATGTCGGCGCCGACAACCCGCTGTGGGACGGCGTGCCTGCGCCCACCGGGGCGGTGTACGAATGGGACGAAAAATCCACCTACATCCAGCAGCCACCCTTCTTCATCGGCGCCAAGGCCGCCGCCCCCGCCATCCGCAGCGCGCGCGCGCTGGCGATCTTCGGCGACTCGGTCACCACCGACCACATCAGCCCCGCCGGCGGCATCAAGCCGACCTCGCCGGCCGGCCTGTATCTCACCGAGCACGGCGTGCAGAAGGCTGACTTCAACAGTTATGGCGCCCGCCGCGGCAACCACGAGGTCATGATGCGCGGCACTTTCGCCAACGTGCGCATCAAGAACCTGATGATCCCGGGTTCTGAGGGCGGCATCACGCTGAAGGACGGCGAGGAAAAGTCGATCTACGACGCCGCCATGCAGTACCAGCGCGACGGTACGCCGCTGGTGATCGTCGCCGGCGAGGAATACGGCACCGGCTCGTCGCGCGACTGGGCGGCCAAGGGCACCACGCTGCTGGGCGTGAAGGCGGTCGTTGCCAAGAGCTTCGAGCGCATCCACCGCGCCAACCTCGCCGGCATGGGCGTGCTGCCCTGCCAATTCAAGGACGGCGTCGATGCGGCCACGCTGAAGCTCGACGGCTCCGAGACCTTCGATCTCGAAGGCACCGAAGCCGGCATCGCGCCGCAGCAGGACGTGACGCTGGTTATCCACCGCGCCGACGGCACGATGGAACGCGTTGCGCTGAAGCTGCGCATCGACACGCCGATCGAGGTCGAGTATTACAACAAGGGCGGCATCCTGCCCTTCGTGCTGGGCCAGCTGGTCGGCTGATCCCGCAGGCATGCCGGGTGCGACGGTCCCCGCATCCAGCGCCGGCAGAGGCGCGGGCTCCCGGCTCATGTATCGGCGTGGTTCGCTGCTACACTAACCGCATGGGTTATAAGGTCAATCAGGAGACCGATCGGTGAAGCAGTGTTCTCACCGTCGACGTATTTTTTAATAAAAATACCTTTAACTCTTGAATTGGCCCGGCCCATACATTAGCATTGCCTTAAATACTCAATAAACGGGAGCCACACCATGAAGAAGCACGCTGTCCTACTCGCCCTGTCCGCCCTGGCCGTAGCCGCAATGCAAACCGGCTGCAGCGACAAGGCGCTCACCTACCAGGCCAACATCAAGCCGATCCTCGATGCCAATTGCGTGTCGTGCCACGTGCCGGGCGGCGAAGGCTATGAAAAATCCGGCCTGCTGCTGGACAGTTATGACGGCCTGATGAAAGGCACCAAATTCGGCGCCGTCGTGGTTCCGGGATCCAGCGTAGGCAGCACGCTTTACCGCCTGGTCTCCGGACAGGCCGATCCGTCGATCCGCATGCCCCACGGCCAGGCTTCGCTGTCCGATGAGGACATTGCCACCATCGCCGCCTGGATCGACCAGGGCGCAAAGAACTGAGCCTTACTTCGGGAGCCCCCCCAATGAGCAATCGCGGCTTTTTCCATTTCAGCGCCCTGCCGATGTCGACGCGCATGGTCTACACCATGACGCTGCTGGTGCTGGGTACGGGTTACCTGTTTGCGATGCTGCAGGTGTTTTTCAGCCACGCGGGACTCGACGGCAATGCGAAAAACATATCCGCCCAGGATATCCGCATTGCTTATCACGGCAGCGAAAGCGACACCCGACTGGTCGCCGCGCTGAAAGGGCCGATGGCGGGGATGCTGCCGGAATCGGAGCGGGCGGTCATTTTCAAATGGGTGGAATCGGGCGCCAAGCCCGAGACTTTCGAAAGCGACGTTAAGCCGATCATGGCAGAGCGCTGTCTGGCCTGTCACGACGGCAGCAACCCGCACATTCCTCTCCTGACCAGCTTCGAGGAGGTGTCGAAAGTGGTGGCCAAGGATACGGGGGCGACCATACCCACGCTGGTTCGGGTATCGCACATCCACCTGTTCGGCATCACCTTCATCTTCTTCATCGTCAGCAGCATTTTCACCCACGCCTACATGCGGCCGCTGTGGCTGAAATGCGTGATCATCGTGCTGCCTTTCCTGACCATCCTCACCGACATCTTCTCCTGGTATCTCACCAAGTGGATTCCGGGTTTCGCGTGGTTCATCATCATCAGCGGCGCCCTGATGGGGATTTCGTTCACCGCGCAATGGCTCATTTCGATGTGGCAGATGTGGTTCTATACCCTGCCGGCCGACATCGAGGAATGCGGCGGCGCCCTGCCGGTTCTGGGACGCAAGCAGTAGCAGGAACGCATCCGCTTCAGCAGCAGTTCGCGACGGGCCGGGGAAACCCGGCCAGTTTGCGCTGGAGGGTGCGGGCGGCCGCCCGTAGGGATCAGCGGTTTCGCCGTGTCGATCCGGTGACACGGCCTGCCTGCATCAAAGACTGAACGTCTCAGCAAACAGCGCACTCACATTGCCGGGCGCCAGCGGCTTGCTGACCAGATAGCCCTGTATTTCGTCGCAACCGTTCAGCCGCAAAAACGCCATCTGCTCGGTCCGCTCGACGCCTTCGGCGACCACGCGCAGGCTGAGGGCGTGCGCCAGCCTGATGATGGCGGTGACGATTTCCGCGTCGTCGTCGTCGGTCGACACGTCGTCCACAAAGCTCTTGTCGATTTTGAGCGCGTCGATCGGCATGCGCTTAAGCTGCCCCAGGTTGGAATATCCCGTACCGAAATCGTCGATGTAGACATGCAGGCCGCGCTGGCGCAGCGCATCGAGAATGCCGAACGTGCGTGCGGGATTGTCCATCGCGGCACTTTCGGTGACTTCCAGTTGCAGGTAGGCGGAATCCATCCCGGTTTCCTTGAGGATGGTGTCGATATCCTCGATCAGGCGCGCATCGGAAAGCTGCCGCGGAGACAGGTTGACCGCCACCGGCGGCGGATTGAATCCCGCATCGCGCCAGTCGACCCACTGCTTGCAGGCGGTCCGCACCACCCAGCGGCCTACCGGAACGATCAGGCCGGTTTCCTCGGCCACCGGAATGAACTGTTCCGGGCCGATGATGCTGCCCGAGCGCGGGAGCCAGCGTATCAGAGCTTCCACCCCGACCATCCGGCCGCTGGCGAGATCGACCTTGGGCTGGTACACCAGCGCCAGCTCGTCCCGTTCCATCGCCTGGCGCAGGCCGTTTTCCAGCGTCAGCTGCTGTTGCGCCACGGTGTTGAGTTCGTCGCTGAAATACTCGAAGCCGCTGCGGCGCTGCTTGGCCTGATACATCGCCAGGTCGGCCTGGCGCAGCAGCGTGTTGGCGTCGAGCGCATCGTCCGGATAGACGCTGATCCCAATGCTGGCGCCGATGGCGTAACGGCGCGGCCCCAGCTTGAACGATTCGACCAGCGCCTGCGTCAGCTTGCGGGCCACCCGGCTGGCGGCGCGCGAGGCCGGTGGGTGAGTCAGGACGACAGCGAACTCGTCGCCGCCCAGGCGGGCGACGAAGTCGTCGGCCCGCAGCTGTTCGTCGAGCCGGTTGGCCACGACGCGCAGCACCTGGTCACCCACTTCGTGCCCCTGGGAATCGTTGATGTGCTTGAAGCGGTCGAGATCGATGAACAACAGCGAAACCTGCGAACGGTCGCGCTGCGCGTGCGCCAGCGCATGGCTGAGGAAATCCTGGAAATACGAGCGGTTGGGCAGGCCGGTCAGCGGATCGTGGTTGGCCAGCATGTCCAGCCGCATTTCGGAATAACGGCGCTCGGCCAGGGCTGCCGCGACGAACAAGCCGCCCAGCGCCATGGTCAGCATGCTGATCTGCAGCGCGAACACATCGCCGGGCGTGGTGACATGGGTGATTCCGCCGTACGCGACAACCGCCACGCCCAGCACGATGAGCGCGGCCAGAAAAATGGCCAGGCTCGCCCCGACCACCGAAAACCGCAGCGCCGCCCACAGCACGGCCGGCACCATCACGAACAGGACGATCTCGGCGGGCCGCAGGGGGTCGGCGTATTCCATCATCACCAGCGTCAGCGCCAGCATGCCGAGCACCAGCACCAGACCTTCCAACCGCGCGCCCTTGCTGGTGGGCAGCAGATCCCAGCGCGGCACGGTCAGCAGAAGCGGGGCGATCATGTACACCCCCAGCAGGTCGCCCAGCCACCAGACCCACAGAGCCCGCAGCAGCATGTCGGTCGTCAGGTCGCCGAAGAAATGCAGGCTGAACACGCCGGTGAGCGCGCTCACCGCGCAGCCCAGCGGGGCGGCCACGAGGGCGAACTTGGCAACGCTGGGAACAAAGTCGAGCGAAGGGCTGAAAGGCTGCAGATAGCGCGGCAGCGTGCCCATGATCCACGCTCCGGTCGCTGCGCCGAGCGCGAGACGGATCGCGTCTTCCGGCTGCAGAATGAGGCTGTTGACCGCCAGCGAGCCCAGCAGCACGCCGAGCACGGCCGGCACGCCGAATCGCAGGCTTGCCATGGCGCCAATGCCAGCCGCCAGCCAGATGGCGGCGACCACATCGGCCACGAAAGCGGCCAGCTTCAGACTGAGCCAGCCCGCCAGCGCATAGGCCAGCGCAGTCAGCCCGACAATCAGCGCGAAGCGCCTGACTTTGGCAGGATCAGGCAGCGACAGGCGGGCCAAGAGATGAAACCGGTTTATTGAGTCGGATCGACCTGGGCACGCACCGATTCCAGCGCATCCTTCAGCGTTTCCTCGGACAGGCCGTTGAGCTGCTCGGCCAGCATCTCGGCAGCATCGATCGTGTCGGTCTCGTCGGGCAGGCTGTCGGTGTCGAGATTGGCGACGAATACGGCGGCTGCGCCTGTCACCTGCAGCAGCTGGCGGCGTTCGTTCATCAGCATTTCGATTTCGTCGCGCAGCAAGCGGACTTCGTCTTCCTTCATGGCGTGCAGCGGCATACCTGTCTCCTCAATCTGGTCAGCCAAACAGGGTCAACACCCCGGTGTAGCCATATAAACGATTATGGGAAATTTCCCCGTTGGCAAAGAACCCCACCAGCGGGAAGTCGCCCAGGGTCTCCCGAATCAACCCCAGTTCCCGATTCGGCGCGCCGAACATGTGCTGGCCGCGCCCCAGACAGGAATAATACACGCCGCCCCGGATCGGCGCGTTCAATTGCGAACCGATGGCAGCGAGCATCCGCAACAGGTCATCCTCGGCCGTTTGCTGATCGCGCCGACAGAACAGCAGTTCATCCCCCGGCTCGACATGTTCGCCGATCGCCACCAGATGGTTTTGCGGGTCGACGCCCAGGATGTTGCGCACCAGGTAATCGCCGGTATCCGAGCCGCGCACCGGCAGGCCGACAAAGATATAGCCTGCCGCGCGCCGCAGGTCGCGCGCCAGCACCTCGCCGATCTCCTCCTTCATCACGTCCAGTGCCGGACGGTGATCGAGGCTGCCGACGATGTTCTTGTTAGCGGTGGTGATGCGGTGGCGCGGACCCAGGGGCGAGATGCCCTGCGTCAGCCGGGTTGCCAGCTTGACCCGCTCGCTGAACAACACTCCCGACAGCCCGCCGCTGACCACGCCATCGCTGATCTGCGGCGCGGCCTCGCTGCGCGAACTCGACAGCCCGCCCACCACGAAGCCGCTCGCCACATGCGCGGACAGGCCTTCGATCAGTTCCTGGATATGGGTGTTCGCCGGGTCGCCGTGCGCGATGGCGAAGTAGGCATCCGACGGCTGCGACGCGATGTCCTGCGGCGAACGCAGCACCGGCAGCATGCTGAAATCGGCCGGTTCGAATTCTCCCAGCATGACAACCATCGCCGGCTCTTCCAGATATTCCACCCCGGTGGCGCACACGCCCACCCCCACGCTGCCGGTCCAGTGCGCCACTCCGGTCGCGCTGCGGAAGAAAGCCAGGACCGCGTCGAGTTCGCCGGAGAATGCGTCCGATACGTACAGGAACCCCAACGTCGCCGACGCCGGAATGGCCCCCAGCTGCGTCATGCACGACCGGGCCGCCTGGGTCCAGTCTGCATCGGCGGCATGGGCAAATCTGAAAGGGCTGCTCATGGGCATGGCTACAAACGATCAAAAGCTTCCGGCCGGGATAATGCCCCAGCCTGCACCATGTGTCCGCCGCCGGACATCAGTATCCCGTCTGGCCGCTGTGCGGCAACTCGCCTTCGCCGAAGAAGCTCCACAACAGGTGCGCGACCACTTCGGGCGCTATCACGGTGTGCTGGTTATGCGTTTCCTGCAGCGCGACGCGCAGCTTCTTGCGCAACTCGGGGTCGCCGGTCAGGTCGAAAATGATGTCGACTTTCGCTCCCAGCGTCACCACCTCCATCGCGTCCTTGAATACGGGCACCTTGCTGTGGATGAAGCCCAGCGCGACGGGCGATTCCAGGTTGCGGTGGGCGACCGCGACGATTTCCACATTGACATGGTCTTCCTGGATTTTTTCCAGGAAATGCTCGGCAAACTTTTCTCCGACTTCACCCAGCCCAAGCAAGGCCACCTTGACGACATGACTCATGGAACGACTCCTCTTATCGGTTATGGTAAACAACAGCGCACAGCAATACCGCTTATCGGCGCATTCGCCTCAATCCTTCAGTCCCGCGCAACATCCCGGCGCATCCGGGAAGCATACGGCCCTTGCCCGCGCCTGTCGACACGCTGCATTTCATGTTCAAGCCCGGCCGGCCAGGCGATACTATCGGGACTCCTGATTCATCTCCCCCGCCATGTCCGACTCCGGTTCGCTCTACCCCGCCCTCAGCCCCTACGCCAGCGGCATGCTGGAAACGGCCGGCATCCATCGCATCTACTGGGAAACCTCCGGCGACCCGGACGGCATCCCGGTGCTGTTCGTGCACGGCGGACCCGGCTCCGGCACTTCGCCCAACCAGCGGCGCTTCTTCGATCCGGCGCGCTACCGGATCGTGTTGTTCGACCAGCGCGGCTGCGGCCGCTCGACGCCGCACGGCGAGCTCGCCGACAACACCACGCCGCACCTGATCGCCGACATGGAAGCGCTGCGGCGCGAACTCGGCATCGAGCGCTGGCTGGTGTTCGGCGGCTCGTGGGGCTCGACCCTGGCACTCGCCTACGCCGAGGCCCACCCCGAGCGCTGCAGCGGCCTGGTGCTGCGCGGCGTCTTCCTGTGCCGGAAAAGCGAGATCGACTGGTTTCTCGAAGGCATCCGCGCCTTCTTCCCCGAGGCGCAGCGTCAGCTGGCGGAATTCATTCCGGAATCCGAGCGCGGCGACCTGCTGGCCGCCTATCACCGCCGCCTGCTCGACCCCGACCCGGCCGTGCACCAGCCTGCCGCCTATCGGTGGGCGACCTTCGAGGCATCGTGCTCGACCCTGCTGCCCAGCCCCGAACTTGTCGCTGCCTTCGGCAGCGACAAGACCGCGCTGTCGCTGTCGAGGATCGAGGCGCATTACTTCATGAACAACATCTTCCTGCCCGACAATAGCCTGCTCGCCCGCATCGATCGCATCCGCTCGATTCCGGGCGTGATCGTGCAGGGCCGCTACGACGCCGTCTGCCCCATCGTGTCGGCCGACGAACTGGCACGCGCCTGGCCGGAGGCGCGCTACGTGATCGTTGCCGACGCCGGCCATTCGGCATTCGAGCCGGGTATTGCACGCGAACTGGTTGCCGCCTGCGACCGCTTCGCCGCAACCGGAGGCTTCGACCGATGAGTCTCTCGCCCTATGTCTTCGACGCGACCGCAGAGAACTTCAACCGCCTGGTGCTGGAAAACTCGCACAAGGGCCCGGTGCTGGTGCACTTCTGGACCCCCAAGGCCGGCCCCTGTTTCATCCTGATGCCGCGCCTGGTCAAGCTCGCCGCGGAATACGGCGGCAAGTTCCTGCTGGTGATGCTGAACGCCGACGCGTTGCCCGAACTGGCGCGGCGCTTCAGCGTGAACTCGGTGCCCACGGTGAAGTTCTTCTGGCGCGGCGAAGTCGCCCACACCATCCACGGCGCCGACCCCGACAGCAGCTTCCGCGAAGTGCTCGACCGCTTCATCGCCGGCGACGCCAACCGCGCCCACGCGCTGGGGGTGGCGGCCTGGCAGTCGGGCAAGGTCGAGCAGGCGCGCATGCTGCTCGCCAACGCGGCGCTGGCCGAGCCCGACAACCTGGCGATTCCGCGCGACCTCGCCAAATTGCTGTGGGCCGAGGGCGAAGGCGAACAGGCACTGAAGCTGCTCGACAGCCTGCCGCCCGAGGCACGCGCCGATGCCCTGATCGCGCCGCTGCATGCCCACCTGAATCTCGCGGAAACCGCGCGCCTGGCGTCGCCGCCGGGGGACCTGGATGCGCGCATCGCGCGCAATCCGGACGACCTCGACGCGCGTTACCAGCGCGCTGCCGTTCTGCTGGCCGCGGACGATTTTGCCGGCGCGATGGAGGAGCTGCTCGCGATCGCCCGTGCCGACCGCGGCTTTCGCCACGACATCGGCCGCACCAGCCTGCTGGCGCTATTCGACCTGCTGGGCAGCGCGCATCCGTTGACGCGGCAATACCGCCAGGCCTTGTCCGAATCGCTGCATTGAGCTGCTTCGACCACCCTGCCTTTGCGCCCTACCTGGACCTGGTCGACGCGCTGGGCCTGGCGCGCGGGCTGCCCTCCCTCGACGCGCTGAACGCGCTGGCCGCCGCGCGCGGCACGACACAGGCGCGCGGGCTGCCGCTGCGCTTTTTCGCCCCCGAAGGCCGCCTCCCTGCACGCGACTACGAAACCCATATCCTGCGCACCGGCCAGGTGCCGACCCGCGCCGACACCTGGCACGACGTGCTGAATGCCCTGGTATGGCTGCGCTTTCCGCGTTTCAAGGCGGCGCTGAACGCGGCCCATGGCGAAGCCATCGCGCTGGAGACCGACACCCGGCGCGGGCGCCGGCGCGACGCGCTGACGGTGCTGGACGAATCGGGGGTGTGGGTGATCAGCCGCGACCCGATCCTGCCTGAACGCCTGGCCGGGCGGGCGTGGCGCGCGCTGTTCTGGGAAGCGCGAGCCCGCGTGGAGACCGACATGAGCTTTGTGGTGGTCGGCCATGCGCTGCTGGAAAAGGCGCTGGCGCCCTACCCGTCGATGACCGGCAAATGCCTGACGCTGATTTCGGATTCGCTCGATCCCGAGGCCGCCGAAGCGCTGGCGGTCATCGCACTCGAAACCGTCGCCACGCCGCGCCAGCTTGCGCCCTTGCCGGTACAAGGCATTCCCGGCTGGGATGCGGCGAACAATCGTGACGCCTACTATTCCAATGAAGCGATTTTCAGGCCGCTCGAACCACCGGCTCATGAGCCTCGCCTGCCTGAGTCCCACGCTTAGGGAGTCACGCTGGCGGAAGCGATCGATCGCGATCCCACCGCGGGTTCCCACCCCCCGGCGCGGCCAGCAGACATGCTGCCATGCCGAACACTGCCCGCATCAACTCGCGGTGGCGGGCAACTCGCCGCCGGCGACCCAGGCCTGCGCCAGTTCCAGTTCGTCGAACAGGCGGATGTCCGCCGACATGAACAGGCGGTTCACCCACATGCTCCACGCCACCCACTGGTCGCCGGTCAGAATCCCGATGCGGCCGAAATCGTTCTTGTGCTCGCGCGAGAATTTCAGTTCTTCCCAAGCGACGTCGACGCTGTAGGACAGCATGTCGCGCAAATCGAACAGCAGGTTGACCGTGCCCTGAAACTGGATGCCGTAGCACACTGCCTGCTCGAATTCACGGTAATCGTCCAGGGTGAACTGGCCCATCACGGTGACGGCAATCTGGTTGTCCTTGACGTTCAGGTTGATCATGGCGCGCTCCTCGTGTCTGTGTTCCAACTATAGCGAATCGGGCTGGGTTGGGGTTGACGCGCGCACCGCCCATACCCCGGCTGCCGCCACCACCACCATGCCGATCCAGGCCAGCAGCGGCAGTGTTTCGCCGAACAGCAGCACGCCGTACAGGGCGGAAAACCCGACCGTCGTGTAGGCCAGCGAGCCGACCGTGAGCGTGCGGCCGCGATGGTAGGCGCGCGTCAGTGCCAGCTGCGCCACCGTGGCGGTGACGCCGATTCCGATCAGCCACGGCCAGTCGCCTGCCCGCGGAAGATGGAATCCGGCCACCGCCATCCAGGCCGCCCCGCCCACGGTCGACAGCAGCGTGAAGTAAAACACCACGCGCCATTCGGATTCGCCCAGACGGCCCAGATTCTTGACGTTGACATAGGCGACCGCCGCCAGCATGCCCGACGCCAGCCCAGCCAGGGCCGGCAGCCATTCCTGACCCTGAACCTGCGGCCTGAGCAGCAGCACGATGCCGACAAAGCCGAGCAGCACCGCGCCGACGAGACCCCGCCCGTGGCGTTCGTGCAGCCACCACGCCGACAGGGCGGCGAGGAACAGCGGTGCGGTGTAGTTGAGGGTGACCGCGGTGGCAAGCGGCAGCCGCGACAGCGCATGGAAGAACAGCAGCAGCGCGGTGAAGCCGGCCAGCCCACGCCAGAGGTGGGCCTTGATATGAGCGGTGGCGAGCGGCGCCAGCAGGCGGCGATGACGGATGGCAATCACGCCCCAGATGGCGAGCAGCCCGAACGCCGAACGGTAGAACACCAGTTCGGCCGAGGAAAAGGTGGCGGACGCGTGCTTCACCAGCACGCTCATCAGCGCGAACAGCGCCGCCGCCACCAGCATCCAGCTCGACTTCATGGTCCGCGTCCGAAAAAAACGGGCGGCATGTGCCGCCCGTTTGGGTTTCTCATGTGCTTCATTTCAGATTCGGCTCGATCTCGTGCCGCCGGGCTTGATCGAGATGCGGCACGAGTTCGCGTCGCAGGAAGGCATGGAAATGCATCATGCCGTCTTCCAGCGGCGACTGGTACGGCCCGGTCTCCGAGATGCCCTGCTGGTAGAGCGCGCGTCGTCCCTTGTGCATGCGCTCGCAGATGTCCTCGTCTTCCACCGCGGTCTCGTGATACGCCGCCTGCTCGGCCTCGATGAAGGCGCGCTCGAACAGCGCGATGTCTTCGGGGTAATAGAACTCGACCACATTGCTGCACGACTCGACGCCGGTCGGCACGATCGATG
>JADFDN010000074.1 GCA_018262815.1 Thiobacillus sp.
GGATGAATGCCATGGTTTGTTTCTCCTGAAAGTAAGGTTTAAGGGTTGGCGCGGGGGTAACCGCGCCAGGCCTTAAGGCTCACAGTGCAGGGATCAGGATCCAGGGATCAGGGAAGGTGCGGGCGTTGCCCGCGCTTTAATCCCTGACCCCTGAACCCTGGCCCCTTACTTCGCTACGTGCTGCACGAAGCGCAGCATGTTGCAGGTGTAGCCGTATTCGTTGTCGTACCAGGACACCACCTTGACGAAGGTGTCGTCGAGCGCGATACCGGCTTCGGCGTCGAAGATCGAGGAGAAGCCGTTGCCGCGGAAGTCGGTGGAGACGACTTTCTCGTCGGTGTAGCCCAGCGTCTTGCTGATGTCGCCGGACTGCGAAGCCTTCTTCATCGCGGCGCAGATGTCAGCGTATTTGGCGGGCTTTTCCAGCTCGACGGTCAGGTCGACCACCGACACGTCGGAGGTGGGAACGCGGAACGCCATACCGGTCAGCTTGCCTTTCAGTTCGGGCAGCACCACGCCGACGGCCTTGGCAGCGCCGGTCGAGGACGGAATGATGTTTTCCAGGATGCCGCGACCGCCGCGCCAGTCCTTGGAGGACGGGCCGTCAACGGTCTTCTGGGTCGCGGTGGCGGCGTGCACGGTGCTCATCAGGCCGCGCTTGATGCCCCAGTTGTCGTTCAGCACCTTGGCGATCGGCGCCAGACAGTTCGTGGTGCACGAGGCGGCGGAGACGATGGCTTCGCCGGCATACTTCTCGTGGTTCACGCCGTACACGAACATCGGGGTGTCGTCCTTGGACGGAGCGGACTGCACCACTTTCTTGGCGCCCGCGTCGATGTGCTTCTGGCAGGTTTCCTTGGTCAGGAAGAAGCCGGTGCACTCGATCACGATGTCGGCGCCCACTTCGTTCCACTTCAGGTTGGCGGGCTCACGCTCGGCGGTCAGGCGGATCTTCTTGCCGTTGACGATGAGGTTGTTGCCCTCGACCGAAATATCGCCGTTGAAATTGCCGTGCACCGAGTCGTACTTCAGCATGTAGGCCAGGTACTCGGGGTCGAGCAGGTCGTTGATCGCAACGACTTCGATGTCCTTGAAGTCCTTCGCGATCGCGCGGAAAGCCATGCGGCCGATGCGGCCAAAACCGTTGATGCCAACTTTGATTGCCATGTGTCAGTCTCCAGTGAGAGTTGAAAATCTTATTTAGGGATCAGGATTCAGGGGCCAGGGAATGTGCGGCCGAAGGCCGCGTTTCAATTTCGCGGGCTCAGCCCGCTCATTCCCTGAATCCTGATCCCTGAATCCTGACCCCTTGTTTTTTACAGAACGCCCTTGACCGCAGCCACGACGGCCTCGGTCGTGATGCCGAAATGCTTGAACAGCGCCGGCGCGGGAGCAGATTCGCCGAAGGTGTCGATGCCGACCACGGCGCCTTCCAGACCCACGTACTTGCGCCAGAAGTCGGTGACACCCGCCTCCACTGCAACGCGCGGCAGCCCCTTGGGCAGCACGCTGGCCTTGTAGGCGGCGTCCTGGCGGTCGAAGCTGTTGGTCGACGGCATCGACACCACGCGCACTGCGATGCCTTCGGCGGCCAGCACTTCCTGGGCTTTCACCGCCAGTTCGACTTCGGAGCCGGTGGCGATGATGACGGCCTTGGCGCCCGCGGCGTCCTTCAGCACGTAGCCGCCCTTGGCGATGTTGGCCATCGTGGCTGCGTCGCGGGCCATGAACGGCAGGTTCTGGCGCGACAGGATGTGACAGGTCGGGCCATCGGTACGCTCGACCGAATGCGCCCAGCCGACCATGGTCTCGACGGTGTCGCACGGACGCCAGACGTCGATGTTGGGGATCATGCGCAGGGTGGCGGTCTGCTCCACCGGCTGGTGGGTCGGGCCGTCTTCGCCGAGGCCGATGGAGTCGTGCGTGAACACGTGGATCACGCGCTGCTTCATCAGCGCGGCCATGCGGATGGCGTTGCGCGAGTACTCGGAGAACATCAGGAAAGTGCCGCCGAACGGCAGCAGGCCGCCATGCAGCGCCATGCCGTTCATGATCGCGGCCATGCCGAATTCACGCACGCCGTAGCTGATGTAGTTGCCGGGGTTACCGTGACGAACCGGGTGACAGCCTTCCCAGTTGGTCAGGTTGGAACCGGTGAGGTCGGCCGAGCCGCCGAGGAACTCGGGCAGCGCGGGCGCCAGCGCGTTGATCGCGATCTGGCTGGCCTTGCGGGTGGCGACGGTCTCGGCCTTGGCGTTGATCGCGGCCAGCTTCTCGGCGACGTGCGCCTTCCAGTTGGCGGGCAGTTCGCCCTTCATGCGGCGCTCGAACTCGGCCGCCTCGGCCGGATAGGCCTTCTTGTATTCGGCGAACTTGTTGTTCCACAGCGTTTCGAGCCCTTGACCCTTGGTCTTGGCGTCCCAACCGGCATAGATGTCGGCGGGCACTTCGAACGCGGCGGAAGGCCAGCCCATGTTCTTGCGGGTCGCTTCGACTTCGTCGTGGCCCAGCGCGGCACCGTGCACGTCGTGGGTGCCGGCCTTGTTGGGCGAGCCCTTGCCGATGACGGTCTTGCAGCAGATCAGGGTCGGCTTGTCGGTGCTGGCCTTGGCCTTCTGGATCGCGGTCTCGAGCGCGACGACGTCATGGCCGTCGACGTTGGGGATGACCTGCCAGCCATAGGCTTCGAAGCGCTTGGCGGTGTCGTCGGTGTACCAGTGTTCGATGTGGCCGTCGATCGAAATGCCGTTGTCGTCCCAGAAGGCGACCAGCTTGTTCAGCTTCCAGGTGCCGGCCAGCGCGCAGGCTTCGTGCGAAATGCCTTCCATCATGCAGCCGTCGCCGAGGAACACGTAGGTGTGGTGGTCGACGATGGCGTGGTCGGGCTTGTTGAATTCGTTGGCGAGGATCTTTTCCGCCATCGCCATGCCGACGGCGTTGGTGATGCCCTGTCCGAGCGGGCCGGTGGTCGTTTCGACGCCCGGCGCGTAACCGTACTCGGGGTGGCCCGGGGTCTTGGAGTGCAGCTGGCGGAACTGCTTGAGGTCGTCCATCGACAGGTCGTAGCCGGTCAGGTGCAGCAACGCATAGATCAGCATCGAGCCGTGGCCGTTCGACAGCACGAAACGGTCGCGGTCCGCCCACTTGGGGTTGGTGGGGTTGTGGCGCATATGGTGATTCCACAGCGTTTCGGCGATTTCCGCCATGCCCATGGGGGCGCCGGGGTGGCCGGATTTGGCTTTTTCGACAGCATCCATCGCAAGCGCGCGGATGGCATTGGCCAGGTCGTTACGGGTAGGCATTGCGTTCCCTTCAGCTAAGTAAAAAACCGTCGCATTCCCCGCCCGGGAAAGCCGCGCGAGGACAGCTTGGGCAGAATATGCAAAAACCTTGATTATCCGTCAGCAGGGCGGGCTTCCGCAAGCCGCGCCCAAACCGGGAGAAAGACGCGTCGAGACAAGGGCTTAAGCCGACAAGCTCAAGCCCCGACTCAAAATCCGGACCCTAAAATCTTTTTATTCGGCCGTTGCGGTGGCTTATGCGCCAGCCGCTTTCAGCCAGTCGCGCCACAGCTCGAACAGTTCGGGACTGGCCGAAGCCACCACCGACCGTTCCCACACGTTGGCGATGTCGAACGTACCCGACAGGCTGGCCAGCCGGCCGCCCGCCTCCTCCAGGATCAGTGCACCGGCAGCGTAATCCCACAACTTCTGCCCGCCGTGCACATAGATATCGAAGCGGCCGGCGGCGGTGTAGCACCAGTCCAGGGTGGACGCGCCGAAATTGCGCTGGGAGGCATAGGGCGGCCACGACGCCAGACGACCTGCGAGTTCGCGATCGATTCGCTTCATTTCCACCCCGGCGAGCGCACGCCGCAGTTCGGTGGCCGGCGCACGCAAGGGGAGCGACGTGCCGTTGAGATGGGCGCCGCCGCCGCGCACGGCGGTAAACATCTCGTCGGCGATGGGGTCGTAGACCACGCCAAGCTGGCGCTCGCCCTTGTAGAGATAGGCTACCGACACGGCAAAATAGGGCACGCCTGCGACGAAGTTGGAGGTGCCGTCGATCGGGTCGACGCACCACAATCCGTCGCGGCCGGCATCCCAGGCTTCGTGCTGCTGCCGTTCGGTCATCTCCTCGCCCAGCACCGGCACGTCCTTGATCAGCGGTAAGGCGGCCTCCAGCGCAGCCTGAGTCGACGCATCCGCCTCGGTGAACAGACTGCCGTCGACCTTGTGGCTGTGCGCCACCTTGAGGAAGCGCGGGGTGACCTCGCGCTGGGCGACTTCCCGAACCAGCGTCTTGACGTCTTCAAGCATGGTCAGACACGCACGCAGTAGCAATAGACAAATTCCTGCTCCTTGCCGGCCGGAGTATGGTGGATTTCGGTTTCGTGGCCGAGCAGGCGGAACGACGCGCCGAACGCCGCGTGCAAGGCATGGGGATCGTAACGCACCACGTCGAGCCCCGAGCACTGCAAAGGCCCGCCGGGACCGAAGGCGGCCACGATGACGTGCCCACCGGGTTTCACGCTTTTCAGCACCTGCGCGACATAGCGCGCACGGTCGGCCGCGTCGGTCAGGAAATGGAATACCGCGCGGTCGTGCCAGACGTCGTAGCGCGCGGCCGGCAGGTCGGCGCGGGTGATGTCGGCGGCGATCCACTGCACCGAAGCGGCGCGCGTTCCGAGCCGCGCACGGCTGGCCGCCAGCGCGGATTCGGCGAGGTCGAGCACGCTCAGATTGTGGTAGCCGGCATCGAGCAGGTCGTCCACCAATATCGAGGCGCCCCCGCCCACGTCGATGATGTGCGCGTCCTTGTCCGCGCAGCCCTCGATCAGGCGCAGCGACGACGCGGCATGCGGCTGGAACCAGCCGACCTGATCGGCCGCCCTGCTGCTGTATACCGATTCCCAGTGCTGCCGACGGTCGACCATGTCATTCCCCTTTCCACTTGATCGAGCAGCCCATGCTGGGGATCTGCTCGACCGGACCGCGCTGGCTGGCGGCGATGTCCTTCATTGCCTCGAACAGGTCGCGACGCACGCCCTCGGGCGCGGTTTCCTTGCGCGATTCGTCGAAACGTCCGCGGTATTGCAGTTCGAAATCCCGGTTGAAACCGAAAAAATCCGGCGTGCACACCGCACCGTAGGCTTTTGCCACCGCCTGCGTTTCGTCGATCACATAAGGAAAGGGAAAACCGAATTCGGCCGCCACCTGCTTCATGTTGTCGAACGAGTCCTCTGCATAATCGGTCGGATCGTTCGACATGATCGCGATGGCATGGATGCCATGTTGCCGGAGCTCGGCCAGATCTCGCACCAGCCGCGGACGGATCGCCTTGACGTACGGACAGTGGTTGCAGATGAACATGACCAGCAGACCATTCGGGCCCATCGCATCCTTGAGCGTCCAAACCTTGCCGTCGACGCCAGGCAGACTGAAATCGGGGGCTTTCCAGCCGAAATCGCACACGGGGGTGGTGAGGGAAACCATGACGCGCTCCGTAATATTCTGGACAACGTCTGCATAATACCAACATGTCCGCACCGCGCTTTTATCTCGATCAGCCCCTCGCCCCGGGCGCCCGCTTCAGCCTGCCGCCCGGCCCGGCGCGTCACGCCGCGCGGGCACTGCGGCTGACCGTGGACGACGTCATCACGCTATTCAATGGCCGTGGCGGCGAATTCGCCGCGCGCATCGAACGCATCCACAAGGACGAGGTGGCGGTTGCCATCACCGGCTTTGCCGACGTCGAGCGCGAATCGCCTGTGCGCGTGATGCTGGCGCAGGGCATCTCGAGCGGCGAGCGCATGGACTACACGCTGCAGAAAGCGGTCGAACTCGGGGTGGCGGCGATCCAGCCGATCGCCGCCAAACGCAGCGTGGTCAAACTGACCGGCGAACGGGTCGACCGCCGCGTGGCGCACTGGCAGGGCGTGGTGGCCAGCGCCTGCGAGCAGTGCGGGCGCAACCAGGTGCCCGTGGTGGCGCCTCCCCTGGCGCTGGCGCCGTGGCTCGGGCAGCAAAGGGAGGGTCGGCTGCTGTTTCTGTCGCCTTTGGCCGAGACGCGGTTCGCCGACCTGGCGCCGCCGGCCCTGCAGGATTGGCTGGTGGCCGGCCCCGAAGGGGGTTTCGAGACGGATGAAATCGCCGCACTGCATGCGGCGGGCGCCATTCCCGTCCGACTCGGGCCGCGCATTCTGCGCACCGAAACCGCCGCACTGGCGGCACTGGCGGCCATGCAGTCGCTGTGGGGCGACTTCTAGGCACGGCACACCGCGCGCACGGCCCCGGCTTCCGCTGTTCCATAAATGGAACATCGCCTGACGCGATATTCCGTTTGTTTCCATGAATGGGCTGCACCCCTGCATGGTCCTGAAGGTTTTTCGGTATCCTTCACATCAATTCACCCTGCTCGGGCCATTCCGTTGAAAGACACCGCAAATTTCGTCCACTGGTTCCGCTCCGCCGCGCCCTACATTCACGGCTTTCGCGGCAAGACCTTCGTCATCGCCTTTGGCGGTGAACTGGTCGCGGACGGCGGCTTCGTACAGCTGGCGCACGACGTCAACCTGCTGAACAGCCTCGGTGTGCGGCTGGTGCTGGTGCATGGCGTGCGGCCGCAGGTGGAAGCCCGGTTGAACGAAAACGGCACCGCGATCCGCTACGTCAACGGCCTGCGCGTCACCGACGACGCCGCACTGGCCTGCGTCAAGGAGGCCGCCGGCACGGTGCGCGTCGAGATCGAGGCGCTGCTGTCGCTGGGACTCGCCAATACGCCGATGGCCGGCGCCGGCATCCGCGTGGCCTCGGGCAACTTCGTCACCGCGCAGCCGCTGGGGGTGCGCGACGGCACCGACCTGTTGCACACCGGCGAGGTGCGCAAGATCGACGCTGCCGCAATCCGGCGCCGGCTGGACCAGCATGACATCGTGCTGCTGTCGCCGATCGGCTATTCGCCGACCGGCGAAATCTTCAACCTCAGCCTGGAAGACGTGGCCACGCAGGCCGCGGTCGAACTGGCGGCCGACAAGCTGATTTTCCTGATGAACACCGAGGGCGTGCCGGACAAGGGCCGCACCATCCACAACGCCCTCACTGTCAACGAGGCACGGCAGGTGCTCGACAAGGCAAAAAAACTGCCCGAGGACGTGACGTATTACCTGCCGTGCGCGATCGCCGCCTGTACCCAGGGGGTCAAGCGCGCCCACCTGATCAGCCGCCACCGCGACGGTGCGCTGCTGTCCGAACTGTTCACCCGCGAAGGCGTCGGCACCCTCATCACCCCGGCTCCGCTGGAAACCCTGCGTTCCGCCACGATCGACGACGTCGGCGGCATCCTCGGCCTGATCGAGCCGCTGGAGCGCGATGGCATCCTGGTGCGGCGCTCGCGCGAACTGCTGGAAATGGAAGTCGAGCGCTTTCTGGTGCTCGAGTCCGACGGCGTCATTGCCGGCTGCGTCGCGCTCTACCCGTTTCCGGAAGAGCAGGCGGCCGAACTCGCCTGTCTGGCCGTTTCCCAGGAGTATCGCGGCCGCGGCTTCGGCGACCTGCTGCTCGCCGAAGCCGAGAAAAGGGGCAAAAAAGCCGGTTTCAGGAAACTTTTCGTGCTGACCACCCGCACCGAGCACTGGTTCGAGGAGCGCGGCTTCGTCGACAGCAGCCCCGACCATCTGCCGAAAAGCAAGCAGGCCTTGTACAACTACAAGCGGAAATCCAAAGTTCTGCAAAAATCGCTGTAAACAAGGAATTCTACGTTGCGCTTATCCGCCCTGTGGCTGGGCCAGTCCAGTCCCACACTCCCGAAATTTATTGCCCGGATGGCCGGCTGGCGCCGCACGCCGGCCTGGTTTGTCGCATTGCTCGGATGCCTGCTGCTGACCACCGGTCACCCTGTCTTCAGCGCACCCCCACCGCTGGTTCTCGGCGTATTCCCGCATCTGACGGCCAAGCAGATCGTCGTGGCCTACCGACCGGTTGCCGACACGCTGGAAAAACATCTGCAGCGCAAAGTTGTCATTTACAGCGCGCGTGACTTCAAAACCTTTGTCGAGCGAACCCGCCAGGGCGAATACGACATCCTGTTGACTGCACCGCACCTCGCCTGGCTGGCGCGCCAGGACGCCGGCTATCGGCCGCTGCTGAAATATGCCCAGCCCGTAACCGGCCTGCTGCTGGTCCGGACGGATTCGCCATTCAGGGAACTGAAAGCACTGCGCGGCCGGACCATCGCCATCCCCGACCCGTTCGCCGTAGCGGTGATGGCCCTGCACGACCAGATGGCCGCACAGGGGCTCAGGAATGATATCGACTACCGGACAGCCATCTCAGGCAGCCACCGCAACGCCGCGATGCAGGTCATCAACGGGCGCGCGGATGGTGCCATGCTGGGGCGTCACACCTACTCCCTGCTGCCTCCCGAACTGCGCCGGCAATTGCGCGTGCTCGCCACGACCCCACCCTTGTCGAGCCTGATGTACCTCACCCATCCGCGCCTGCGCGACGCCGAGGCGCAGACGATACGCTCGGCCTTGCTGGATTTCGCGTCCCGCCCCGAGGGGCGCGCGTTCATGCACGATGGCGGCTATGCGGGCTTTGTCGATGTGGACGGCCGCGAGCTGCGAGCCTTCCATCCCTACGCAAAGCAGGTGCAGAACTTATTGCAGACACCCCGATGAAAGCGTGGCTGGAACGGCTCTCGCTGCGCTACAAGCTCACGCTCGCCGCGCTGGGCGTGGAAGCCGTCATGCTGAGTTTCCTCATCGCCAATGGCGTGCAACTCACCACCGATGCCCTGCAAAAACAGGCCGGGCACCGCGTCGAGGAAATTGCGCACACCCTCGAAGCCGCCCTGCTTGCGCCGCTGGCGCAGCAGGATGACGCCAGCGTGCGCGACATCACCGAATCGCTGCGCCGTGACGGCGGCCTGAAGATGATCGAGGTGCGGGACAGAGACAAGCGCATCGTTCACCAGATCGGCATCAGCGGCGACGCAACCGATTTTCACCGGATCCAGCCTGTCATGCTGGGAGGGCAGCGCTACGGCGAAATCGCTCTGGTCCTGTCGGGCGATTTCATTCAGGAAGCGCGCGACCGCTATATTCGCAACAGCCTCCTCATCGCCGTCATCGCGCTGCTGCTGACCGGCGTGCTGCTGGCCCTGTCGATCGGCGGCGTGACCCGCCGCTTTGTCGCGCTGACCCGTGCCAGCAGGCGCATGGCGCAAGGCGATCTGGACGTCAAGATCAGCGGCGAAGGCGAGGACGAAATCGGCCAGCTGGTCGTCACCTTCAACCGGATGGCCGAATCGGTCCGCTTCAACGTCGACCGGGCGCGTGAAAACGAGGCACGTTTTCACGCCATCGCCGATTACACGCATGACATCGAATTCTGGATGTCGCCCGAGGGCAAGCTGCTGTGGGTCAACCCCTCGGTCGAGCGCATGCTCGGCTATACCGTCGGCGAATGCATGGGCAAGATGAATTTTCCCGTCGACATCATCCATCCGGACGACCGGACAGCTGCCGAATTCCAGTTGCACCAGGCCTTGCGCGGCACCTCCGGCCAGGGCTACGCACTTAGAATCTGCCGCAAGGAGGGGGGGCACTTCTGGGCCGCGGTGAACTGGCAGCCGATCCACGATTACGGTGGCATCTACCAGGGCATACGTGCCAGCCTACACAGCATCGACGACCTCAAGGCGACCGAAGCCAACCTGCGTCAGGTCATCAGCGAACTGCGCACGGCTGAAACCCTGCAAAGCAAGTATCTGGAAGAAACCGAACAGGAGCGCGCACGGCTGGTCTCGCTGCTGTCGGCGATGAATCTCGGCATCCTGTTCGTCGCCGCCGACGGCCGGGTGATCTACCACAACCCTGCATTCGGCCGCATGTGGATGATCGACGAGGGAACGGCTCTCATTGGCCTGCCGGTCAACGAGGTGCTGGCCCAGTCCGCTTCGACGCTGGCACGGCCCGACCATTTTTCCAGGCACATGCAGTCGGTGCTGGAAGCGCGCGAACTGTCCGACAGCTATGAGATCCAGATGACCGACGGTCGCGTCATCACCGAACTCGACTATCCGGTACGCGACCGCGAAGGCCGCTTCGTCGGCCATTTGTGGATTTACGAAGACGTCACCCGCGAACGCCAGACGGCCGATCAACTGGTGTATCTGGCCGAGCGCGACGCGCTGACCGGACTGTACAACCGCCACCGCTTCCAGCAGGAGCTGGTGCGCACCATGCTGGAAACTGACCGCCACCAGTCGCGGTGCGCGGTGATGTTCTTCGATCTCGACGAATTCAAGACCATCAACGACAGCTCGGGCCACCGCGCCGGCGATGCGTTGCTGATCCGCGTGGCCGGCGAAATCGGCACCCTGGTGCGCCGCAACGAAGTGCTGGCCCGCCTGGGCGGCGACGAATTCGCCATACTGCTGCCCAACGTTCAGGGCAACGAGGCCGAGGTGCTGGCAGAGCGGGTGGTGCGCGCCGTGGCGCAAATTCCTTTCCGCTTCGAAGGGCAGAATCTTCGACTCACCGCCAGCCTCGGTATCGCCTACTACCCTGAGCACGCCGCGGATGCCGACGATCTCGTCGCGCGCGCCGATATCGCGATGTACCAGGCCAAGGATGCGGGCAAGAACACCTGGCGCGTCTACCGTGCGGACACCGATGCCGATAGCGAGATGCGCAGCCGCCTGTCGTGGAGCGAGCGCATCAGCAATGCGCTCGACAAGAGCCTGTTCCAGCTGCATTTCCAGGGCGTATATCGTGCGGACGACGGCGCCCTGTCGCATCTGGAAGCCCTGATCCGCATGACCGACGAGCACCATGCCGACCAGCTCATCATGCCGGCCCATTTCATCAGCCTGGCCGAGAAAAGCGGCCGCATCCTCGACATCGACCGCTGGGTCATCCGCGAAGTCGTGCGCCGGCTGGCTGAGAACGGGGCCATTCCCTCCATCGCGGTCAATCTGTCCGGGCGCTCGCTGTCCGAACCCGGCCTGCCGCAGTTCATCAGCGACGTGCTGCGCGATGCCGGCGTCAAGCCCAGCCGGCTCATTGTCGAAATCACCGAAACGGCCGCAGTATCCGATCTGCACGATGCGCAGCGCATGATCGACGCGTTGCGCCAGCTCGGCTGCGGCGTCTGCCTCGACGACTTCGGGGTCGGCTTCGCCTCTTTTGCCTACCTCAAGCACCTGCATGTCGACACCATCAAGATCGACGGACTGTTCATCCGCGACCTGCCCCACGACGCCAACAACCAGGTGTTCGTTCAGGCCATGGTCAGCGTTGCGCTCGGCCTCGGCAAATCGGTGGTGGCCGAGTATGTTGAAGACGGCCCGACGCTCGCCCTGTTGCGCCAGTTCGGCGTCGACCTGGTGCAGGGCTATCACCTGGACCGGCCGATAGCCGATCACCCGGCATTGCAGGGCAAGATCTAGCTGGGCGTTGCGCGCTGCGGCGCCCACATGCCCGGTTGGGCGGGATGGTAAAATGTTGGGTTTTCACCGCATTCCAGGACACACCCGTGCTCACCGCTTCCAGCATCACCCTGCAATTCGCTTCCAAGCCGCTGTTCGAGAACGTCAACGTCAAGTTCGGCGACGGCAACCGCTATGGCCTGATCGGCGCCAACGGCTGCGGCAAATCGACTTTCATGAAAATCCTGGCCGGCGAGCTGGAGCCCACAGCCGGCAACGTCTCGCTCGACCCCGGCGAGCGCATGGCCTGGCTGCGCCAGGACCAGTTCGGCTACGAGGACCAGCGCGTGCTCGACGTGGTGCTGCAGGGTCATGCCGAAATGTGGCGCGTGATGCAGGAAAAGGACGCCATCTACATGAACCCGGAGGCGACCGAGGAAGACTATCTGCACGCCGCCGAGCTGGAGGCCAAATTCGGCGAAATGGGCGGCTACGACGCCGAGGCGCGCGCCGGCCAGCTGCTGCTCGGCGTCGGCATCCCGACCGAACAGCACAACGGCACCATGAGCCAGATCGCGCCCGGCTTCAAGCTGCGCGTGCTGCTGACGCAGGCGCTGTTCTCCAACCCCGACATCCTGCTGTTGGATGAGCCGACCAACAACCTCGACATCGACACCATTCGCTGGCTCGAGTCGGTGCTCAACGAGCGCGACTCGACGATGGTGATCATCTCGCACGACCGCCACTTCCTGAACGCCGTGTGCACGCACATGGCGGACCTG
>JADFDN010000075.1 GCA_018262815.1 Thiobacillus sp.
AAATTGATGTCGTGGCCTGCACCGAACGCGTATTCACCGCTGGAGCAGTCATCACAGTTACTCTCCGCCGCCAGGAGGGTGCCGAAGGAGCCGGTGAACAGGGTCGCATGTGCAGCCGTAACGCTAGTCGCCAGGAGCAATCCCATGGCCAAAGTTTTGAGTTTCATTTTTTCTTTCCGCAGGGGTGATTAACAAAAAAATAGTGCGGAGTCCCGCACTACCCGCGCTCTTAAAGCACAAGACATGCCAACGGAAAGAAAAGGCAGAAAATCTTCTTTTGTTACAGGCAATTAAAATTGGCCCTGACGCTCCACGAAATCTTTCGAATAGAACGCCTTGGCCAATTTGTAAAATTTTTCGACATCACGCAAAGTCGGCCTTCCTTCCCGACGCGTGCTGCTTCACCTGACCCAAGATCACGATGACGCCGAACATCACTGTTGCTAGAGCAAGCGCCCAGGATTCTCATGAAGTCGCCGAAATGGCCGGCGAGTTGCTGAGAGAGATCATGGATGCCATCGGTGTTCAGGCATTCAATTTCGATCTCGAGGAAACAACAGACCGGCTCATGGGCTTTCTCGACCGGGAAACGTATTTCGTATTCGTTGCGCGCGACGAACGACAACGCGCGGTCGGGTTCATTGCGATGGTCGAAAGCCATGCCCTGTACGCCGAAGGCACCTTCGGAACCATCCCCGAGCTATACGTGCGTCCCGAATTCCGCTCACGGAATGTGGGGCTCGATCTGGTGACCCAGGCAAAGTCTTTTGGCAAATCGCGTGGCTGGACGCGACTGGAAGTGACCACCCCGCCGCTTCCCCAGTTTGACAAGACCCTGGCGTTTTATGAACGCGAAGGTTTCGCCATTACCGGCGGACGCAAGCTGAAGGTCGCGCTGTGAGCATCACCCCGTTCCAGGCACTCGCCTGCCCGCTGGACGGCACGGCCTTGCATTGCCACGGTTCCGCCTGGCGCTGCGCGTCCGGCCACAGCTTCGACATCGCCAGCCAGGGCTACACAAACCTGTTGCCGGTGCAGCACAAGCGCTCGCGCGATCCGGGCGACAGCAAGGAGATGATCGCGGCGCGGCGGCGATTTCTCGCGGCGAGGTTCTATCAGCCGATTGCCGCAGCGGTAAGCCGGGCGGTGCTGGCCGGTCTGCCTGCTCACGCCACCGGTAGTTGTCTCGATGCCGGGTGCGGCGAGGGTTACTACCTGCGCGAGTTGGCCGGCGCGGTACCGGAAGAACACACGCTGGAACTGCTGGGGCTGGATATTTCCAAATGGGCCGTGTTGGCGGCCGCAAAGCAGGACCATCGAGTGAACTGGGTGGTGGGCAGCAACGCCAAGCTGCCGGTGCTGACGGACACGCTGGATCGCGTGCTGTGCATGTTCGGGTTCCCGGTGTATCCCGAGTTTGCGCGGGTGCTGAAGCCGGGCGGCCGGCTGCTGCAGGTCGATGCCGGGCCCGATCATTTGCGCGAGCTGCGCGAGATCATCTATCCCAGCCTGAAGCCGGAGCGCGCGACCGAACTGCAAACGCCGCAAGGCTTCAGCCGCCTGCCGCCGGAAACGCTGCGATTTTCCATCGAACTGACCGACGCCGCGCAGATTGCCGATCTGCTGACCATGACGCCGCATCTCTACCGCGCCAGCGCCGAAGGCCGCGACAAGGCGGCTGCGCTGACGGCGCTGTCGCTTGGGGTGGATGTGCGGCTGACGTGTTTCGAGCGGGACCTGGGCTAAACCATTTCCCGGTCCGACGCTCCGCTACGCTGGACAGGCAGCGATACGCCGCTATCCTTGAGCGAACCATCCGAAAATCGCGGAGGAACGAAGCATGAAAGCGATTGTGATGCACGCCCCTGGCGCGCCGCAGGTTCTCGGCCTCGAAGACGTGCCGCCTCCCCGGATCGCCCATGACACCGATCTGCTGGTGCGCCTGAGGGCGGCCGGGGTCAATCCCATCGACACCAAGCTGCGCGCCAACGGCACCTACTTCCCCGAGCGCATGCCCGCCATCCTCGG
Source organism: Thiobacillus sp. (assembly GCA_018262815.1). Taxonomy (GTDB): domain Bacteria; phylum Pseudomonadota; class Gammaproteobacteria; order Burkholderiales; family Thiobacillaceae; genus Thiobacillus. Next base: position 2,029 of record JADFDN010000075.1, read on the forward strand.
CTGCGACGGCGCGGGCGTGGTCGAGGCCGTCGGCAGGAGCGCGAACCGCTTCCAGCCCGGCGACGCCGTCTATTTCTGCAACGGCGGCATCGGCGGCCATCCCGGCAACTATGCCGAGTACGCGGTGGTGGACGAGCGATTCGCGGCACGCAAGCCGAAAAACCAGGATTTCAACCAGGCCGCCGCTGCGCCTCTGGTGCTCATCACCGCCTGGGAGGCCCTGTACGACCGCGCGCGGATGACAGCCGGCAAGACCGTGCTGATCCATGCCGGCGCGGGCGGCGTGGGCCACGTCGCCATCCAGCTGGCCAAGGCGGCGGGCTGCCGCGTGCTCACCACCGTCGGCTCCGCGAGCAAGGCCGCGTTCGCGAGGCAACTCGGCGCCGACGAGACCATCCCCTACCGCGAAACCGATTTCGTCCAGGCCGTGCTGGATCTGACCGAAGGCCAGGGCGCCGACATCGTGTTCGACACCGTGGGCGGCGCCACTTTCAGCGACAGCTTCGCTGCCGTCCGCCCCTACGGCGATCTCGTCACTCTGCTCCAGCCCGGGCCGGACACCGACTGGAAGACCGCCCGCCTGCGCAACCTGCGCATCAGCCAGGAACTGATGCTCTCGCCCATGTTCTTCGGCTGGATCGGTTCCCAGCGGCACCAGGCTTGGATACTCGAGCAATGTGCCGACCTGTTCGAAGCAGGCAGGCTGCGCATCCACGTGGACAGGATCCTGCCGCTGAGTGAAGCCGCCGAGGCGCATCGCTTGATCCAGGCCGGCGAGATCGCCGGCAAGGTGGTCCTCGCCATCGAGTGAGCTCTCCTCGCGGCTTACGCTGCTTTCACTCCCTCAGTCACCTTTGTCGGATTTCTTTACATCATCCACATCAGTAAATGGCGTGGAACGGGTTTAGAACCTTGTTTTGTCTGGACTAAGCCAATCGCAGCGGAGATGGCATGTCGCGTGCTTAATAGGGCCGTCGGTAGCGATAATAAAAAAGCGGATTGAACAACCTCGGTTCCTATGTTCATTTTTTGGAGACAGTCCGCTATGCAAACGATCTACAGTAAGGCAACGAAACACAGCTTGAGTGCGCTGATGTCTGCCCTCACCCTGCTTCTGATGGCGCTCTTTTCGCAAGCCGCACAAGCACTTCTTCTCGAGATCGACTCCACACGCAGCGAAATCGTCTCCGTTCCGTCGTCCATCCTGTTTTGCACGGCGGGTCCATCCGGTGAACTGATCTGCCCGGAGCCACCACAGCCTCAGAAATTTACGCTAACGGGCAGCATCGATGTCAGCGTGATCCACGAGCATTTCGATTTCGGCGCGGACTACCCTGTCGTCGACAGAGATTTGTTGTATTTGAAACTGAAGGATCTTTCCACTGATGCGCTGGCGCAAGGTTTTTACCTGGACGTCGCGTTGGGACTGATGAGCGAAGAGACATTCGAAGCGCGGGACGATCCGTGTTTCTTGTTCGTTGGCCCCGGCTCGTGTAGCGGATGGGTACTGGGAGAACCAAGTAGCTCGCACGGAACGTGGGACGGACACACCCTCACCTGGAACGGCTACAGGGCGCCATATTTCGACTTTGTCACTTTCACGAATATCGACGGTTTCAATTACACGATCGCCGCGACAGCCGTTCCGGAACCGGGAACGCTGTCGCTCATGCTCCTGATGTTGCCGCTCATGTTTTTCGGGATGAGCAGGCAGAACAACAGGCTCTTTGCGCTGCGTGGAATCAAGCGCTAACGCTTCGACATCCTGGTGTCGATCGTTGTTGCAGGTGTCGCAGCGTATCCGGTGGATCATTGCTGATCGCCAGCGGCATGGGCGCATGCTGTCGCGCACGCGCATCACTGAGGTCGTTCAACGCATAGTTCCGCCAGGGGCTTGGCTCGATTTGATTCCCCGGAACACTTTCCCAACCCGGCCCCGTTCGCTGCGCGTTCAACCCCCGATTACCCGCTGGCCTGCGCCCTTTTCCACGCGGCCGGCGGCATCCCGACCATGCGCTTGAAGGCGCGCGAAAACGCGGCTTCGGAGTCGTAGCCCACTTCCAATGCAACGGTCGCCACGGTGCGATTCGACTCCCGCAGCAGCCGGCTTCCCAGCTGGATGCGCCAGTTGGCGAGGTAGTGCATCGGCGGATCGCCCAGGTATTGCACGAAGCGCTCATGCAGCGCGGAACGCGACAGGCCGACTTCGCGGGCAAGGTCGTCGACCGTCCAGTCGCGATCCGGATGCTCGTGCATGAGTTCGAGCGCCTTGCCGACGAAACGGTCGCGCAGGCCGGCGAGCCAGCCGGTTGCATCCTCGGGCAGGTTGTCGAGGTAACGGCGGGCGGCGTCGACGAACATCATTTCGGCGAGACGTTCGAGCACGGCGTCGCCGCCGGGCCGCGGGCTGCTGAACTCGGCAACGGCCTGCTCGATCACGCGACCGGCCCAGCCGCTGGCGCGTTCGGCCGGCAGGTGCAGGATGCGCGGCAGCGCCGCGATCAGGGGATTGAACGGCCGCAGGTCGCAGCCGAGAAAGCCGCATATCGCAATCATGTCGGCCGCTTCGACGGGCAGAGGCGACCCGGGCTTGACCACGCCATGATGAAAGGCAATAGGCATGGGCTTGGGGACATTGCGCGTGGAAAACACCCACTCGGCGGTCCGGCGCACCGGCTCGATGCCCGGTGCGCTCGACAGGACGTGGCGATCGCCCTGCGGGAACATCACGATGTCCCCGGCGGCCAGCTTCACCGGCGGCCGGCCCGAAACCGCAGCCCAGCCGTTGCCCTTGGCGATCATGTGGTACTCGATGACGTGCTCGCAGCCCGGCATCACCGCCTCGGCGATCTCGCGGGCCGGCGGCGCCTCGGTGGACCACGGCTCGCTGCAGCTCACGTAATAGAACACCGCACCGCGCACGCGCACCGCGCGCAGCAGATCGGAAAGCGTGTCTCGACTCATGGGCATGGCCCTTTCGACGGAGGTTCGATCAAGCGGCGTGGACGCGCGATCAAGCGGCCCACGAATCCCGGACGATCGAGCATATTTGCGCGACGCAGAGTGAAGTGTCAATCAATCTTGTTCGTGACAATGGGGGCGCTGACTGACCGGCGACGAAGCCCGGCCGGCCGGCCCCGATCATCTGAACAAGGAGCGTCATCATGAACACAACCCAGGTCAACATCGTGGTGGATGTCAGGCAGGCACTCAGCCCGCAATCCGGCGACGAACTGGTCAGCGAGCTCGGCAGCCTGCAGGGCGTCAGCCGGGCATGGGTCAGCCCGCGCACGTCGCGTCTGCTACTGGTGGACTTCGATGCCCATCAGACCGACACGCAGCACATCCTTCGTACCGTCGTGCACCGCGGATTCGACGCGCGCCTGGTCGGCATGTGACCACGCAGCACATCTTCAACGAGCAGGTTCTGTTTCCCTCATCACCAGGAGAATCCAAATGAATCTCGAACTGAATGTCTGCACTCCGGCCGCATCCGGCCGGGCAGCTGCCCCCTCCCAGCCCCAGGTCGATTTCGGCGCGATCAAGCAGCGCCAGCACGCCACCTGGGCCAGCGGCAACTATGCGATCGTCGGCACCACGCTGCAGATCGTCGGCGAACACCTGGCGGAAGCGATCGACCTGCGCGCCGGCGAACAGGTGCTCGACGTCGCCGCGGGCAACGGCAACGCCACGCTGGCGGCGGCGCGCCGTTTCGCGCACGTGACCTCGACCGACTATGTGCCCGAGCTGCTCGAAAAAGGCGCCGAGCGCGCCCGCGCCAACGGGCTGGAAGTCCGCTTCCAGGAGGCCGATGCGGAAGACCTGCCGTTTGCCGACGGCGCGTTCGACGTCGCGCTGTCGACCTTCGGCGTGATGTTCGCGCCCGACCAGGCCAGGGCGGCGCGGGAGCTGACGCGGGTGGTGAAGCGCGGCGGCCGCATCGGCCTGGCGAGCTGGACGCCCGAAGGCTTCATCGGCGACCTGTTTCGCCTGATCGCCTCGTATGTTCCGCCGCCGGCCGGCCTGCAACCGCCGATGCTGTGGGGAACCGAACCGCGCATCGTCGAGCTGTTCGGCCCGGACGCCGCCGACATCCGCTGCGAGCGGCGCCGCTTCAACTTCCGCTATCAATCGCCCGCGCACTGGATCGAGGTGTTCCGCAACTTCTACGGGCCGACCTACAAAGTCTACAGCGCACTCGATCCCGATCGTCAGGCGAGCCTGAGCCAGGACATCGGCGCGCTGCTCGAACGCCGGAACGTCGGCGGGGCTCGCTCGCTGGTCGTTCCCAGCGAGTACCTGGAAGCGGTGGTCACCCGCAAGTAGCCCAGCAACCGCTCGCGGGGTGTGGCCGCACACGCGGCCCGCTCCGCCGGCACACGCACGCAGGAGGCATCATGGATGCGAATACACGAATCATCCCACCCGGGGAGCAGCAGGCGCTCGCCCTCTTCCATCGGCACGTCGCCGCCTTCAACTCCGGCAATCTCGATGCGGTATTGAACGACTTCGGAGAGCACGCGGTGGTGATCACGCCGGATGGCGTGTTCGAAGGTCCGGAACAGATCCGCGCGCTGTACGGCAGCCTGCTCGCGGAATTCGGCACCATCGACCGCGGCGACTCGCCGGGGTTGACCCTCGACGCGCTGCACGTCTGGCACGACATGATCTTCATTACCTGGCACGCCGAGTCGATGCGCAAGGTCTTCCCATTCGGGACCGACACCTTCCTCTGCAAGGGCGACAGGTTCGAGCGCCAGACCATTGCATTCAGCACGCCGCTCCCCAGGCAGGGCTCAGTCGGGTAATCTTGATGTCAGCCCCCCTGAAACCCCTTCGCCGCCATGCAGCCTCAGGCCACGCTCTTCTTCGTCCACGATCCGATGTGCAGCTGGTGCTACGCCTTCCGCCCGGTGTGGTCGCAGATCCAGCAGCAGCTTCCCGCCGGCATCCGGGTGCAGTATGTGCTGGGCGGACTGGCACCCGATTCGGATCAGCCGATGCCGCCCGAAACCCGGGCCTACATCCAGGGCCAGTGGCACGAGATCATCGAGCGGGTTCCCGGCACGCTGTTCAACTTCGCGTTCTGGGAAAAATGCCAGCCGCGACGCTCCACCTACCCCGCCTGCCGCGCGGTGCTGCTCGCCCGCCAGCACGGCAGGGAGGCGGAAATTTCGATGATCCACGCGATCCAGGACGCCTACTACCGACAGGCGCGCAACCCCTCCGACGACAGCACGCTGTGCGAACTGGCGCAGCAGGTCGGGCTGGATGCCGACGCGTTCGCCCGCGCGCTGAATGCCGAGACGACCCGGCAGGCCTTGCTGGAAGACATCCGCTTCGCCCGCAGCATCGGCGGCAACAGTTTCCCGTCGCTGTTCCTGGAATGCCACGGCGCGATCCGGCCCATCCCGCACCACTACACCGATGCCGCTGGGGTGCTGCGCAGCCTTGAAGCGGCGCTGGCCGGATAACCGGGAACAGACCCCGGTTTTCTGGTACAAAAGCGGTCAGGCTGAGCCGATTCAGCCTTGCTGCCTATCAACCCGGATGCCTTCTGGCACCATGCTTTCGATTGATGATGACGAATACCCAACCCAACCAACTCGACGCCGCCCACTTCGACAGCAAAGCCCGCCAATGGGACGACAACCCGGTGTTCCGCGAACGCGGGCTGAAGATCGCGGAAGCCGTCCGCAAGGCCGTGCCGCTGAATCGCGGCATGAACGCCCTCGACTACGGCTGCGGGACGGGCCTGCTGTCGTTTCCGCTGAAGGACGAGCTCGGCGCGGTCCTGATGGCGGACAGCTCGGGGGGCATGCTCGAGGTGGTGAACGAGAAAATCGCCGCCCAGGGGGTGGACAACATGAAGACGCTGAAGCTCGACCTGCTGGCCGATCCGGCGCCGGCGCAGCGCTTCGACCTGATCGTCACCGCGATGACGCTGCACCACGTGCCGGACACCGACGCGATCCTGCGCATCTTCCATGACCTGCTGCAGCCTGGCGGTTATCTGTGCATCGCCGACCTGGACCAGGAAGACGGCTCGTTCCACGGCCCGGAAGTGGATGTGCATCATGGCTTCGACCGCGCCGACCTCGAACGGCGCGCCGCGCAGGCGGGGTTCGCCGGCATCCGGTTCCAGACGGTGTTCAGCATCGCCAAGGAACGCGAATCGGGGACGCAGGACTACCCGGTGTTTCTGATGACCGCGCGACGCGCAGGCGCATAGCCGGCAGCGGCCGTCCTGACGGAAGTGAAGCCCTAGGCTCCGCGAAGCGCGCGTGGTTTCGAATGGTTTTCCGCCCATCGCCGACCGGCACGCCCGGGTTCTGATTCTCGGCAGCCTGCCGGGGCAGGTTTCGCTGCGGCAGCAGCAGTATTACGCCCAGCCCCGCAACGCCTTCTGGTCCATCATGGGCCGGCTCTTCGACGCGGGCCCCGAGCGTCCCTACGTCGAACGCACCCGGCGCCTGATCGAGAACGGGGTGGCGCTGTGGGACGTGTGCGCCGCCGCCCATCGTCCCGGCAGCCTTGATACTGCGATCCGCACTGCGAGCGTGGTGCCCAACGATTTCGCCGGATTCATCGCGTCCCACCCGCAGATCCGTCTCATCGTCTTCAATGGATCGAAGGCCGCAGAGCTCTATCGACGAACCGTGCTGCCCGGCCTGCCCGGCGACATGCGTGCCATCCGCTGCGAAACGCTTCCGTCCACCAGTCCCGCGCATGCCTCGATGACATTCGAGGACAAGCTGGCGCGCTGGTCGATCGTGAAACCATAGGGAAGCCTGAAGGAGCGCGCTAGAATGCTCGCCGGGAGCGCCGCCAGGACTGGCGGCGGCAATTGAAGACAGATCGGTCCGGCTGTTTGGACAACCATGCGGCCCGACTCACGCCTGGGCCAGCCGGAATCAGGCAAGCATAAAACAAGCACTCTATAACGATGCCACCGCCGTTAATCATCATGATCACCTCATGCGTCATGGCCCTGGCCATGAGCGGGGTGCTGCTCATCATCGCGAAAACCTACCCGAAAAACATTCGGGGCCTGAAGGAGTGGGGGCTGGCCGTGCTTGTCACCGCACTCAGCCTTCCTTTCTTCATCGCCCGGGGCATCATTCCGGATCTGCTCAGCATTGTTGTGGCCAACCTGATGCTGCTGGTCGGCTTCATGCTGATGAACCACGGCACCCGGAAATTCTCCGGCACCCAGTCGACGCTCAGCCGAACGCTGCTGGTCCTGTTCATTCTTTCTTACGTTGCGCTGTTCGCGTGGTTCACCTACGTGCATCCGCATGTCGGGATGCGCGTCGCCATCCTGAGCCTGTTCACCCTGCTGGTGATCCTGAATCATCTGATTCTCGTTCTGCGGGAATTGCCCAGGACGGCCGGCCGCAGCATCCTGATCTTTTCGCTCGCGGTGCTGATCGCGTCCAGAGTCGCCCGCCTGGGCGGCCTGATGCTCGGCTACGATCAACCCACCGGGGTATTCGATGACTCCACCTCGAACATTTTCTTCATCGCCCTCCCCTCCATCATGCTGCCGCTGGGGACGATCAGCTTTGTCATGCTCGCTTCAGAAAGATTGCGCAAGGATCTGGAATTCTCCAGCCGCCACGACGGCCTGACGCAATGCCTCAACAAGAAAGCGGCGATCGAGGAACTCGACCGCGAGATCGCCCGCGCCAAACGCTACAGGAACAAGCTGTCGATCATGCTGATCGATCTGGACAACTTCGGGGACATCAACAACACCCACGGCCACCTCGAGGGCGACAAGGTGCTGGTGGATTTCTCGAAGAAAACACGCGCTTCGCTCCGCGAAACCGACCAGCTCACCCGTTTCGGCGGCGACGAGTTCATGGCCATCCTGCCGTACACGGATCGTGCCCATGCCGAGCTCGTTGCGGGTCGCCTTCATGAGGCGGGCAAGGAAGGCCAGCCTCTCGCGTGGTCGGTCAGCATCGGCGTGTCGGAATGGCAGGACCAGGACGACAGCCTGACGGATCTGCTGACCCGGGCGGACCAGGCGCTCTACAAGTCGAAGGGCCTGGGCCGCAGCCAGACCCAGACGATATGAATCGGCGGGGCGGGATGCGAATATCGAAGAACCCGCCTCGGACGGCCACGGCATTTCAGCCCGCAATGCGCCCGCACGGCCGCATTGCGCTATCGTCGTAACCCCATCCCGGACGGGATCAGCCCGCCGCAGCCATGACCCAGCCGACCCTCTATCACATCCCCGTCTGCCCGTTCTGCCAGCGGCTCGAGATTCTGCTGACGCTGAAGGGCCGGCGCAAGGAAGTCGATTTTCAGGTGATCGACATCACCCGGCCTCGCCCCGACTGGCTGCTGGCGCGGACGCGCGGCACGACGGCGCTGCCGGTACTGGAGACAGCCGACGGCCACATCATCAAGGAAAGCTTGGTGATCCTGCAGTACCTCGAGGACATCTATCCGGAACGGCCGGTCGCCCGGCGCGACCCCTACCAGCGTGCGGTGGAGAACATGCTGACGCGGATGGACGGCGAATTTTTCAGCCAGGGCTACGCGTGGCTGATGAACCAGGACCCGGCTCGCCGCGAGTCGATGCGGGAAGGCATGCTGAACCAGTATGCGCAGCTGAACGATTTCCTGCTGACGCATGCGCCGGCCGGCCCGTTCCTGTTCGAGGAATTCGGCTGGGCGGAGACGGTTTTCACCCCCTTCTTCCAGCGCTTCTGGTTTCTGGAGTACTACGAAAACTTCGAGCTGCCCGACGATGCGCGCTACGCGCGCGTACGCCAGTGGATGGACGCCTGCATGGCCCATCCGGCTGCGCAGCAGGTGACGAAAGAAGAAGTGGTCAAGCTCTATTACGACTATTCCAGGGGTGCGGGCAACGGCGCATTGTTGCCGGGCCGCAGGCAGTCGTCATTTGCATTCGAGCCTGACTGGCGTGTCCGCCCCTGGCCGCCCAGGACCAAGTACGAACACAGTGCAACGGACAGGGAACTGGGCCTGTTATCCGGATGAGCCAGAAGGCGCCAGGCCCGACGGCCTGAATATCCTCGCCCGGAATCGCCTACATCTCGCAGCCACAAGGCCAGAGATGATGGCTGATCAGGCGCGCAGCCTAGTCTTGCCCGGCCTTTTCCTCTGCCTCGTCCTGAGCCGGCGTATCGACATCGACCGTCGGGACCGTGATTTCCTTTTTCTCCATCTGCACGTCGACGTCAGGTGCATCGACGTCGTATTTCGGCACTTGCGTCTCGCCTTTCACGTCGACGTCGACATCCGGCAATTTGCCTTCCTGAGTCTTTTGAACGTCGCATGCAGCTACGCCGAAAGCGATGGCCGGTACAAGGATCAATGCGGTTGTGAATTTCATTTCTTTCCTCCACTGAGTTGGTCAAAGTCGGGAGCAGGGCGGCCGTTTCCGGAAATCCGCTCCTGCTCCGTGATTCGAACTGTATAGGCTTGTTTTTCGAGCTTATAGCGGCGGCCATAACCCGGCCTTGTAGGAACTGGCCGATACGGCACGCGCTGGCGTGGAAGATGAAACGCCCCGGAAACGGGCGACATGAGGCCGTTATTTTCGGGAAATCTCGGTCAGGCCGCGGAATACTTCGTTGAAAGAAACCTCGCGATTGCGTACAAAACACGCCACTTCCGCTATCGCGCAAACGGACAGCTCATCTCCTATCATCACCCAGCC
>JADFDN010000076.1 GCA_018262815.1 Thiobacillus sp.
CAGAATCCTGATGCCAGGCACGCGTACCGATTCTGAGCCGGTACGCCGCGCATCGCGGGCCCGCTGGGGCGAACTGCTGGAGGCCGGCGCCGAGATGTATGAATATCAGCCGACCATGTATCACTGCAAGGTGATGATTGTCGATGACGTGTGGGTGTCGGTCGGCTCGACCAATTTCGATTCGCGCTCGTTCCGGCTCAACGACGAAGCGAACCTCAATATTTACGACCACGAATTTGCGCAACGCCAGATCGACATCTTCGAGGACGATCTGAAAAAGTCGCGACAGATTACCTACGCGGCATGGCAGGGCCGACCCTGGAGCGAGAAACTGCTCGAGCACACGGTGGCCTTGCTGCGGTCGCAACTATGACCCGACTCCGTCGCCACCGACACGGTTTGCGGAAGATTCCTACATGAACGGGAAAAGCCAGCCTTTATCTTATGGAACGCGCCAGTCCCGAAGGATCGCCGGCTCGAAGGCGGAGGCCGACGGAGAATCCGGACGCGGATGCGTCATGTTCTGGCAGTACAAAAAACCCAGACTATATTGGTACATTAGTTAAAGATCAGCGATGACCCGCCGTAAAAGGACAACCGGCGAAAAGGCCAGGCAGCTGGATGATTCAAAAGGAAAAAAAGCCATGGGCACGATGCAATATCGGGTTTCAGAGCGCCGGATCGGCGCCGCACGAGCAAGCCAAATGAAGGACGAGTCGGCTCACGACGCCATCGAAGTCTGGGTGGCCGGGGCAAGGCGCGCTTTGGACGAGATGAAAAATATCGTGTCCGATCATTGCTTTAAAACCCCGGACACCCTGACCCATGAATCGATCACGATCTATGCCCTGGCATTGATACGCTTGCGGGAATGCGCCAGCGCGGCAGGGTTTGAGCGTTTGATGAATGCATGCGATGCGCTCGCGGTGACGGTATCTCGGCTGATCGATGATCGAAGCTGTGCGTGTCGCGACAAATGCGAGGCGCTGACGCGCTTTGTCGCGCACGCCGAGGCGATGATCCAGCTGTCCATTGACAGCGCAAGGCGTCGCGTTTTGCCGATCGCCGGGATGCATGGCGTCTCGGACGTCATGGGCAAGGCGTTGGACGCACGGTTCGCTGCTGAAACGGTGAAATAAACGGACCTGAACGGCCATGCTCCAGCATCGCCGTCCAAGCCTGCCTGAAATACCGAAGAGCCGGCTATGCCCGGGGTCCATCGCTCCGTAAGCAAGCCACATCCCGCGCTCAAACCCGCTCGCTGGCAATCGCCCGCTTCCGTATCACGTCCTGGCGGAAGATGAGCTCCAAATCCTTCCTGCAGGCAGACCACAACGCCCAGTCGAAGGTCGCAACCACCATCACTTCACTTCGACCCGGATCCTGTCATCGCGCGCGGTGATTCCGCTCTGCGCGTCCCTCCCAAGCCCTGCGCAGGTGACTGGACGATGGCAATGCGGACCTGGATCCTTGCATGCCTCGGGTCGCGCACATTACACCAGCCTTTTCATCTTCATGGATCCGTCCGGCGGATGCTGTCCTGAGCATGCCTGACGACACGGCCTCGCCTGCTTGCTCCGGTTGCCTGCCAGCATGGGCGGGGCGCGTCTGTGGCAATGACCGTTTAATTTCACTCGAGACATTACGTCTGACAGGCACCCGTTTTGGATACGACAACACTGGTTTGTCCATCAATCGTCCAAATATTTTAAATTTTTTTGCTTTTTTGTTTAAGTTTTGTCCTGGACAACCGATTCACCACAGAACAAGCGGAGTTTTTTCGGCTTGGCGCGAGGCCGTCAGTGCAGCCCGGGCGGCCCAAGCATGAAACATCAACGGGCAAAGTGAATTGACCATGGGACAACAACATGAACCGCTTATTCAATCTCAGCATTGCCAAACGTCTTTATCTCGTTTCATTCGTCTTGATCGCTGCGCTGACGACCGTGGCGACGACGGGCTGGGTGGCCTTGAAGGAAGATGCTTCGCTGGCGGATCGTGTCGGCACGGTGCGCACGCCGCAGCTGATGCGGATCGCCGCGGTCGAACTCAACATCACCCGTGTGTCGCTGCAGATCCGGCATGCGATCCTGGCCCGCACTGACGAAGAGCTCAGGACGACGCTCGCCGACATCGCAGTGAAAGCGGGACTGATCAAGGATGCGCTCGAGGGATTCGAAGCGGGCATCCTCACCGACGCCGAGCGCGAAACGTTCAGCAGGATCCCGCCCCTGGTCGAAGCCTTCTGGGCCGTAGGCGATGAGAACATCAAGCTGATCGAGGCAGGCAGCAAGGACGCGGCTTTCGACATGCTGGTATCGCGGACCATTCCGGTCCGCAACCAGCTGCTCGAGGTGCTTGCCGCCGAGAAGCAATACCAGGGCACGCAGCTTGAACAGGAACTCGGCACCATCAAGCACGGCACGGACAGCACCCGCATCCAGATCGTATCGCTGGTGATGGCGGTGGCGGCCGGACTGCTGGTCTTCTCCTGGACGATCGCCCGGGTGCTCCAGCGCCGGGTGGCGGTTTCACGGGAAGTGGCCAATCGGGTTCGCGACGGCAACCTGACCGTGGCTATCCACGATGAGGCAAACGACGAATTCAGCCCGCTGCTGGCGTCGCTTGCCGAGATGCAGGACGCGTTGACGCGCGTGGTAAGCCAGGTGCGGCAAGGGGCGGAGTCGGTCGCCACGGCCAGCGCCGAGATCGCCCAGGGCAACCAGGATTTGTCCTCACGCAGCGAAAGCCAGGCCAGCGCGCTCGAGGAGACCGCCGCTTCGATGGAGGAACTGGGCTCGACCGTGAAGCAGAATGCCGACAACGCGCTGCAGGCGAACCAGCTGGCGAGAAGCGCCGCCAGCGTGGCCGAGCAAGGCGGCGAGGTGGTGACGCAGGTGGTCGACACCATGCGCGGCATCAGCGAGTCGAGCCGCAAGATCGGCGACATCATCAACGTGATCGACGGCATCGCCTTCCAGACCAATATCCTGGCGCTCAACGCTGCCGTGGAAGCCGCGCGTGCGGGCGAACAGGGCCGCGGCTTTGCGGTGGTGGCCGGCGAGGTGCGCAACCTGGCGCAGCGCAGCGCCGAGGCGGCCAAGGAGATCAAGACGCTGATCGTCGAGAGCGTCGAGCGCGTAGAACAAGGCTCGGGCCTGGTCGACCAGGCTGGCGCAACCATGAACGAGGTGGTGGCCAGCATCCGCCGCGTGACTGACCTGATGGAGGAAATCAGCGCGGCAAGCGTCGAGCAGAGCGCAGGGGTCGCACAGGTGGGCGAAGCGGTGACGCAGATGGACGAAGCCACGCAGCAGAACGCCGCGCTGGTCGAGGAAATCGCGGCGGCAGCCACCGGTCTCAGCTCGCAGGCGCAGGAGCTGGTGCAGGCGGTCGCCGTGTTCCGCATCCAGGTCGGTCACGCACCGCATGCAATCCCTGCCGCGCACCATGCGGGGCACGCACGCGGGACGAATCGTGCGGCAGCGGCGAGAAGACCGACCCCGCCGAGCATGCCGAGAGGGCTGAAGGCGGCGTGACCTTGACGGCCGCTGCCACATGGGCTCGAGGCGAAGCGCATAGCTCAAAGGGGGAGCAGCCGTGCGGCTGGCTGACCGCTTTAGCGTGTCGTGGCTGGTGTTTCCAAGGGTACCGACCGAATATCTGGGCGACCCGGCTCAGCAACGTCGCAACCCGCCATGAAGGCAATGCTGCAGATGAAGAAACTCGAATGGAGAGAATCCGGCAAGCCTGCGGCGGCACAGCATGGACTTGCGCTGACTCGCCGCCGCTGGTGAATTCGATGCCATCCAGGCGACCGGGACGACAGGCTGCCCAGGATGGACGGCCGCACTGTCAGGCATCATCCGATGCGCTCATCGTCTCGCCGACCATTGGACTGCTCGATCGGCACTGCCCTATCCGCCGGGTATTTGCGCCCGTCGATGGCGGTGAACAACCCATCATGGGTTAGCCTGCCGTACACCAGCCAGGGTGCACCCCGGTCGAGCGCCTGCCCTTCCGCGGGACGGAGGTAATGAGTGGGAATCATGCGCCGCCTCCCACGGGCTTGTTTGTCCTGTTTTCCACTTCAGCGCACCGAACGGTAGACGCTGCCCCGCTCCGGCTTGCTCAGCACCAGCTGCCAGAGTTGTCCCTGGCGTGAGCGGAAGAAGCCCGCACAGCTCATCAGATAGTATTTCCACATCCGGTAAAAACGCGTGCCGTATTTGGCCTCCAGGAAAGGCCAGGCGGTGTCGAAATTCTCCCACCAGGCCATCAGGGTATGGTCGTAGTCCGGGCCGAAGTTGTGCCAGTCCTCGATCAGGAAGCGGCTTTCGATGGCTGACGCCATCTCCCGGGCGGAGGGCAGCTTGCCATTCGGGAAGATGTATTTGTCGATCCAGGCGTCGGTCTTGGGCGAGGTGACGGCAGAGCCGATGGTGTGCAGCAGGAACAGGCCGTCGTCCTTGAGCGTGCGATGAACCGTATCGAAATAGGCCGCATGGTTTTTGGGGCCGACATGTTCGAACATGCCGACGGAAACGACCTTGTCGAATTTCTCGTCGAGGTCGCGGTAGTCCATCAGCTCGATCGATACCGGCAAACCGGCACACCGCTCCCGCGCCAGTTTCTGCTGTTCTTTCGAGACGGTGATGCCGACCACTTCGACCCCGTAGTGCTCCGCAGCGAAGCGCGCCAGCCCGCCCCAGCCGCATCCGATTTCGAGCAGGCGTTCGCCGGGCTGCAGTTCCAGCTTGCGGCAGATCATGTCGAGTTTCTTCAGCTGCGCGTCGCGCAGTCCGGCCGCATTGTGCCAATAGGCGCAGGAGTAGCTCATGGTGGGATCGAGCATGGCTTCGAACACGTCGTTGCCGATGTCGTAATGCTGCTCGCCCACCTGGAAGGCGCGTTGGGCGGACTGAAGATTGAACAGGCTGTGGCGCAATATTTCCCCCAGCAGCCGCAGCCGCGACCAGCTGCCGATTTTTTCTTCGGCCTTGCTGCCTAGCAGGCGATGGAAGAGCTGGTCCGGACGCTGGCACTCCCACATGCCGTCCATGTAGGCCTCGCCGAATCCGAGCGAGCCTTTCGCAAGGATGCGCCGATAGAGGCCTGGGTCGAGTACCTGGATGTCCCACGGGGCGTCGCCGTTGATTGTGATGCCAGCCTGCGCCGCCAGTTCGAGGATGACCGCGGGCGGATCCTGCAAGGTCGGGGCATTGTCCGCTGGCTCGAAAACACACGCATCCTCTCTTTGCATCGAAAAGCTCCCCCTTTTCGTTAAACATGAATGTAAAGAGTATGTTTTTGATAGACATTTAACAAACGATATTTTTTAGTCTTATTTATCGTATATGTCGATATATCGATTTAGCATGGCGCATCGACAAGGACGGTCTGGGCGGATCGATTTCGCGCGAAGACCCGGCCGCATCTGCCTGTAAGGTCGACGCCCCTGATGCGACTGAGTTTTTCCGGACCGGAGTTCACATGCGCGCTCTTCTGCTTCTCGTTGCCCTGCTCGCCCCCGCCGTCCACGCGGCCACCTGCAGCGCCGTCAGCGGCGACACCCGCAACCGGCTGCTGGAGTTGTATACCTCGGAAGGCTGCAGCTCCTGCCCGCCGGCTGACCGTTGGCTGTCTCGATTGCCGCGCGACGGCGACGTAGTCGCACTGGCCTTCCATGTCGATTACTGGGACCGGCTGGGCTGGCGCGACCCGTTCGCGCAGGCCGCCTTCAGCCAGCGCCAGCGCGACCGCAACCGCGGGGCAGGCTGGGTCTACACCCCGCAAGTGATGCTCGACGGCGAGGATTACCGCGCCTGGCATCGCGGCCTGCCCTCCCGTTCGAGCGCCCCCGCCCCGGCGAGCCTTGCGCTCACGCTCGACCAGACGCCCGAACGCGTCGACGTCCAGGCTGAAAGCCGCTTTATCGCCCCGGACGCGGGACGCAACGCCAGGCTTTACCTCGCTCTGCTTGAAAACCGCCTAAGCTCAAACGTCAGCGCCGGGGAAAACGTCCGGCGCACCCTGCAGCACGATCATGTCGTACGCCTGTTGGCCGGGCCGTTCGACCCGGCCCGCGCCCGCCACCGCTTCAGGCTGCAGGCCGGCTGGAAAGCCGCCGATCTGGGCGTGGCCGCGTTCGTGCTCGATGCGAAAGGCGCAACCCTGCAGGCGCTGGCCCGGCCAGGCTGTCCCTAGTCATGCCCCCCGCGCTTGCGACAGACATTCGTCCCCACCCCTCAGAAGGAGTCGCACATGAATATCCGTTCCCTGCTGGTTTCCTCAAGCCTGATGCTGGCCAGCACGCTGGCTGCCGCCAGCGACGGCCTGATCGCCGTGAAGAGCCCTCACACAGCCAAAGTCACGATGGACCGGCTTGAGGGCATCGTGAAGGAGCGCGGGTTGAACGTGTTCATTCGGGTCGACCATGCCGCCGGTGCGGCAAAAATCGGCCGGACGCTGCGGCCGACCGAAGTGCTCGTCTTCGGCAACCCGCAGGGCGGCACACCCTTCATGGAATGCGCGCAGGCGGCGGGAATCGACCTGCCGTTGAAGGCGCTGGTGTGGCAGGACGCTGCCTCGCAGGTCTGGCTCGGCTACAACGACCCCGCCTGGCTGGCCAAGCGTCATGGCGCGGCGGATTGCCCCGCTGCCGCGAATTTGAGCAAGGCGCTCGAAGGCATCGCGAAGGCGGCGATCCAGCCCTGAGCGCCGGCGCTATTCCTCGGATTCGACCCGCGTCTTCGATTCCCTGAACACCCAGCTCAGCGCGAGCCCGGCCGATACGGCGTCGGAGCGCGTCACCAGCGGGCTGTCCTCGATGACCGCCCCGGCCAGCGTGTCATAGCGTAGAAAGCCGCCGACCCACCAGCGCGGGAAACGCTTGGTCAGGGTGAGCATGAGCTGCGAACCGGAATAGCCGCCCGATGCGGCATAGGCCGGGCGCCCCGCCCTTGCCTCGGCCGGCCTGACGCCATAGAAGTACGCGTTGTATTCGCGGTCGTTGAAATAGGGTCCGGCCTGCACGCCGAGATTCCAGCCGGCCTGGCCGGCGGGGTCGCGGATTTCCAGCAGCAGGTTCGGCGAAAACAGCCAGCCGATCTGCTCGGGCCGCGACGCGACGGTAATCGCGGTGCGAAGCGGCGCCCGCGCGTCCAGCCGCATCCTGCGGTCGGCCGATTGCCACAGGCGGAAGTTGACGGTCGGCCCCAGTTCGACGGCGGGGTCGAGGTCGGCCATGCCCTGGCGCACCGGATCGTCTTCGCTGTTGACCGGAATGCTGCCGTTGAGGCTGACGTTGATTTCCAGCCGCTCGCTGTCGAACAGAAGGCCGCGCAGGCCGTCGCCGTCCGCTCTCAGCACCTCGCCGCGGTAGATCAGGTAAGGCATCGGCAGCACCAGCGCCTGCCGCTCGTCCGAGCCGCGGTAGTTGGGCAGGCTGAGGCCGACCAGGCCGGCGCCGACTTCCCATAGCGGACGCATCTCGGCGTAGCCGGTCGACAGGGTCAGCAGGCCGGCAAGAAAAACGGCTGCGCGCGGGCAGAGCATCGTCGGTTTCGGCATCAGGGGCTCCATCGGTTCGATCGAGCGGGCGCCAGGGAGGCGTACCGGGGCAATGCATGAATTCTAGGTGCTCGATCCAGCGCCTCCAAATGCGGCCGCTGCCCGCAAACCCGGCTTGCCGGCGACCCTGCATTCAACTATTCCCGGTCCGGGCCGATTCCTCCCTCACCAACATGGCGAAGATGCGAGACCCGCTTGGATACCCTTCCCCTCCCTGACGCAAACCGCGATTCCCGCTCCCCGGACGACACGCCGGCGGTGGAAGAAACATTGACAGCACACGCCCGGCGCGCGCTGCTCGCCAGGCTGCGTGCCCGGATCACGTCCGTGCTGGATTCCGGCATCAGGGTTCTGCAAGGGCTGCGGGAGAAAACCGGCGGCGCGCAGACCAGCGAGGAAGACGAAGACAGGCCGGATGCGCGGCGTGAGCGGCCGCGGGAACGGCAGCGGTCGGCGCCGCCGGTCGAGGTCGAGGCCGAGGCACCCAAACCCCGCCGCCTGCGCGCTGTCCTGCTCCCTCTCGGCCTCGTACTGGCAGGCGGGCTGGCGGGCGGCGCCCTAGCCTACACCCAGTTCCAGACCCAGCTCGACCTGCAGCGCGAAGCCAGCCTGGAACGGGAAGCCGCGCTCGCCAAGAACATCCGGCCCGATGCCAATGCGCTGAAAACCTTCGAGGCCGAACTGCTCAGGCGCGATCAGGCAGAGAAGAAACTCGCATCCGCCTTCGCCGCCTTCACGGAATCCACGGACACGTCATACACCGTGCTCAAGAACCTGCTCGGCCAGCAGTTTGCGGAGAACCGCCGCCTGGAAATGGCGCTGGCCGAAAACATCCAGTCCAGCGCCGCAACCCGGCAGGCGCTCGAGCAAGCGCAGGCCGCACGCACTGAAGCGGAAACCCGGCTGACGTCGTCTCTCGCCGAGCATGCGAAGCTGGCAAACGAGAAACAGCAGCAGCTCGATGCCGCGGAAAAACAGCTGGCCACGCTGCTCGACAGCGCAGCGCCGAGCAGCGTCCAGCGGGAAGCGCCAGTCGGCCGCCGCAACGACGACAGCAGAGCCCGTCCATCCCGATCCGCCAAGCTCACCCTGAATTCCCAGAACATCGGTGCGCTGAAGGGCTGCATCGACGAGTTCAACCAGTAGTCAGCCGAGCGCGTATTTCAGGCCGACCGCATGCCAGTGCGCGGCCTCCTCTTCCAGTGCGCGCTGGGTGAGCGGCCGCTGCTCGAGCCAGCCTTCGGGCAGGCTCAGGCGGATACGCTTGCTGCCCGCCTCGACTTTCACGTCGGGCAGATGGGGGTCGGCGCGATTGCGGCAGAGAATGACAGCCTGCCTCAGCAGCCACACCAGCAGACGGTCGCTGTCCGGCACGGCGCCGCCGGAAAATGCCGGCAGCTTCGTCAGCGCGCCGCGCTGGGCGCGCGCCAACAGCGCGAGACGCGCCTGTTCGGTGCGCGAAAAGCCGGGCATGTCGGCGTTTTCCAGGATATAGCCGGCATGGCGATGATGGCCAGCGTGCGAAACCGAGAGGCCGATTTCATGCAGGCGCGCAGCCCAGTCGAGGAAGCGCTCGTCGTTTTCGGTTCCGCCGCCGCACGCCGCCAGAAAGTCGAGCGCCACACGCTTGACCCGTGCAGCCTGCCGGGTGTCGATGTGGTAGCGGCGCATGAATTCGTCCACCGTGACCTCGCGCATGTCCTGCTTGTGAAAGCGTCCGAGCAAGTCGTAGAGGATGCCCTCGCGCATTGCGGTTTCGGCGACGTCCATCTGCTCGACGCCGAGTTCGGCGAAGAGGCCGCTCATGATGGCGAATCCGCCGGCGATCACCGGCCGACGGTCGCCGCGCAGGCCCGCCAGTTCCAGCGCATCGAGATGCCCCGCCTTGATCATCAGGCCGCGCAGGCGCGCCAGACCGTCCGCCGTGATGCCCTTTTCCGACAGCCCGTTCTGTTCGAGGATTTCGCGCAGCGCGCGCGCAGTGCCGGAGGACCCGATCGCCTGCTGCCAGTTGTTTTTGGAAAACTCGCGGGCGATGCGCTCGACTTCGACGCGGGCGCTCATTTCAGCTGCCTTCAGCGCGGCCTTGTCGATGACGCCGCCAGCAAAGAATCGCTGCGAGAAATTGACGCAGCCCATGTGCAGGCTTTCGCGCTCGTGCGGTTTCAGGCCGTGGCCGATGATGAATTCGGTGGACCCGCCGCCGATGTCGACCACCAGCCGGCGGTCGGGCGAGGCTGGCAGCGAATGGGCGACGCCCAGATAGATCAGCCGTGCCTCTTCGCGCCCTGCAACGATCTCGATCGGGTGGCCGAGCGCGGCTTCGGCCTTGGAGAGGAAGGCGTCGGCGTTCCTGGCGATGCGCAGGGCCGACGTGCCGACACAGCGGATCGCATCCGGCGACAGGCCGCGCAGGCGTTCGCCAAAACGCTGCAGGCAGGCCAGTGCACCTTCCTGCGTGGCGTCGTCTAGGATCTTGTCGTCACCGAGTCCCCCGGCCAGGCGAACGGTTTCCTTCAGCGAATCCAGCGGATACAGCTGGTCGCCCGCCACCCGCGCGACTTCCAGGCGGAAGGAATTGGAGCCGAGATCGACCGCGGCGAGAGTGTCATACGTCTTCATGCGACTGCACCGAAAAACAGATAGGCCATGCCGATGGCGGCAAGGATGCCGGCGACGTCGGCGATCAGCCCGCAGGCGACGGCGTGGCGCACGCGACGGATGCCGACCGCGCCGAAGTACACCGCCAGCACATAGAAGGTGGTCTCGGTGCTGCCCTGCACGATGGAGGCAAGACGGCCTGCGAACGAGTCGGCGCCGTGGGTCTGCATGGTGTCTATCATCATGGCACGCGCGCCGCTTCCGGAAAACGGCTTCATCAGCGCGGTCGGCAGGCCGTCGATCCAGCGCGCATCGAAGCCCAGCCCGAGGACGAGGTTGCGCATCGCGCCCATCAGCAGGTCGAGCGCGCCGCTGGCGCGGAATACGGCGATGGCCACCAGCATGGCGACAAGATAGGGAATGATGGTGACAGCCGTGTGAAAGCCTTCCTTGGCGCCTTCGACGAAGGCTTCGTAGGCATTGACGCGACGGCGCACCGCCATCAGCAGGAAGGTGGCGACGATGCCGAACAGCAGCACGTTGCTCAGTATCGAGGACTGCCGCGTCATCTCGGCGGCGTCGAGGCTGCCGAAGTACGCGACCATGCCCCCGATCAGGGCGGTGGCGCCGCCGAGATAGGCCAGCGTGACGCGATTCCACAGATGCAGCTTCTGGAAGAAGCCGGTGACGAACAGGCCGACCAGGGTGCCGATGTAGGTGGTGATCAAAAGCGGAATGAACACGTCGGTCGGATCGGCCGCACCCAGCTGTGCGCGGTAGGTGAAGATGGTCACCGGCAGCAGCGTCACCGACGCGGTGTTGATGACGAGGAACAGGATCTGCGCATCGCTCGCGGTGTCCTTCGAAGGATTGAGCGTCTGCAGTTCCTGCATCGCCTTGATGCCGAGCGGCGTCGCCGCGTTGTCGAGCCCCAGCATGTTGGCGCCCATGTTCATGGTCATCGCACCGAGCGCGGGATGGTTGGGCGGCACGTCGGGGAACAGCCGCCTGAAGAGCGGCGCGAGGCCGCGCGTCAGCAGTTCGAGCATGCCGGCGCGCTCGCCGATCTTCATCACCCCGAGCCACAGCGCCATCACGCCGGTGAGGCCCAGCGCGATTTCAAACGCGGTCTTGCTGCTGTCGAACAGCGCCTTCACCAGCGCGGCGAATATATCGGCATCGCCGAGTACAAGCAGCTTGAATGAAGCGATCAGGAAGGCGATCAGGATGAAGCCGACCCACAGCGCGTTGAGCATGGGAACCTAGAAACCGCAGTTGGACGCACCCGATGGTGCGTCAGGGCGGGCGGATGCCGCGAAGCGAGGAGGCAGCAGGCCGGTGCCTGCAACGACGAGCGAGAGCGGATTCGTTGCCGCGAGAGCGGCTTTACGAATCCGGCCTGCCCCCCGCGGGTACAAAGGCAGGCGCATGACCTGGCGTGCCAGCGGGTGCGTAGCGGCACCCGTTTGCCGACTAACGCACCCGAAAGCAGAGAAGTCGACATCCATACGGGATTCGATAGCTGGCACTAGCGGTCAACTGCGGTTTTTAG
>JADFDN010000077.1 GCA_018262815.1 Thiobacillus sp.
CTGATCGGGGTGCTGCTCTATTTTCTGCTCGGTCACGACGCGGCGCGGCCTGCCGCCCAGCGCTATGCCTTCTGGTCGTTCTTCACCTATCGCCTCGGCGACCTGCCGCTCATCCTCGCCGCGGTTCTGCTCTACCAGGCGTACGGGACGACGTCGCTGCCGGCGCTGTTCGAGCGGATCACCGCCGATCCCGGCGCGCACCTCGTCCTCGGCCTGCCGTTGACGACGGTGGTCGCGTTTCTGGTCGCGCTCGCCGCGTTCGCGCGCTCGGCGCAGTTCCCCCTGCACACCTGGCTGCCCTACACCATGGAGGGGCCGACGCCGGTGTCGGCGCTGATGCACGCCGGCATCGTCAACGCCGGCGGTTTCATCCTCAACCGCTTCGCCCCGGTGTTCGTGCACGCCGGCGAAGTGCTGCATCTGGTGTTCGTGGTCGGACTCATCACGGCCATACTCGGCTCGGTGCTGATGCTGATGCAGAACGACATCAAGAAGTCACTCGGCTATTCGACCATGGGGCAGATGGGCTTCATGTTCGTGGAGGCCGGCGTCGGCGCGTTCTCGCTGGCGATCTACCACCTCATTGCGCATGGCCTGTTCAAGGGCACGCTGTTCCTCGGCGCCGGCAGCGTGATCGGCAACGCGCGCAAGCACGACGGCGTGCCGCACGACGACGTGTACACCTTCGTGGTCGAGCGCAAGCCGGTCGCCTACCGCCTGCCCTGGGTCGTCGCCGCGGCGCTCACCGTGGTCGTGCCCTTCGTCATCCTCGGCCTGTCGCACTGGCTGGTCGACGACGATTTCGTCGGACGCCAGGGCGCGATCATCCTGCTGTTCTTCGGCTGGGTCACCGGCGCGCAACTGCTGTTCGTGACCTACCGCCTGCGCGCCGGCAGCCCGTGGCGGCTGATGGCGATGATCATCCTGTCGCTGGTTATCGTCGTCGCCGGCTACACCTGGATCGGCCATGCGTTCGACCTCTTCCTCTATCCGGACCGTGCATTCAGCGACCGCCTCTATGCCGCGGCCAGCATTCCGCTCGGGACCTTCGAGACGCTCGCGGCCATCCTCACGGTCGCGGTCGTCGGGGGCTGGCTGGCCACCTATTACGCCACGGCCAACGGCGGCTCGCGCAGCGGCGGCGCCTCGCCGCTGCGGCTGGCGCTCTACTCGCTGCTGTCGCGCGAGTTCTACGTCGCCGACGTCTACACCTGGTTGACGCAGGCCGTGCTGGGGCTGTCGCGGCGGCTCAACGTCTGGATGCGGTGGGTGTGACATGACGCTGCTGCTGATCGTCGCGCTGTTCCTGCCGCTGTTCCCGCTGAGCGTCGTGCTCAACGGCGCGATGGGCCTGCTGCGCGAGCCGGTCTTGCGCTGCCTGCTGCTGCTCGCGTGGCCGCAGCTCGGTGTGATGCTACTGCAGCTGGCGGCGCAAGCGGTGCCGCCATACGTCGTGCCGTGGGCGCTGGCGACAGCCGGGTTCTACGCCCTGCGCCTGCTGACCGTACGTGACATGGGCCAGTGGGCCGGCTTTCTTGCCACGTCAGCGCTCGCGCTGACGTGGGCGTTGGCCGCCGGCGGGGCCGATCGCGCGGAACTGCATGCTTTCGCCTTCTGGTTCAGTCTGCCTCCGGCCCTGGTGGCCCTGCTGGCGCGCCCGCTGGCGCGTCGTTTCGGTGCCGCCTACGCAGGATTGCAGGGCGGGCTCATCGCCGGCCTGCCGCGTCTGTCCGGGATGCTGGCGCTGACGGTGCTGGCTGCCGTCGCTACGCCACCCTTCCCGGGTTTCTTCGCGCTGCTGAATCTGCTGCAGATGCTCGATTGGACCGGCGCGCTGGCCGTGCTGGCGATCTGGCTGGTCTGGGGCTGGGCCGCGACCCGGCTGCTTCAGGGCTTCCTCTTCGGCGCCGAGCGTGCCGTGGCTTTCGTCGACATCGGACGCGCATCGGCCCTGGTCTACGCCGGCGTGCTGGGCGGGTTCGCGATCGCCGGCCTCATGCTGACGGGGTGGCGCCTGTGATGCTCGCTCTGGGACGGCGCCTCAAGATCCGGACCCTCGTCCATGTGGCCGGGGAGCCGATCCCCTTCTTCTGGCCGATGCGCACCTTCATCCACCATAACCCGCTCTATGGTCTTGAGCACCTGCCCTTCGAGCAGGCCGTGGCCATGGGGGAGCGCCTGTTCCGCGCACGCGGCTACCTGTCGCGTGCACTGCAGCAGCGCCATCTGGCTGCGGGCAAGCTTGACCGCACCGCGCTGGAGCGTCAGGTGGCGGATTTTCTCGCAAGCCAGCCGGACATCGCCGGTCTCGACCTGCAGCGGCTACTGATGACGCTGCTGACCGAGATCGAGACGCCGGTGGGCGCGCCGCCTGCACTCGCCGACGCCGTCGACATTCACGCCGCCCTCAACGGTTTTGCGCTGCCGTCCCGCGAAATCGGCGGCGCCGCGCTGGCCGTGCAGGTCGGCGCTGACATGCTGCCCGGCCGGCCGCTCCATGCCATCGTCGACATGCTGTTCGGCACCGAGATCGGCGCGACGCTCGACGAACTGGTGATCAAGAGTTGCCTCGACTTCTTCGACGAGGGGCAGTCGGTGTGGCAGATGCCCGGCCGCGAAAAAGGCCTGTTCGCGGCCTGGAGCGCGGTGGCGCGGCGCAATCTGCGCCTGTTCATTCGCGGCCTGCATATCAAGCGCATCCTCGCCGTCGACGACACGCCGGAGGGCATCATCAGTCACGTCATGGACGAACTCGGCGTGCCCGAGGACGACTGGATGAACCACTTCACCTGCGAACTGACGCGCCTGCACGGCTG
Source organism: Thiobacillus sp. (assembly GCA_018262815.1). GTDB lineage: Bacteria > Pseudomonadota > Gammaproteobacteria > Burkholderiales > Thiobacillaceae > Thiobacillus. Next base: position 2,817 of record JADFDN010000077.1, read on the forward strand.
GGCCGGCTTCATCCGCTGGCGCGCAGGCGCGAAGCACTACCACTGGGCCCGGCACTATCCGGCCGATCTGGTCGACTATCTCGCGATCCGTCTCGTGCTGGGCCTGGCGCTGTTGCGCGAGCACGCCGAGCGCAAGGGCACGCCGGCGAAGCTCGCGGAACTGGCGCACTTCGTCGAGTCGAATCCGGCAGAAGCATATCTGCGGCGCGAATTCCACGGTGGCCACGTGCTGCCGGAAATGGCGCATGCGGTCGAGGACGCCATCGCAGCGCGGCGTCCGGCGCGTATCGCCCGCCTGCTGCCGCAGTACCTCGCGCGCAAGCGCGAGCACGAGGCGCGGCACCACGCTGCCGCGTTGCGCCGGCTCGCGACCTGCGCCGGCATGGCCGACGCCCCGCAGCACCTCGTCCCCGCGGACGTCGCCAGTCTCACCGACATGCTCGCCCGCTTCGAGCGGGAGGAAGGGGGCATCTGGCTGGAGGCGCTGGAGGCGCACTACTTGGGCCGGCTGCTGCACGGTCTCGACCTGACCTGGCCGACGCCCCGCGAGAAGCGGCCGTTCGCGCAGGTGATGTTCTGCATCGACGTGCGCTCGGAGCGCATCCGCCGCCACCTGGAGAAGGTCGGCGACTATCAGACCTTCGGCATCGCCGGATTCTTCGGCGTGCCGGTCAGCTTCATCGGCCTGGAGAAGGGCAGCGAGACGCACCTCTGCCCGGTGGTGGCGAGCCCCAAGAACGTCGTGCTGGAGCTCGCGATCGCCCGCAGCGCCGCCGACGAGGCCTTCGTCTCGACGCTGGAGCAGGTGTTCCACGAACTGAAGGCCTCGGTACTGTCGCCCTTCATCACGGTGGAGGCGATCGGCCTCCTGTTCGGGCTGGACATGTTCGGCAAGAGCCTCGCGCCGCTCGCCTACGCCCGCTGGCGCCAGCGGTTGCACCCGGACAAGCCGGACAGCCGTCTGCTGCTCGACAAGCTGTCGCGCGAGCAGGCCGAATCCATCATCCGCTCGCTGCAACGCGCCCTGATCGTCAAGGCGGTGGGGCGCGAGCTCGGCATCCAGCGCGAGGCAATCACCGACGAAATGATCCGCGAACTGCGCGAGACGGCACTCGGCAACCACGCCGGGGCCACCGGTTTCGCGCGTGCGTTCAGGCTCGACCCGGAGGCCGAGACGCGTTTCATCGAATGTCTGCAGAAGGTCTACCGCATCAACCGCGGATACGCCCAGATCCAGCTCGAACGCCTGGGACGCATCGGCTTCACGCTCGACGAGCAGGTGCATTTCGTCGGCCAGGCGTTGCGTTCCATCGGTCTCGTCGATGGCTTTTCGCGCTTCGTCCTGCTGGCCGGCCACGGCAGCACCTCCGAGAACAATCCCTACGAATCCGCGCTCGACTGCGGCGCCTGCGGCGGCAACCACGGCATCACCAACGCCCGCGTACTGGCGCAGATCGCCAACAAGCCGGCGGTGCGCGCGCGCCTGCGCGAGCAGGGCATCGCGATTCCCGACGACAGCTGGTTCGTGCCGGCCTTCCACAACACCACCACCGACGAACTGCGTGTGTACGACCTCGACCTGCTGCCGCCGAGCCATCTCGTCTACACCGAACGCCTGAACAACGGCTTGCAGGCGGCGTCGCGCCTGTGCGCGGCCGAACGCATGGTCACGCTGGAGGAGGCCGTGGCCGCGTCAGGCGAACACGCCGATCCGGCGAGCGCCTACCGGCTGGCGCGCCGCAACGCCATGGACTGGTCGCAGGTGCGCCCGGAGTGGGGCCTGGCGCGCAACGCGGCCTTCGTCATCGGCCGTCGCCACGTCACCGGCCAACTCGACCTCGAGGGACGCGTGTTCCTGCACTCCTACGACTACCGCTGCGATCCCAGGGGGCGGCTGCTGGAGAACATTCTCGCGGGCCCGCTCGTGGTGGGGCAATGGATCAACATGGAGCACTACTTTTCGGCGGTGGACAACGCCCATTACGGCAGCGGCAGCAAGGCCTATCACAACATCGCCGGCCGCTTCGGCGTCATGACCGGCAACCTGTCCGACCTGCGCACCGGGCTGCCGGCGCAGACCGTGCTGAAGGACGGCGCGCCCTACCACGAACCGCTGCGCCTGCTCACCGTGATCGAAGCGCCGATCGCGCACGCGCGCGCGGCGATCGAAGGCGTGGTCAAGATCAGGAACCTCGTGCACAACGGCTGGCTGCGCATGGCCGTGGTGGACCCCGAAACCCATGTCGCCCATGTATTCGAGGACGGGGCCTGGCGGCAGCGTCCGTTGCACGCTGCCGGCGGCGCCGTCGAAGAGAAGGAACTCGCGCTATGAACCACCTCAACCTCAGCCCCGTGAAGAAGATCGAGATCATCCTCGAGGGTGCCCACCAGGAATTCGCCACCGACCTGCTCGACCGCGCCGGCGTAACCGGCTACACCATCGTCGGTAACCTTTCGGGCAAGGGCCGCCACGGCTTCCACGAAGGCCACCTGATGTTCAACGAGGATGCGGTGCTGATCATGATCATCGTCGCCGTGCCGACCGAGCTGGTCGAGCCGATCCTCGAAGGCTTCTCGCCCTTCTTCAGCAGCCACACCGGCGTGGTGTTCATCTCCGACATCCAGGTCAGCCGGCTGGTGAAGTTCAAGAGCTGACGCTCCGGCTTCGCAGGCCCATGCTAGGAGCGCGTCACGCGCCGGCGCGAGCGCGTCACCGGCTTCGGTTGCGGCAGCTTCATGATGCGGTCCGCCTCGTTCAGCACGAATTCGTGGAAGGCCTGCGCGATCGGCGACATGCGCTTGCCGTTGCGATGAACCAGGTACCACTCCTTCATGATCGGGAAGCCCTCGACGCTGAGAATGGCGACGCGGTTCAGCGCCAGCTCGAATTCCAGCGTGTGCAGCGACACAATGCCCAGCCCCAGCCCGGCCATCACCGCGTGCTTGATCGCCTCGTTGCGGCTCATTTCCATCGAGGTGTTGAGCTTGACGCCGCGCTGCTCGAAAAAGCGCTCGACTGCGTTGCGGGTGCCGGAGCCGCGTTCGCGCAGGATGAAGTTCTCCTCGACCAGGCGGGCGAGCGGCACGCGGGCGGCACCGACGAGCGGGTGATCCGGCGGCGCGATGATCACCAGCGGGTTCTGCATGAAGGCCTGGGACTGCAGTTCGATGTTGTCGGGCGGCGTCCCCATGATCGCCATGTCCGGCGTGTTGTCCTGCAGCTCTTGTACGACTTCCTCGCGGTTGGTGACCTCGAGATGCACCTGGGTGCCGGGATAGCGCTTGAGGAAGGCGGCGAGCAGGTAGGGCGCGAAATACTTGCCGGTACTGGTGACCGTGAGTGACAGGGTGCCGCGCTTCACGCCCTTCATGTCGTCGAGCACGGATTCGATGTCGCGGAACTGCTGGGCGATGGTGCGGCTGAAGGCATAGACCTCCTTGCCTGCCTCGGTGAGGAAGATCTTCTTGCCCATCTGCTCGAACAGCGGCATGCCGACCTCCTCCTCGAGCTGCTTGATCTGGGTCGACACCGCGGGCTGGGTCAGATGCAGCTCTTCGGAGGCGCGGGTGAAACTGGAATGGCGCGCCACCGCTTCCAGCAGGCGCAATTGGCGAAACGTCACGTTCATGTCATGTCCCCTTGGGCAGATCATCCATTCACCATGCTGAATGGAAACAATAAGAATTATTCATTTTTTATTATGCAATCGTCTCTTTATAGTACGCAACAAGGGCAATAGGCACGGCTGCCCGACGCCAGACCCTAATGATCAACCGCTGATGCATAAGGAAACCAGATTATGAGTGAAGCGACTGCAACCGCCACGGGCGAACGCCTCAGCGGCCGAGAAGCGGCCCTCGCCCGTCGCCGTGCGCTCTCCCTCCACGGGAAGAGTGCGCTCCAGACTGGCAAGACCGCCGCGCCCCGGAGCGCGACCGAAGCCCGGATGGCTGCGCGTACCCGCGCTGCCACGCCGACCCCCGCTGCGACTGCAGCGCCCGATACCGCCGCGAGCTGCGGCTGCCAGCACGGCGAAACCTATTCCGCGCGCGTCGAAGAGGCGCGTCCGTCCACCCCGGTGGCACTGGCGCCCATCTCCCCCGTGCGCAAGCGCCGCATGGAGCAGTCGCTGAAGGGCCGCGGCGATGCGCCGCCCTGCCGCCCCTGCGGCCGCGTCAGACCGGAGCCGCCGAAGGTGGAAACCGGCACGACGCTCGCCGGCAGCACCGTGACCGGCAACCAGGTCGAGCGCGCTTCGCGCGTGACCGGCAACGAGGCGGGCACCTGCCGTACCGTCACCGGCACCGAATACGTGGGTGCCGAGCAGTTCGGCGAATTCTGCGGCACGCTGCCCGAGGCGGCGCCGGCCAAGGTCGGTCTGACCACCACCAGCCGCGGCCGTCGCGTGACCGGCACCGAAGTCGGCCGCAGCACCCGGGTGACCGGTGACGAGACCGGCACCTGCAAGCGCGTGACCGGTACCGAATACCTCGCCGCCGAGCAGGCCGGCGAATTCTGCGGCACGTCGCCCGAGCCGCACCCGGAAAAGGTGGTGACGGGCATGACCGCCGGCCGCAATGCCATGTCCGGCACCGATCTCGCCCGCACCGTGAAGGTGACCGGCGGCGAGTCCGGCGCGGCCCGTCACATCACCGGCAGCGCCTACGCCGACGCGTTGGCGCGCCCCACCGCTGAGGGCAACGGCCCAAAAAAGGTGGAAACCCGTCGCACGAGCACTGGCGCAACGGTGAGCGGCACCCTACCGGGTCGCTCGTCGAAACTTTCCGGCGATGAGCCGGGCGCCTGTGCGCGCGTGACGGGTTCCGACTACGTCAACAACGAAGAATTCGTGTCCCGCTGCCGCACCGAACCCTATCAGTCGCCGGCCAAGGTCGGCGTGTCGCGCACCCTCAAGGGGCTCGACGTGTCCGGTACCCAGGTCGGCCGTTCGACGCGCGTGACCGGCGACGAGCACGGCACCTGCAAGCCGGTGACCGGCACCGCCTACATCGGCGCCGACCAGTACGCCGAGTTCTGCGCGGCACGCACCGCGGCCGAAGCGATCAATCGCGCCCGCCTCGGTCGCAGCGCCGACCTCACCGGCATCCAGCCGGGGCCGGACGACAAGATGACCGGCAACGAGCGCGGCACCTGCCAGCCGGTGAGCGGCACCCCCTACCAGGGCGAGAGCCAGACCGCCGCCGCCTGCGGCAGCGCACCGATGGCGCAGGCCTACCGCAGCCGCGGCCCCGAGGGTTCGCAGGCGCCGACCGCGATCACCGGCAACGCGATGGACGCCGGCCAGGGCGCTAACCGCACCGGCGACTTTTCCGTGGTGTCGCCGGCGCGCGCAGCGCAGTCGAGCGAGGCCCGCCGCATCACCGGCAGCGCCTACGGCGTCGGCGGCCGCATCACCGGCCCGCTGGCACGCGCCACCGGCCTGGTGTCCGGCACGCCCGAATTCCGCTACCGCGACGAGATGGGCGCGGCGTCGGTTCCGGCTGCACCGCAGCCGGCGACCGCGCCCGCCTCCGAGCCGGCGCCCCAGCGCATCACCGGCGAAGGGCGCGAGCGCCACATCACCGGCGACGCTTGGGATCGCGGAAACCGCGTGACCGGCACCGAAGGTCCGGCGAGCCGCCGCAATCCGACCCTGCGCGGCGAAGCACGCGGCAACGTGATGAGCGCACGCGCCCCTCGCGACGTCGAGACCCCGGCACCGGCACCCACCCCCAGCCGCATCACCGGCAGCAGCGGCAATGCCAGCGCGGGTGCGACGATCACCGTGTCCGGCGGCGCCCGGGGCTGAGCGCGCGTAGCGAGGACGACCCGGCATGAACACCCGTCAACGTCTCGAAATGATGCGTGCGCGCCAACCCGCTCCGGCAGGCATGGCGATGCGTACCGCGCCGGCCGCGAACACGCTGCCGAGCTGGCCGCAGCGCCCGAGCTTCTGCCCGCCCGGCATGCACGAACGGAGCGGCGAGTGCGTGAGCAGCGTGTGCGCGCCGCAGGCCCATCCGCTGATCGACGCGGCACGCAATGCGGAGTTGGCCGAATACGAGCGCACGGTGCGCGAACGCTTCGATGCCATCGTGCCGACGCTCAAGGAGATCGCCGCGCAGCAGCATGAGGCCGGCTTCGAGAATCGCGCGCAGCAGATTGCACGCGAGCGGCTCGGCTTCGAGTTGCCTGAAACGGTGCTCGCGGACGCCTGGGTGACCACGCTCGACATGCGCGCGCTGTACGGCCACAGCGTGCTGCAGACCTACCATGCGTTGGCACGCGACTTCACCGCGCGCTGGAACGGGCACGCAGAAGCGGAGGCCATGCAGCGCTTCTTCATCGAATGCGGCTTCCACGAAGTCGACATCAGCCCCTGTGCCGACGGTCGCCTGAAGGGTCTGCTGCAGTTCGTGCTGCGCCTGCCGCACCAGGCGGTGCGCCGCCGCAAGTCCTATGCTGGCGCGATGTTCGATGTCGAACTGAACGTGCGGCAATGGACCGAGACCGAGCTGCGCCGCTTTCGCGAAGGGCTGCCGACGCTATCGGACGCCGGCACGCGCTACCTGAAAGTCGCCGTGTACCACTTCAGCAGCTCCGATCCGCATCACGAGGGCTGCGCCGCTCACGGCAGCGACGACAGGAAGGCCGCTCAGGCCGCGCTCGATCGCCTGGCCGCGTTCCGCACCGCGATCGAAAACGGTTTCTGCTGCGGCGCCTCGGTTGCCACGCTGCTGATCGGCGTCGACACCGACAACGACGCCATCAAGATCCACGTGCCGGACGCCAGCGGCGAGATGAATACGGACTGCTTCGTCGACAACTTCGCCGTGTATCGCCAGACCGCCGGCATGGCGGCCTCGGAAGCACGCTGGCGCCTGGGCGCGGCGATCGACGAAGCGGTGCGCGAGCAGGGCCGCAGTGCGCCCGACGCGGGCATGCGCCGCCTGATCGAGCGCCTGTTGAACAACAATCTGTCGCAGATCGACTACGTGTGCGTCCAGCACAACGGACGCTACGCCGACATCGGCCACGCCGAGCGTTTCATCAACATCGGCGACGGCTTCGACGAAGTGCATCTGCGCAACCTCGCCTACTTCGGCCACCTGCACACGATCGAGGAAGGCGCGGCGGACATGGACGTCGGCATCAAGATCTTCAGCGGCCTGAACGTGGCGCGCGGCCTGCCGATCCCGATCGCGATCCACTACCGCTACGACGAGCAGGTGCCGGGTTCGCGCGAGCGCGCGGTGGAGCGCTGCCGGCGGGTCAAGGCCGCGATCGAGATGCGCTACCCGATGCTGGCGAAGGAGGGCCTGCTGGTTTGCGGCATGACGGTGCAGGGCAAGGCGCCGGGCTGCGCGCACGAAGCCGTGACCGGCATCGATGGCAAATCGAATGGGCATTGAGGTGAAGTCATGAAGATCATGCAAGTGGAAAAAACTCTGGTCTCGACCAACCGCGTGCGCGAAATGGGCCATCGCCCGCTGTTGGTGGTGCGCGAGAAGGCCGGCGGATCACGCAGCGTGGCGGTGGACGCGGTGGGCTGCATCCCGGGCGACTGGGTGATCTGCGTCGGCAGTTCGGCGGCGCGCGAGGCGGCGGGCGCAAAGGATTTTCCGAGCGACCTGACCATCATCGGCATCATCGATCACTGGCAGGAGCACTGACATGGAGATCATGCGCGTGGTGTCGGATCTGGTGTGCACGCGGCGCATTCCCGGCCTGTTCAGCGCCTCGCTGCGCGTGCTGGCCGACCAGAAGGGCGCGCTCGCCGTGGCAGTGGACCCGGTAGGCGTGCCGGAAGGGAAATGGGTATTTACCGCCGGCGGCTCGGCCGCACGCTATGGCGCCGGCGATTACAGGATTCTTACCGATTTGACGATCCTCGGGATCATCGATCAGTGGGATGTGGTGGATCAGCACCACGAGGCAAGCAAGGCATTTTCATTAACCGTGTAAAGGAGAAACATCATGGCAAACGCAATGACGGGCATCGCCCTTGGAATGATTGAAACGCGTGGTCTGGTGCCGGCGATCGAAGCTGCCGACGCGATGACCAAGGCCGCCGAAGTGCGCCTGATCGGCCGCCAGTTCGTGGGTGGTGGCTACGTGACCGTGCTGGTGCGCGGCGAAACCGGTGCGGTGAACGCCGCGGTGCGTGCCGGCGCGGATGCGTGCGAGCGCGTGGGTGACGGCCTGGTTGCTGCCCACATCATCGCCCGTGTGCACAACGAAGTGGAAAACATCCTGCCGACCGCTGTTGCGGCCTGAGCGGATTGAATGCAACTTGCAATAGGAGATAGGAAATGGCTACTGGAATGACTGGCATTGCCCTGGGCATGATTGAAACCCGCGGTCTGGTTCCCGCGATCGAAGCAGCGGACGCGATGACCAAGGCGGCTGAAGTGCGCCTGATCGGCCGTCAGTTCGTCGGCGGCGGCTACGTCACCGTGCTCGTTCGCGGCGAGACCGGTGCGGTCAACGCGGCGGTGCGCGCCGGTGCGGATGCGTGCGAACGCGTGGGTGACGGCCTGGTCGCCGCCCACATCATCGCCCGCGTCCACAACGAAGTCGAAAACATCCTGCCGACCGCGGCCGCGGCCTGATCGGGGTGCGCCATGGACATGGCAGTTGAAACGAAGCGTAAGGTCATGACGGGCACGGCCACCGGCATCGCGCTCGGCATGATCGAGACGCGGGGTCTGGTTCCCGCGATCGAGGCGGCGGACGCGATGACCAAGGCGGCGGAAGTGCGGCTGATCGGCCGCCAGTTCGTCGGCGGCGGTTATGTCACCGTGCTCGTTCGCGGCGAAACCGGAGCGGTCAACGCCGCGGTGCGTGCCGGGGCGGATGCGTGCGAACGCGTGGGCGACGGCCTGGTCGCCGCCCACATCATCGC
>JADFDN010000078.1 GCA_018262815.1 Thiobacillus sp.
CATCGGCCCGGCCGGACTCACCATCGTCATCGTGCGCGACGACCTGATCGGCCAGACCGTGCCCGGCACGCCGACGATGTTCGACTACAAGATCCACGCCGACAACGACTCGATGTACAACACGCCGGCCACTTTTGCCATGTACACGGCGGGGCTGGTGTTCAAGTGGCTGAAGGCGCGCGGCGGTCTCGCCGCGATGGAGAAGACCAACCGCGAGAAGGCAGGCATGCTGTACGACGCGCTCGACGCGACCGATTTCTATGCCTCGCCGGTGGCGAAGGACAACCGCTCGCTGATGAACGTGCCGTTCACGCTGAAGGATGCCGCGCTCGACGAGGCCTTCCTCAAGGCTGCCAAGGAGCGCGGCCTGATCCAGCTGAAAGGCCACCGCTCGGTCGGCGGCATGCGCGCCTCGATCTACAACGCGATGCCGGTCGAGGGCGTGCGCGCCCTGGTCGACTGCATGCGCGACTTCGAGAAAAGCCATGGCTGAGCCGCGCAAGATCCTCACCCTCAACGCGATTTCCGCGCGCGGGCTGGCGCGACTGCCCGAACACTACACGGTAGGGGGCGACGTCGCCGATCCGGACGGCATCCTTGTGCGCTCGGCCAACATGCACGAGATGGACATCCCCGCCTCGGTGCGCGCGATCGCGCGTGCCGGTGCCGGCACCAACAACATTCCGGTGAAGAAGCTGTCCGAGCGGGGCATCCCGGTCTTCAATGCGCCGGGCGCGAATGCCAATGCGGTGAAGGAGCTGGTGATTGCCGGCATGCTGCTGGGCGCGCGCAATATCGTTCCCGCGATCAGGTTCGTCGAGGGCCTCGCCGGTTCCGACGAGGAGATGCACAAGGCGACCGAAGCCGGCAAGAAGGCGTTCGCCGGGACCGAACTGCCGGGCCGCACGCTGGGCGTGATCGGCCTCGGCGCGATCGGCTCCTATATCGCCGAAGCCGCGATCAAGCTCGGCATGAACGTCGTCGGTTTCGACCCCGCGATCACCGTCGATGCCGCGTGGCGGCTGCCGTCGCAGGTCAAGCGTGCGGAGAATGTCGAGGACGCCCTGCGCCTCGCCGATTTCGTCACCCTGCACGTGCCGCTCGTCGACGCCACCCGTAACCTCATCAATGCCCAGCGCCTGGGAACGATGCGTTCCGGGGCGGTGCTGCTGAATTTCGCGCGCGAGGGCGTGGTCGACAACGCCGCGGTGATCGAGGCGCTCGACGCCAACAAGCTGCATGCCTACATCTGCGATTTCCCCGCCAACGCGCTGAAGGGCCACGCCAAGGTGGTGGCGCTGCCGCACCTCGGCGCATCGACCGAGGAAGCCGAGGAGAACTGCGCGGTGATGGTGGCCGAGCAGCTCGCCGACTATCTGGAAAACGGCAACATTCTGAATTCGGTCAATTTCCCCAACGTCAGCATGGCGCGCGAATCGGCCTACCGCATCGCGATCGCCAACGCCAACGTCCCCAACATGGTGGGACAGATTTCGTCGGTGCTGGCCGCAGCCGGGCTCAATATCCACAACATGGTCAACAAGTCCAAGGGCGACATGGCGTATACGCTGGTCGACGTCGACACTGCCGTGACCAGCGCGGTGATCGCGCAGCTCTGCGCCATCGCCGGGGTGCTCGACGTTCGCTATCTGCCAGCCGCCTGACACGATGGATGAGGAACTGAAGGCGCTGCGTGCGCGCATCGACAGCATCGACGACACGATCCTGCAGCTGCTGTCGGAACGCGCCGGCATTGCGCAGCAGGTCGGGCGCGCCAAAAAGGGCGAAAAAATCTACCGTCCCGAGCGCGAGGCGCAAATCGTCCGGCGCCTGCGCGAAACCAATCCCGGGCCGTTGTCGGGAGATACCATCGAGCGGCTGATCCGCGAAATCATGTCGGCCTGCCGCGCCGTGGAGGAGACCACCCGCGTCGCCTACCTCGGCCCGGCCGGCACCTTCAGCCAGCAGGCCGTGCACAAGCATTTCGGCCATGAGGTCGAGGCGCTCGCCGAAACCGACATCGACGCCTGCTTCCAGGCGGTGGAAACCGGTCGCGCCGAGTTTGCCGTGGTGCCGGTGGAAAATTCCACCGAGGGCGTGATCGGCCGTACGCTCGACCTGATCGTCGCCAGCCCGCTGAAAATCTGCGGCGAGGTGATGCTGCCGATTCACCAGACGCTCATGAGAAAGCAGGGCGGCCTCGGCGGCATCCAGCGGGTCTACGGCCATGCGCAATCGCTCGCCCAGTGTCAGCAGTGGCTTGCCCGCCACCTTCCCAATGCCGAGCGTGTCAGCGTGGTCAGCAACAGCGACGGCGCGCGCCGTGCGGCAGCCGAATCCGAGGCGGCCACGCTGGGCAGCGAAGCGGCTGCCGAGTTGTATGGCCTGGTCGTAGTCGAATCACGGGTCGAGGACGAAGCCAGCAATACCACGCGCTTTCTGGTGCTGGGGCAAACCGATGCGGCGCCGTCGGGGCGCGACAAGACCTCGCTGGTGATGGGCGCGAAGAATCAGCCGGGTGCGGTGGTCAAGCTGCTGCAGCCGCTGGCCGATGCCGGGATTTCCATGAGCAAGCTCGAATCGCGCCCGGCGCGCTCGGGCAACTGGGAATACCTGTTCTTCGTCGTCTGCCAGGGGCATCGTCAGGACCCCAAGCTGGCCGCAGCGCTGGCCGAAATCGAGGCGCGTGCCGCCTTCCTCAAAATCCTCGGTTCCTATCCGGCCGCATCGTGATGAATTGTTGTGATCTCGCGCCGTCGCATGTACGCGCGATTGCCCCGTATCTGCCCGGAAAACCCATCTCCGAACTCGCGCGCGAGCTCGGCCTGGCCGAGGCCGACATCGTCAAGCTTGCGTCGAACGAAAACCCGCTCGGCCCCAGCCCGCGGGCCCTGGCGGCGGCGCAGGATGCACTCTATGAAATGGCGCTGTATCCGGATGGCGCGGGCTTCGCACTGAAGGCGAAGCTGTCGGAAAAACTGGGCGTGGCCGCGCAGCAGATCGTGCTCGGCAACGGCTCCAACGATGTGCTCGACATGGTGGCGCGCGCCTTCCTGACGCCGGGCACGTCGTCCGTATATGCGCAGCATGCCTTCGCGGTGTATCCGATTGCGACGCAGACCGTGGGCGCGCAGGGCATCGCGGTGGCGGCGAAGGATTACGGCCACGACCTCGCCGCGATGCGCGCGGCGATCCGCGACGACACGCGCGTGCTGTGGATCGCCAACCCCAACAACCCGACCGGCACCTTCCTGCCGTGGGCGGAGATCGAGGCCTTCCTCGAAATCGTGCCGCCGCAGGTGCTGGTGGTGCTGGACGAGGCCTACGGCGAATATCTCCCCACCGACGACCGCTGCGACACCCTCGCGTGGATCGAGCGTTTCCCCAATCTGCTGATCAGCCGCACGTTCTCCAAGGCCTATGGCCTGGCCGGCCTGCGCGTCGGCTATGGGGTCGGGCATCCTGACGTGATCGATCTGCTGAACCGGGTGCGCCACCCTTTCAACGTCAACGCACCCGCGCTCGCCGCAGCCGAAGCCGCGCTCGACGACGTCGAATTCCTTCTGCGTAGCTATGCGTTGAACAGCGCCGGTATGGCGCAGCTGGTCGCGGGTCTGGCCGGGCTGAACATCGAAAGCGTGCCCTCGAAGGGCAACTTCCTGCTGGCGAAAGTCGGCGATGCCGCGCGCATCAATGTCGAATTGCTGAAACGCGGCGTCATCGTGCGTCCGGTCGCCAATTACGGCCTGCCTGAATTCCTGCGCGTATCGGTCGGACTGGCCGGGCAGAACGCACGTTTTCTCGACGCGCTGAGAGCCAGCCTGTGATCGTCGAAAAACTTGCCATCGTCGGCACCGGCCTGATCGGCGGCTCATTCGCATTGGCCTTGAAACAGGCCGGCGCGGTGCGCACGGTACTCGGGGTGGGGCGCAATCCGGCGAGCCTGGATGCCGCACTCGAGCGCGGCCTGATCGACCGCGCCGTCGACTGGGCGGAAGCCGGGCAAGCCGACTGCATCCTGCTGGCGCTGCCGGTGGGCGAGACCGCGGCGGTCCTGAAAAATCTGGCGCCGCATTTGAAGGCGGGCGCCATCGTCACCGACGCCGGCAGCACCAAAGTCAATGTCGTGGCGACGGCGCGTGCGGCACTTGGGGACCGCTTCGCCGATTTCGTGCCGGGCCACCCGATCGCCGGCTCCGAGCAGAGCGGACCCGGCGCCGCGCGCGCCGACCTGTATCAGGGCAAGAAAGTGGTGCTGACGCCGCAGGCCGACACCCGCGCCGCTGCGCTCGCCACCGTGAATGCGCTGTGGCAGGCGACCGGAGCCCGGGTCGAAACGCTCGAGGCCGACCTGCACGACCGCGTGTTCGCGGCGGTGAGCCACCTGCCGCATCTGGCGGCGTTCGCGCTGGTGGACGAGCTGGCCCAGCGCGCCGACGGCGATACCTTCTTCCGCTTCGCCGCCAGCGGCTTCCGCGACTTCACCCGCATCGCCGGCAGCAGTCCGGAGATGTGGCGCGACATCGCGCTGGCGAACCGCGACGCCCTGCTAACCGAACTGGATGCCTACGTGGCTGCGCTGCAGGCATTGCGCAGTGCCGTGTCGGCCGAGGACGCCGACGCCTTGCGGGCGATTTTTTCGCGTGCCCGCGAGGCACGCAATAACTGGGTACACAAAAAATCCTGATGGAATTTCTTGATCTTCCCCCGAGCACTGCCGCCCGCGGCACGGTGCGCCTGCCGGGCTCCAAAAGCATTTCCAATCGCGTGCTGCTGCTGGCGGCGCTGGCGAAAGGCACGACCATCGTGCGCGCGCTGCTCGATTCCGACGACACCCGGGTCATGCTCGATGCCTTGCGCGCGCTGGGCGTGGGCGTGGCGCGGATCAGCGATTCCGACGACTACGAGATCACCGGCGTGGGCGGCGCGTTTCCGGTCGCTGGTTTTCCTGTAAAGCGGGCCGAGCTGTTTCTGGGCAATGCCGGAACGGCCTTCCGGTCGCTCACCGCCGCGTGCGCCCTGTCCGGCGGCGAATACGTGCTGAAAGGCGTGGCGCGCATGCACGAGCGGCCGATCGGCGATCTGGTCGACGCTTTGCGGAAGCTGGGCGCGCGCATCGACTATCTCGGCGAGGAAGGTTTTCCGCCGCTGAAAATCCATCCGGCCGAGATCGCCGGCGACACCACCGAGGTGCGCGGCAACGTGTCGAGCCAGTTCCTGACCGGCCTGTTGATGGCGCTGCCGCTGCGGCAGCGCAATACCACGATCGAAGTCGTGGGCGAACTGATTTCCAAGCCCTACATCGGCATCACGCTGGCGATGCTGCGCCGCTTCGGCGTCGATATCGCGCGCAACGGCTGGCAAGGCTTCGGCGTGCCGGCGGCGGCGCGCTATCAGAGCCCGGGCGAAATCTGGGTCGAAGGCGATGCCTCGTCGGCGTCGTATTTCCTCGCTGCGGGCGCGATCGGCGGCGGCCCGGTGCGGGTGCAGGGCGTCGGCCGCGACAGCGTGCAGGGCGACGTGCGCTTTGCGGATGCGCTGGCGCAGATGGGCGCGCAGATCGACATGGGTCCGAACTGGATCGAGGCCAGCGCACCCCGCTCGGGCCGCCTGAAGGCGATCGACATTGACTGCAATGCCATCCCGGACGCCGCGATGACGCTGGCGGTGGCGGCGCTGTTCGCCGACGGCACGACCACGCTCCGAAACATCGCCAGCTGGCGGGTGAAGGAAACCGACCGCATCGCGGCGATGGCGACCGAGCTGCGCAAGGTCGGCGCGACGGTGGAGGAGGGCGCGGATTACCTCCGCATCACGCCCCCCGAACAACTCATCCCCAATGCCGTTATCGACACTTACGACGACCACCGGATGGCGATGTGCTTGTCGTTGGTGACGCTCGGCGGTGTGCCGATCCGTATCAACGACCCGGCGTGCGTGAACAAGACCTTCCCGACGTATTTCAGGATTTTTTCGACGATTGCCCAATGAACGCCACATCCGCCTCCATCCCGGTCATTGCCATCGACGGCCCCTCCGCTTCCGGTAAAGGCACCGTGGCCGAGCGGGTGGCGGCTGCGCTCGGCTTCCACTTTCTCGACAGCGGCGCGCTCTACCGGCTGACGGCGCTGTCGGCGATGAACCAGGGCGTGGCGCTGGACGACGAGGTGCGGGTGGCGGAAATGGCGGCCACGCTGCCCGCGAGCTTTCACGACGGCGCGATCTGGCTGGCCGAGGAAAACGTGACCGACGCCATCCGCGCCGAAGCGGTCGGCGAAGGCGCCTCCAAAGTGGCGGCACTGCCGGCGGTGCGCGCGGCGCTGCTCGACCGCCAGCGGGCCTACCGCCAGGCGCCCGGTCTGGTGGCCGACGGCCGCGACATGGGCACCGTGGTGTTCGCCGACGCGGCGGCCAAGGTCTTCCTCACCGCCAGTGCCGAGGCGCGTGCCGAGCGGCGATATAAGCAGTTGATCGAAAAGGGGAACTCTGCTAATCTCCCCGCCCTTGTTGCTGATATGCAGGCGCGCGATGCGCGCGACACGGCCCGCGCCGTGGCGCCGCTGAAACCCGCAGCCGATGCGCTGTTGCTCGACACGACCCACATGGATGTCGAGTCGGCGGTGCAGGCGGTGCTGGCGCACTATGCCTCATGCATGACGCGCAGCAAACAAGGTAATTGATGAATGTCCCGTGTCGGTCCTGCGCCCGCAGGCCGGCGATGTGCAACTAACCCCGTCCTCACCGACGGACTGAAGGTTTTAATGTCTACTGCTACCGCTACCTCCGCACCCGCTTCGATGGAAAGCTTTGCCGCCCTGTTCGAGGAATCCCTCACCCACCAGGAAATGCGCCAGGGTGAAGTCATCACCGCCGAAATCATCGGCATCGACCACAACTTCGTGACGGTGAATGCCGGCCTCAAGTCCGAGAGCCTGATTCCTCTCGAGGAATTCAAGAACGACCAGGGCGAGATCGAAGCCAACATCGGCGATTTCGTCGCAGTCGCAATCGAGTCGATCGAAGACGGCTTCGGCGCGACCAAGCTGTCGCGCGAGCGCGCCAAGAAACTGGCCGCCTGGCTGGATCTGGAAGCGGCGATGAACGAAGGCCGCATCGTCACCGGCATGGTGCAGGGCAAGGTCAAGGGCGGTCTGACGGTGCTGGTGGGCGGTCTGCGCGCCTTCCTGCCGGGTTCGCTGGTGGACATGCGTCCGGTCAAGGACACCACCCCGTTCGAATACAAGGAAATGGAATTCAAGGTCATCAAGCTCGACCGCAAGCGCAACAACGTCGTGGTGTCGCGCCGTGCCGTGCTGGAAGAGACCATGGGTGCCGACCGCGAAGCGATGATGGAGAACCTGAAGGAAGGCTCCATCGTCAAAGGCGTGGTCAAGAACATCACCGACTACGGCGCGTTCGTGGACCTGGGTGGCATCGACGGCCTGCTGCACATCACCGACATGGCCTGGCGCCGCGTCAAGCATCCGTCCGAAGTGGTGCATGTCGGCCAGGAACTGGAAGCCAAGATCCTGCGCTACGACACCGAGAAGAACCGCGTTTCGCTCGGCATCAAGCAGCTGGGTGACGATCCGTGGGTCGGCATCGCACGCCGTTACCCGCAGGGCACCCGCATGTTCGGCAAGGTCGCGAACCTGACCGACTACGGCGCGTTCGTCGAAATCGAAGAGGGCATCGAAGGCCTGGTGCACGTCTCCGAAATGGACTGGACCAACAAGAACGTCAGCCCCTCCAAGATCGTCCAGCTGGGCGACGAAGTCGAAGTCATGGTGCTCGACATCGACGAAGACAAGCGCCGCATCTCGCTGGGCATGAAGCAGTGCAAGTCGAACCCGTGGGAAGATTTCTCGATGAACCACAAGAAGGGCGACAAGGTCAGCGGCGCGATCAAGTCGATCACCGACTTCGGCGTGTTCATCGGGCTGCCGGGCGGCATCGACGGCCTGGTCCACCTGTCCGACCTGTCGTGGAGCGTGCCCGGCGAAGAAGCCGTGCGCAACTTCCGCAAGGGTCAGGACGTGGAAGCCGTGGTGCTCGGCATCGACCTCGAGCGCGAGCGCATCTCGCTCGGCATCAAGCAGCTCGAAGGCGATCCGCTGACCAGCTACGCGACCGGCCACGAGAAGGGCAGCATCGTCAAGGGCACCATCAAGACCGTGGAAGCCAAGGGCGCCACCGTGCAGCTGGACAGCGACATGGAAGGCTACCTGCGTGCCTCGGAAGTCTCGCGCGACCGCGTCGAAGACATGCGCAGCCACTTCAAGGAAGGCGACGAAATCGAAGCCATGATCATCAACGTCGATCGCAAGAACCGCGTGATCAACCTGTCGATCAAGGCCAAGGACGTGACCGAGCAGGATTCCGCGATGAAGAAATTCGCCGCCGAATCCGCAGCGGCTGCCAGCGGTTCGACCAACCTGGGTGCGCTGCTGAAAGCCAAGCTCGACAACAAGAACGCCGAATAAGCCATGACCAAGTCCGAGCTGATTGCTCAATTGGCATCGCGGCATTCGCAATTCTCGGTTGCGGATATCGAGATGGCGGTGAAGACGATCCTCGACGCGCTGGCGAAGAACCTGTCGCGCGGCGAGCGCATCGAAATCCGTGGTTTCGGCAGCTTCAGTCTGAGCTTCCGGCCCGCGCGTCTCGGTCGCAACCCCAAGTCGGGCGAGCGCGTTCAGGTGCCGGCCAAGTATGTGCCGCACTTCAAGGCGGGCAAGGAACTGCGCGACCGGGTGGATTTTCCGCTCTGACAAGCAGGCAAGGACAGCACGACCCGAAAACGGCGCCGCGAGGCGCCGTTTTCTTTGGCGATTGGCGTCGCGCGGGTAAAATGGGCGGACTTCCTGGCGCACACACATGAAAAATCTAACGCACTATCTGGGTTTGCTGGCGAAACTGCTGGTGTTTCTGCTGGTGCTGGGCTTTGCCCTCAAAAACAGCCATAGCGTCACGTTCAATTCTTATCTGGGTTATGTGTGGCAGTCGCCGCTGATCGTCATGCTGGGGCTGGCATTCTTGCTGGGCGCACTGACAGGGGGGCTGGCTCTGCTGCCCACCCTGTTCCGCCTGCGTCGAGAACTGGGCCGCAGGCCGCAGCCGACCGAGCTGGATACGGTCACGCAAACCACCGACATGCCCGTCGTGTAAGCAGCATGGAATTCGAGTTCTGGTGGCTGCTGGCGTTTCCCCTGTTTTTCGTACTGGGCTGGCTGGCCGCGCGGGTCGACATTCGCCAGGTGGTGACCGAGTCGCGCGCGCTTCCCAATTCGTATTTCCGCGGGCTGAATTTCCTGCTCAACGAACAGCCCGACAAGGCGATCGAAGCCTTCCTCGAAGTCGTCAAGCTCGAACCCGAAACCATCGATCTGCACTTTGCACTGGGCGGCCTGTTTCGCCGCCGCGGCGAGATCGACCGTGCCATTCGCATGCACGAAAACCTGCTGGAGCGCGAAGGCCTGGCCGAAGAGCAGCGCCTGCGCGCAATGAGCGAACTGGGGCAGGACTACCTCAAGGCCGGACTGCTCGACCGCGCCGAACAGGTGTTCGGCAAGCTGCTGGAAACCCCGCAGCACGGTCTGGCGCGCACCTACCTGCTGGAAATCTACGTGCAGGAAAAGGACTGGCAGAAGGCTATCGATGCGGCGCGCCTGCTGGAAAAGGACACCAGCAAGCCGCTCAACGCCGACATCGCCCACTTTCATTGCGAGCTGGCGCTGCTGGAAGCGGCGAAGGGCGATCCCGATGCCGCCGCGGCGCATCTGCAGCAGGCCCTCTCGGCCAATCGCCAGTCGGTGCGCGCCAATCTGATGGCGGGCGACCTCGATGCCGCCGCAGGCCGGCACGAGGCCGCGATTGCCGACTGGCGCCTGGTCGAAGCGCAAAGCGCGGCGCACATGGCACTGGTGGTCGAGCGCGTGCTCGGCAGCTACCGCCAGCTCGGGCGGCTGGCCGAGGGCGTGCAGTGGCTGCGTGCGCTGCATGCCCGGCAGCCGTCGCAGGACGTGTTCAACGCCCTCTATCTCGCCGTATCCGAAGCCGAAGGCGCGGCCGCGGCGAGCCAGCTGGCGCGCGAGGAACTGCGCCGCAACCCCAGCCTGCGCACGCTGGATCGCCTGCTCGAAGCGCAACTCATCAATGCCGAACCCGACGATCGCGAACTGCTGCAGGTGGAAAAAACCCTGGTCGCCTCGCACAGCCAGCGCATGATGCGCTATCAGTGCGGCAGCTGCGGCTTCAAGGCCAAACAGTTCTTCTGGCGCTGCCCGGCGTGCGGTCGATGGGACAGTTTCGATCCCGAGCGGCGCGAGGGGGAGAACTGAGATGCTGGACCCAAGATGCAAGATGTAAGGAAGAGCGTGAATTCGACGAAGATTATTGTGGCGTTTGACTTTGCCGATGCGGCGTCCGCGCTGGCACTGGTGGAGCGGCTCGACCCGGCGCTGTGCCGGCTCAAGGTGGGCAAGGAGCTGTTCACCGCGGCAGGGCCGGATCTGGTGCGGGCGCTGGTGGCGCGCGGATTCGAGGTTTTCCTCGATCTGAAGTTCCACGACATTCCGAATACCGTGGCTGCGGCGTGCCACGCGGCTGCGAGCCTGGGGGTGTGGATGATGAACGTGCACGCCTCGGGCGGACGCCGCATGATGGAGGCGGCGCGCGAGGCGCTGGCGGATTTGCCGCATCCGCCGCTCTTGATTGCGGTGACCGTGCTGACCAGCATGAGCGCCGAGGATCTGGGCGAGGTTGGGGTGGCCGGTTCGCCGGCCGACCAGGTGCTGCGGCTGGCGCGCCTGACACAGGCCTGCAAGCTCGATGGAGTAGTCTGCTCGGCGCAGGAGGCCACCCTGTTGCGCGCCGACCTGGGAACCGACTTCCGGCTGGTCACGCCGGGGATACGCCCGGCCGGGGCCGACACCGGCGACCAGCGGCGCGTGATGACGCCGGTTGAGGCCTTGCGCGCTGGCGCGACCGATCTGGTGATCGGCCGACCGATTACGGCAGCGCCCGACCCGCTCGCCGCATTGCAACAGATTCGATCCGACATACAAAACGCTTAGGGAGAAGACGCAGTGAAAATCACGGTTATTGGAACGGGCTATGTGGGGCTGGTGACGGGTACCTGCCTGGCGGAGGTCGGCAACGAGGTGCTGTGTCTCGACGTCGATCCGAAAAAAATCGAGACCCTGAAAGACGGCGGGATTCCGATCTATGAACCGGGTCTCGAGGATATGGTGAAGCGCAACGTCGCCGCAGGCCGGCTGCATTTCACCACCGACATCGAGGAATCGGTGGCCTTCGGTCAGATCCAGTT
>JADFDN010000079.1 GCA_018262815.1 Thiobacillus sp.
AATCCGCCTTGCCCGCGGTCATGGCGCTGATCCAGCGCCTGCAGAAGTCACCCAACGGGAAGGCCATCACCCCCTTCCTGCAGACGATCGCGCCGGTTGCGCGCCGGCTGCAGTCGCAGGAACTTTTGCAGCACTACCTCGACATCACCCTGGATCTGAAGGCTCGCACCACCGGCTCCATCCACGGCCACCACACCACCTTTCCCAGTCCCGGCCTGCCGGAATTTTTCGCCCAGGCGCCCAACCTGCTCAGCCAGCTGACGCTGGCGGGCCTGAAGAACTGGGTCGAATACGGCATTCGCAACTACCGCACCCACCCCGAGCGGCAGAAGGACTACTTCAGCCTGCAATCGGCCGACGCCCGCGCGGTGCTGCAGCGCGAGCGCCACGGCACCTTGCTGGTCGACGTCGAACGCAAGCTCGATCTCTACCTGCGCGGCCTGTGGCAGGACAGCGATCAGCTGGTGCCGTATTCCACCGCGTTCGACGAGATCCGGAAACCCATTCCCTACTACGACAAGCTCGGCATCCGCCTGCCCGACGTGTACGACGACATGGGGGAAATATCCGGCCTCGACCGCTACCGCGCCACGCTCGCCCACATCGTCGGCCACCGCCGCTGGTCCGAGGCGCAGGTCGCCGACAACTGGAGCCCGTTCCAGCGCATGGCGGTCGAGTTCTTCGAGGACTGCCGCATCGAGACGCTGCTGATCCGCGAATATCCCGGCCTGCGCCGCCTGTTCCTCGCGCTGCACCCCAGGCCGATGGAAAACGCCTGCGATCCGGAAACCACCTCCTGCCTGCGCCACCGCATGGCGATGCTGTCGCGCGCGCTGCTCGATCCGGATCACGGCTATCTCGACGCCGACCTGCTGGATTATGTGCAGCGCTTCCATGGCGTCATGGCGCAGGCTGAGTCGAGCACGAAGGAAATCGCCGCGCTGGCACTCTCCTACGTCGCCAGAACCCGTCGCCAGAGCGACCAGTTCGCCCGCGTCCATTTCGACGACACCGTCATCGACTACCGCGACGACAATCGCCAGCTGTGGAAATTCATCGAGGCGGGCGACGAGGAAGAGGCCTTCGACGAGAAGCGCAAGATCGAGCCGGGCGAGGAGTTCAAGGGGCTGCCGCCGCGCCATTACCCCGAGTGGGATTACGGCAGCCAGACCTACCGCCCGGACTGGGCCAGCGTGTACGAGGCGCTGCACCCCGGCGGCAACCCGGCTGTCATCGATCGCCTGCTTGCCAAGCACGCTGCGCTCGCCAAGCGGCTGAAGAAGATGCTCGATCTGCTGAAGCCGCAGGACAAGGTGCGCATCCGCTATCAGGAAGAGGGCAGCGAACTCGATCTCGACGTCGCGATCCGCTCGCTGATCGATTTCAAGGGCGGCGCCACCCCCGACCCGCGCATCAACATGAGCCACCGCACCGATGGACGAGACATCGCCGTCATGCTGCTGCTGGATTTGTCGGAGTCGCTCAACGAGAAGGCGGGCGGCTCCGACCAGACCATCCTCGAACTGTCGCAGGAAGCGGTGTCGCTGCTGGCCTGGTCGATCGAGAAGCTCGGCGACCCGTTCGCCATCGCCGGCTTCCATTCCAACACCCGCCACGACGTGCGCTACCTGCACATCAAGGGTTACGGCGAGCACTTCAACGACGACGTCAAGGCGCGCCTGGCCGCGATGCAGGCGGGCTATTCGACCCGCATGGGCGCCGCGATGCGCCACGCCGCGCACACCCTCGGCGCGCGTTCCGCCGACAAGAAGCTGATGCTCATCCTCACCGACGGCCGTCCATCCGACGTCGACGCCCACGACGAGCGCCTGCTCATCGAGGACGCGCGCCAGGCGGTGAAGGAGCTCGACCGCGACGGGATCTTCACCTACTGCATCAGCCTCGATCCCAAGGCCGACGAATACGTCGGCGACATCTTCGGCCGCCAGTTCACCGTCATAGACCACATCGAGCGACTGCCGGAAAAGCTGCCTGCGCTTTTCATGGCGCTCACGAAGTGAATGTCATGAAGGGTGGCTTTCGGCGCAGGCTAACGTGAGCGAAACGAACGTTAAGCCGCGAAGCAGCGGCCGCAGCCAAAAGTCATCCGAGACGTTCATGACACTCAACAAGTGGGCATGAAGACGGTCCGGATTGCCTCGCAAGGGCATTTCGGTTAAAATCCTTTTGCGCAAAACAATATTGCGCACTTGTTGTGCCGGTTCGCCCTTGGGCAGCCGCCGACACCATTAAAACGATAATTGCCTGGCGCCTTCCGCGCCTGTGATTTTTTCCATCCGCCACTCCCGGCGATGACGCTTCCTGAAGGGGGCGTCGCCCTCATGCCCGGGTATCCCATCGATACCCGGGTCCGGCCGGGCTGCGCTGCGTCCGTACAGCCTGTCAGGCTGCTCTGCCAGCCGCACCCCGGCCGTTCTTCCAACGAGCGTGCGAGCTTCGCCGCCCCGACTTTGGAGATGACATTGTTCGACAAGACTGAAGGTTTCCATTCGAACCCGCCTGCCCCTGGGCCGCACGGGCAATCGCCCCTCGCATGCGCCGCGGTGCTCGGCGCCGGTGCCTGGGGCACCGCCCTGGCCAGTGCGCTGCAGCGCGGCGGCGTACCGACCTGGCTGTGGGCGCGGCGTCCCGAGATCGCCGAAGCGATCCACTGCCGCAACCAACATCCGCACTGTCTGCCCGGGGTCGCCCTGCCGTCCGGACTGGGCGCCACCGCCGACATGGCGCACGCCCTGCACGGTGCGCAAGTGGTCATCCTTGCCGTGCCGTCGGCGGCGACCCGGGATATCGCCCGTCGGGCCGCCTCCATGCTGGCGCCCGGTGCGCTGGTTCTCACCGCCAGCAAGGGTATCGAACAGGGCAGCGGGGCATTGATGACCCGGGTGCTGGACGAGGAACTGGGCAAGACCGTGCTGACCGGATCGATCGGCGGGCCGAGCTTCGCCGACGAAGTCGCGTGCGGCAAGTCCACCTTGCTGACGCTGGCCCTGCCGGCGCTGGAGCGCTTTCATCCGCGCTACAAGGACGCGCGCAGGATCGTCGACAGCCTGCAACAGCAGCTCGCCCGCGCAGGCGTGACGCTGGAACTGACCCGCGATGTCGTGGGCGCACAGGTGGGCGGCGCGCTGAAGAACATGATCGCGATCGCCTGCGGCATGGCCACCGCGCAGGGCATGGGCGAGAACGCGCGTGCCGGCATCATCACGCGCGGTCTCGACGACATGCGTCGCCTCACTCTGGCCATGGGCGGCAATCTGGAAACCCTGTTCGGCTGCAGCGGCGTCGGCGACCTGTTTCTCACCGCGGCGTCCGAGCATTCGCGCAACACCCGGCTGGGCATGCGGCTCGGGCGGCCGGGTGCCGCTGCCGCGGTCGACGAACTCGCCGAGGGCGCAGTCAGCGCGATGTCGGTCGAAATCCTCGAGCGCAAGTACGGACTGCGGCTGAACGTGGCCGCCGCCGTGCGCGACGTGCTGCAGCACCAGGCCGCACCGGAACAGGCCCTGCACCGTCTGCTGCACGAAAACGCGCCTGGCATGGCGCCGCCCGCGGCGCGGCCGCCGCGGCCTGCCGCGGTCCGTCCCCGCATCGGCCGCGACAGCGACCTGCGTCCGGCGGCGCAACCGTGGGGGCTGAGCTATGCGTAAGGCAGGCAGCGACATGGTGCGGACCGTCCTCGCCACCGACCTCGACGGCACCTTCCTCGGCGGCAGCAGCGATGAACGCGCCACGCTGTACGACTGGATCGCGCAGCGTCGCGACGAGATCGTGCTGATCTTCGTCAGCGGACGCGGGCTCGACTTCATGCGCGGGTTGGCCAAAGAGCTGCCGGTGCAGCCCGACCACATGGTCGGCGACGTCGGCACAAGCGTCGCCTGCGGTCCGTGGTATTCGCCGCTGCCGCAGATGGAGCAGTGGCTGGACGCCAGCTGGCCGGCCGACGCGCATGCGCTGATCGAAGAAACCATGCAGCGGCACCCGGGGCTGAGCGAACAGCCGGTCGTCGGCGGCCGTCGCCGCTCCTATTACTACAAGGATCCCGCCCATGCCCATGCGGCCCGGCAGGATGTGCAGGAGCTGGGATTCGACGTCCTGATCTCGGACAACCTGTACTTCGACGTGCTGCCGCGCGGCGTGCAGAAAGGCCCCACCCTGCTGCGCACGCTGCAGGCGCTGGACCTGCCGGCGCACCGCACCCTGGTGGCCGGCGACACCCTCAACGACCTGTCCATGTTCGACACCGGCCTGGCCGGCGTCGCCGTGGGCAACCGCGAGGCCGCGCTCGACGCGGCCATCCGGAATCACGGCAACGTGTACCGCAGCCCGCATACAGGCGCGGCCGGCGTGCTCGACGCGCTGCAACGCTTTCACCGAACGGAGGACTCCCATGGCTTCATCACTGGTCATCGTCTATCACCGGCAGCCCTATGAGGAACATGTCGTAGACGGCAAAACCGTTCTCAGGGAAAACGCCAGCCCCAACGGCATCGTGCCTGCGCTGAAGGGCTTCATCGGACAGACCGAGCGCGCCAGCTGGGTCGCCTGGAAAAAGGCCGCCGCCGGCAAGCCACCCAAATTCGAGCGCCGCATCACGGTGGAAGACAGCTACGGCAGTTATGAAGTGGTGCGTCTGCCGCTCACCAGCGAGCAGATCGGGCAGTTCTACCATGTCACCTCGAAAGAGGCCTTGTGGCCCATCCTCAACAGCTTCCCCTCGCTGTATTCCACCGAGAACTGCGACTGGGCCACCTTCCGCGAAGTCAACCGCCTGTTCGCCGAAGCGGCCTGCGAAGAAGCCGCGCCCGGCGCCGTGGTGTGGGTGCACGACTACAACCTGTGGCTGGTGCCGAAGTTCGTGCGCGAGATGCGGCCCGACGTGCGCATCGCCTTTTTTCACCATACGCCGTTCCCGCCGGCGGATGTCTTCAACATCTTTCCGTGGCGCGACGAGATCATCGACAGCCTGCTGGACTGCGATGTGGTCGGCTTCCACATTCCGCGCTATGCGCGCAATTTCGTCGCCACCGTGCAGTCGCTGCGCCCGGTCGACGACGTGATCGAGCGCGAGGTGCCTGACGAATTGCGCGCCACCGGCACCGCGCTGTCCGAACCGCAGACGCCGGTGTCGATGACATGCAAGGGGCGGAAGATCCAGATCGACGCCTTCCCCATCGGCACCCATGCCGAGATGATCCGCAGCACCGTACAGCAGCCTGACAAGCTGGCACAGGTCGCGCAGATCCGGCGCGACATCCCGCAGGAAAAAATCATCGTCTCGATCGGCCGCGTCGACTATGCCAAGGGCACGCGCGAAATGCTGCTGGCCTACGAGCGCCTGCTGCAGCGCCGTCCGGAGCTGCACGGCAAGGTGAAGCTGCTGGTCACTGCGGTGGCTGCGGCCGACGGCATGCGCGCCTACAAGAAGGCGCAGCAGTACATCGAGCAACTGGTGGGCCGCATCAACGGCCACATCGGCACCCTGTCCTGGCAACCCATCCTGTTGTCGACCACGCCGATGCCGTTCGCAGACACGCTGTGCTATTACCGTGCCGCCGACGTCTGCTGGATCACGCCGCTGCGCGACGGATTGAATCTCGTTGCCAAGGAATTCATCGCCGCCCATGTCAACGAAAGCGGCGTGCTGGTGCTGTCCGAGTTTGCCGGCGCCGCGGTCGAGCTGCAGGACGCCGTGCTCGTCAATCCCTACAGCCTGGTGCAGATGGACGCGGCCATCGACCGCGCGCTCGACATGCCGCGCGAGGAGCAGCGCGCGCGCATGCAGCGCATGGATGCGCTGATCGACCGCTACGACATCGGGCACTGGACCCGCCATGTGCTGGAGATCTTCGCGCAGCTGCGTGCGCAACCCGAAGAAAAACGGGCAGCGGCCTGACGCGTCGCCGCACGGGCGACAGCCCCTTTTTCCTTTTCTGATTTGCAGCCGCGCCTGCGCCCGCCGGAAGACCGGCGGGCCCGCGCCGGCATGACCTACGAGGACACCATTCCATGGCCCTGCGCAACCAGGTCCAGCTGATCGCCTATCCCGACCGGATGGGCGCCAACCTGGCCGAACTGTACGACATCGTCGACACGCATTTTTCCAAAGCCATCGGCGGCATTCACATCCTGCCGCCTTATCCGTCGAATGCCGACTGCGGCTTTTCGCCGCTGACCCACAAGGAAATCGATCCGAAATACGGCAGCTGGGCCGACGTCGAAAAAATCTCGGCGCGCTTCGACCTCTGTGTCGATCTCACCCTCAACCACATCTCGGATGAATCCGAGGAGTTCCAGGACTTTATCGCGCGCGGCTACGAATCGGAATTTGCCGATCTTTTCGTGCACGTCGACCAGCTCGGCCCGATCTCGCCTGACGATCTGGCGCGCATTCACATCCGAAAGGAAAAGGAGCCCTTCCGCGAAGTGACCTTCGCCGACGGCAGCAGCGGTCGCGTCTGGTGCACCTTCACCGAACACCAGATCGACCTCAACTACAACTCGCCCAAGACCTATGCGCTGATGGAGGACACGATCAAGTTCCTCGCCGCGCGCGGGGTCAGGCTGTTCCGCCTCGATGCGTTCGGCTACACCACCAAGAAAATCGGCACCAGCTGCTTCCTCGTCGAGCCGGACGTCTACGACATCCTCAAGTGGATCGACGGCGTCGCCCGCGAGAACGGTGCCGACACCCTGCCCGAGGTGCACGACCACGCCAGCTTCCAGTACGCCATCGCGCTGCACGGCATGCACCCCTACGGCTTCGCGCTGGCGCCGCTGCTGCTGTATTCGCTGTTCGACGCCAACAGCGTCTATCTCAAGCAGTGGCTGCGCATGTGCCCGCGCAACCAGCTCACCGTGCTCGACACCCACGACGGCATCTGCATCCCCGACGTCGAGGGCGTGCTGCCCAAGGACAAGATCCAGGCGGTGATCGACAACGTCAGCCAGCGTTCGGCCGACCCCATCCTGCGCCGCTCCGCCGCCAACGTGCACAGCGTCGGCGCGATCTATCAGCTCACCTGCACCTATTACGATGCGCTGAAGCGCAACGACGATGCCTACATCGCCGCCCGCGCCATCCAGTTCTTCGCGCCGGGCATTCCGCAGGTCTACTACGTTGGCCTGCTAGCCGGCAGCAACGACCACGAACTGATGGAGGCCACCGGCGAGCTGCGCGACATCAACCGCCACCGCTACAGCGCGGACGAGGTCGACGAAGCGGTGAAAACCCCGGTCGTGCGGCGCCTGCTCAAGCTGATGGAATTCCGCAGCAGCTATCCCGCCTTCGACGGCGTGTTCCACCTGATGTATTCCAACGAAAGCAGCGTCGCCATGTGCTGGCGCCACGGCGAACTGCGCTGCGAACTCTTCGTCGACCTCAACTTCAAGAAGGCGACGGTCAGCTATGTGGACCAGAAATCGAAGCGCTGGCTGAGCATGCGCTGCTGACCGGCCTGTGCTGCGCGATGGGCGTGCTATGTTGATACGTCCGGATGCGTGAAGGAGGCAAGCCCATGACGTCCTATTCGCTGGATGGGGCCGTGCAGTACACCTTGCTGGCGGTGGTCCTGGCAACAGTCGCTTATATCCGCAACCTTCCTTACAAGGAGTTGAAGGACAGGCTCAAGGCATCGCCTCCTCCGAAAAACTGCTGTGGGATCCAGTTCCAGATCCTGCTGCTCGATCTGGTGCAAATCCTGTTGGCGCTGATTGGGGTGTTTCTTCTGGGCCGCTTTCAGTTGGGCGACAGGTACGACGCCTACATCCTGTTCACGCTGTGGGGGATCGCAAGCCTATTGTTTGTCCTGCACGTGATCGTGAACGGCAAAAGCATCCTCAAAACCCTGTTCAAATGAACCGGACGTGAACTCGGCGCCCCGGGTCTGGATGGCCTGCACGCCCCGGCCTGAACTGGCCGCTTCGTCGTCCTCCCCGCATAATCCGGTATTCCATCCCATACCGGTTTGTCCCATGCGTCGCCTGTCCCTGCTTCTCTTCGCTGTCCTGCTTGTCGCCTGTGCGGCGCCGCCTCCGGTCCCGACGCCGCCCGTCCCCGCTCCCGTCGCGGTGCCCAAGCCGCCGATCCGGATCGCGCTGGTTCTGGGCGGCGGCGCGGCGCGCGGCTTCGCCCACATCGGCGTGATCAAGTCGCTGGAAGCCCAGGGCATCGTCCCCGACATCGTCGTGGGCACCAGCGCGGGCTCCGTCGTGGGGGCGCTCTATGCCTCGGGCATGAACGGATTCGAGCTGCAGAACCTGGCGCTGCAGATGAACGAGGACATGGTGGCCGACTGGACCCTGCCCAACCGCGGCGTGCTGAAAGGCGAGGCGCTGCAGGACTTCATCAACCAGAAGGTGAAGAATCTCACCATCCAGAAAATGCCCAGGCCCCTGGGCGTGGTGGCCACCGATCTGCAAAGCGGCGAGATGGTGCTGTTCCGTCGCGGCGACGCCGGCATCGCGGTGCGCGCTTCCAGCGCGGTGCCGGGCATGTTCCAGCCGGTGGAGATCAGCGGACGCGATTACGTCGACGGCGGCCTCACCTCGCCGGTACCGGCCCGCTCCGCGCGCGCCATGGGCGCCGACTTCGTCATCGCGGTGGACATTTCCAACGTGAGCCGCCGCGACAGGCTCACCGGCACGCTGGACGTGCTGCTGCAGACCTTCGCCATCATGGGCCACGCCATCAGCCGCCACGAGCTGGAAGATGCCGACGTCGTGATCCGGCCGCAGACCGCCGCGGTGAGCAGCACCGATTTCGCGGGCCGGCACCTCGCCATCCTCGAAGGCGAAAAAGCCGCCGCCGCCGTCATGCCGGAACTGAAGGCCCGGCTCGCCAAGGCGCGGGCGCGCTGAAGGCGGCAGCCCGCAGGCTCAGCCGCGGCAGCCCGCTCACGCCTGCCACACTCCGTAGCCGCCTTCGCGAAAATCGATCGCCAGCTCCACTTCCAGCGCACGCGCGTCGTCGTACGACAGCGGGTTGTACAGTTCGTACAGCTCGGGCAGCAGGCGCAGGCCGAATTCCCTGACGAAGCGGTTCGACTGGATGCCGGCCTTGTGCTTGTCGAAGCGCACGTCGGGATCCAGTCCCGTCATGCCGACGTAAATGCACGGCTTGCCCGCGACGTAACCGGGATTGGCTTTTTTGAAGCGGCCTTCGTATAGAACGTCTTTCGACAGTTCGATCACATAGACGTGATAGCGGTCGCGGCGTCCCATCGGGGCGGTCAAACAGGGGTGGGGTCAGGGCGCGTTGCCATCTGCGGCAAGCGATAAGGAATGCGACAGGTGGAGTGCAGGCATGGCGCACCCGGAGGGCAGCGCCATGCCCGGCTTTACTGCATTACTTCTTCTTGGCGGCTTTCTTGCCTGCAACGGCGGCCTTGAAGCCGGCGCCGGCGGTGAAGCGCGGCACGGTCGTCGCTGCGATCTTGATTTCCTTGCCGGTCTGCGGGTTGCGGCCGGTACGGGCGGCGCGCTTGCTGGACTTGAAGGAGCCGAAGCCGACCAGGGTCACGGCATCACCCTTCGAAACGGCTTTGACGACTGCATCGAGAATGGCATCGAGTGCGCGGCCGGCGGCGGCCTTGCTGATGTCGGCTTCGGCTGCTGCCACGTCGATCAATTCGGATTTGTTCATGTGTATCCCTTACGTTGGTTGTGAAAATGAGGTGCCCCAAAAAGCATTCCAGTGGCATCGGGCCATCCGCAAACAGGCGCGGCCAGCTGAACGCCGGATTGATTATCGGCCTACCGGCAAGAATATTAAAGCCCAGATCGCCTGTTTTTTATTACCAGGCCTCGAAGCGCTCGATCCGCTCCGTTTCCGCCTCCGCGTCCGCCACCCAGGCCCGCAGCGCCGGAAGCGCCAGAATCGCATCCGCATAGGCCCGCGCCGCTCCCTCCAGCGCCACCCCGTAGGTCTGGAAACGCAGCACCACCGGGGCATACATCGCATCGGCAATGCCGAAGCGCCCGAACAGGAAATCGCCGCCCTGGCCAAAGCGGGCGCGGCAATCCGTCCAGATCGCGAGGATGCGCTCGATGTCCGCCAGGCATTCCGGCGTGCGCCCCTTGCCCGGATAGCGGGCGCGAATGTTCATCGTCATGTGCTCGCGCAGGGCCCCGAATCCCGCATGCATCTCCGCGCTCACCGAGCGCGCCACCGCCCGTGCCGCCGCATCGGCCGGCCACAGGCCCTGCTCGGGGAAGCGTTCGGCAAGGGTTTCGCAGATCGCCAGCGAATCCCACACCCGGATGTTGCCATCATGCAACGCCGGCACCTTGCCCGAGGGCGACCACCTCGCCAGTTCCGCTTCCGATCCGGGCCGGTAGAGCGGGATGCGCATCTCCTCGAAGGGAATGCCTGCCTGGCGCAACACCAGCCAGGGCCGCAGCGACCAGGACGAATAGTTCTTGTTGCCGATGACGAGGGTGAGGGGAGACATGGTGGGCAGCTCCTTGGTGTGGGGGGTGAAACGAGAAGTATACGAGCGGGGTGGGGAGGGGAATGCAGGGTGGTCAGCCGGCTCGGCAGCACGCCTCGCCCCACCCCAATCGTCCGACCACGTCGGCGAAATCCTCGGCCAACCCCGCCTGCAAGTGCAAAGCCTGCCCGCTGACCGGATGCGCCAGCTGCATCCCGGTTGCCGCCAGCAACAGACGCGGGTGGCCGAACAGCGCTTGGAACAGGCGGTTATGCCGTCCCTTGCCGTGCGTCGCATCGCCGATGATGGGGTGTGCGATGTGCTTCATGTGGCGGCGCAGCTGGTGCCAGCGGCCGGTCAGCGGTTCCAGTTCGACCAGCGCATAGCGGCTGCTGGGATAGCGATCCACCCGATACGGCAATTCCACCGTCGCCAGCCGGCGGTAGCGGGTGCGCGCAGCTTGCGCGGCGCCACGGGCGGCAATCCCGGCATGCTCGTCCGCCATGCGCTGCAGCGGATGATCGATCTCGCCCGATTCCGGCGGATGCCCGCGCACCACCGCAACATAGCGCTTGCTCACCTCGCCGCGTTCGAACTGACTGTTCAGCACGCGCCCGATCTCGCGATCCAGCGCAAACAGCAGCACGCCGGACGTCCCCTTGTCGAGTCGATGCACCGGATAAACCGGCTGGCCGATCTGGTCGCGCAGTATCTGCAAGGCGAAACGGGTTTCGTGGCGATCCAGCACGCTGCGATGCACCAGCAGCCCCGCCGGCTTGTGTATGGCAATCAGGCTGTCGTCGCGGAATAGGATCGGCAGCGATCCGCAC